>NZ_JAKKRM010000033.1:0-16116 GCF_025654295.1 Shewanella sp. SM23
TGTTCTGTCAAAAGAAGAAGGCGGACGTCACACTCCATTCTTCAAAGGCTACCGTCCACAGTTCTACTTCCGTACAACTGACGTAACCGGTACTATCGAACTGCCAGAAGGCGTAGAGATGGTAATGCCTGGCGACAACATCAAAATGGTAGTGACTCTGATTTGCCCAATCGCGATGGACGAAGGTTTACGCTTCGCAATCCGTGAAGGTGGTCGTACAGTTGGTGCTGGTGTAGTAGCTAAAATCATTGCTTAATTGCGATAGAAATTAGTTTGAAAAGGAAGCTTCGGCTTCCTTTTTTGTTTAAGTGGATTATTTCATAGGTTTTGTGGTTTGCATGGGATTCGCATCCTTGCTTACAAAGTCGAATAAGAATACAATCTATGGCCGATTTTTGACCCTGAGCTTATGCTATTTTGCGTTTCTAAGGGTGTTCGGAAATGCAGAGTGATGTGGGATTATGCCCGTCAATTAATGTGCTCTAAGCTCAGGCCGTATTGAGTAACGGAAAAACCGATGACAACAAATACTGAAAACCAGAACAATTCTCTGGATATCGTGAAGTGGGGTTTAGTGATTGTATTGCTAGCCGCTGCTGTTATTGGCAATCAAATGTATAGCGAAGCCAGTGCCGTCATACGTGCGCTTAGTGTTATCGTTGCATTCGCTATTGCTGGTTTTATTGCGCTTCAGACTGTAAAAGGTAAAAAAGCGTTAGCTTTTGCCCGTGAAGCGCATATCGAAGTGCGCAAGGTTGTATGGCCGACGCGTCAAGAAGCGCTAAACACCACTTTTATTGTCCTTGCAGCAACAGGTATCTTAGCTCTTATCCTTTGGGGTATGGATGCTGTGTTAATGCGAATTGTCAATTTTATCACTGGCGTATAGGCACCTCGAATGACTGAAGCTAAAGAAGCTAAAAAAAGATGGTATGTAGTGCAGGCATTCTCAGGCTATGAAGGCCGAGTTTGTAAGTCACTGATTGAATATATTAAAATGCATGGCATGGAAGCATACTTCGGTGAAGTATTGGTTCCGACTGAAGAAGTCATCGAAATGCGTGCAGGTCAGCGTCGCAAGAGCGAACGTAAGTTTTTCCCTGGCTATGTGTTAGTCCAGATGGAAATGAACGATGACAGCTGGCATTTAGTCAAAAGCATCCCGCGTGTTTTAGGCTTTATTGGCGGAACGTCTGATCGTCCTGCCCCAATTTCAGATAAAGAAGCTGATGCAATTCTGCGTCGCTTACAAGAAACGACAGCGTCACCGACTCATAGAACCATATTTGAGCCTGGTGAAGTGGTACGTGTGTGTGATGGTCCATTTGCTGACTTTAACGGCACCGTTGAAGAAGTGGATTATGACAAGAGCCGCGTGAAAGTATCAGTGATGATCTTTGGTCGTTCTACGCCTGTTGAACTTGATTTTAGTCAAGTTGAAAAAGGCTGATTAAATAAACTACAAAATCCGTTTGGCAACGGGTGCGAATTTCTATATAATTCGCACCCGTTGTTTTCGGGGGAGCATGTCAGCATGTCGCTGATGCGCGTTTGAACCCAAACTGAGGAAATGTCAGATGGCAAAGAAGATTGATGCTTATATTAAGCTACAAGTAAAATCCGGTTCTGCGAACCCATCACCACCAGTTGGTCCAGCTTTGGGTCAAAAAGGTGTGAACATCATGGAATTCTGTAAAGCGTTTAACGCCCGTACAGAAAAAATGGAAAAAGGCATGCCTATTCCAGTCGTGATCACTGTTTACAGTGACCGTTCATTCACTTTTGAAACTAAGACTTCTCCAGCGTCTTACTTACTGAAGACTGCTGCAGGCCTGAAATCAGGTTCTCCACGTCCAAACACTCAGAAAGTGGGTACTATCGCTCGCGCTAAAGTTCAAGAAATTGCTGAACTGAAAGCTGCCGATATGACTGGTGCTGACATTGAAGCGATGACTCGCTCAATCGAAGGTACTGCGCGTTCAATGGGTTTGGTTGTAGAGGATTAATATAATGGCAAAGCTAACTAAACGCATGCGCGTAATTCGCGAAAAAGTTGACGGTACTAAAAGCTACGATATCAACGAAGCTGTTGCTCTGTTAAAAGAATTAGCAACTGCAAAATTCGTTGAAAGTGTAGACGTAGCAGTTAACCTGGGTATTGACCCACGTAAATCTGACCAAAACGTTCGTGGTGCAACAGTGTTGCCACACGGTACTGGTCGTGACGTTCGCGTTGCAGTATTTACACAAGGTGCAAATGCTGAAGCTGCTAAAGCTGCTGGCGCTGAGCTAGTTGGTATGGATGATCTGGCTGAGAAAATCAAAGCCGGTGAAATGAACTTTGACGTAGTTATCGCATCTCCAGATGCAATGCGCGTTGTTGGTATGTTAGGTCAAATCTTAGGCCCACGTGGTTTAATGCCTAACCCTAAAACAGGTACAGTAACGCCAAACGTTGCTGAAGCTGTTAAGAACGCCAAAGCGGGTCAAGTTCGTTACCGTAACGACAAGAACGGTATTATCCACACTACTATCGGTAAAGTGGATTTCACACCAGTTCAATTGAAAGAAAACTTGGAAGCGTTAGTGTCAGCACTGAAAAAGGCTAAGCCTGCAGTTGCTAAAGGCATTTTCGTGAAAAAGATCAGCATCTCTACCACTATGGGTGCAGGTGTTGCAGTTGATCAAGCTACGCTTGAAACAACTCTATAATTTTACAAAGCGGGTGCATTAGTCTATAATGCGCGCACTTTGTGGGTTGAAGCCTGTTTTATCTTCTGTTTAGGCGGAATTTAACTCAGGTTTCCGTCCAAGACCGCAGGTGTTTTTTGTAAAAATAACTTAATTTCCTGCGTAGACGGTGTCAGGCCCCAGCTAAAATTTTTTACTGGATAATCTGCACCGTAAGTCACTAAATACATAAGTATTTAGTATGGTAAATACTAGGGAATACCCTAGGTAGAATCCAGGAGTAAAGCCAATGGCATTAAGACTCGAAGACAAAAAAGCGATTGTTGCTGAAGTCAACGAAGCTGCCAAAGGTGCGCTATCTGCAGTTGCCGCTGATTCTCGCGGTGTTACTGTAGGTGCTATGACCGGTCTGCGTAAAAAAGCTCGCGAAGCTGGTGTATATGTACGTGTAGTACGTAACACGCTAGCTCGTCGTGCTGTTGAAGGTACTGCTTTTGAGTGCCTAGCAGAAACGTTCACTGGCCCAACTTTGATTGCTTTTTCTTTAGAGCACCCAGGTGCTGCAGCACGTCTGTTAAAAGACTTTGCTAAAGAACAAGCTAACTTCGAAGTTAAAGGCGCAGCCTTTGAAGGGAATTTCATCCCTGCAGCTGAAATTGATCGTTTGGCGAAACTGCCAACATACGAAGAAGCACTAGCTCAGTTAATGATGACTATGAAAGAAGCATCTGCTGGCAAGTTCGTTCGTACACTGGCCGCCCTGCGCGATCAAAAACAAGAAGCCGCTTAATTTCAAGCTGGCTGCTTAATAAAATTGAATTCAGAACAATAGGAAACATTTGTTATGTCTATCACTAAAGACCAAATCTTAGAAGCCTTTGCAGCTATGTCTGTAATGGAAGTTGTTGAACTGATCGAAGCTATGGAAGAGAAGTTCGGCGTTTCTGCCGCTGCTGCTGTTGTTTCTGGCGGTGCAGAAGCAGTTGTTGTTGAAGAACAAACAGAATTCAACGTAGTTCTGACTGCTCACGGCGACAACAAAGTTGCAGTTATTAAAGCCATCCGTGGCGCAACTGGTTTAGGCCTGAAAGAAGCTAAAGCTATGTCTGAAGCTGCTCCAGTAGCAGTTAAAGAAGGCGTTTCTAAAGAAGAAGCTGAAGCTCTGAAGAAAGAACTTACTGAAGCTGGTGCTTCTGTAGAAATTAAGTAAGCTATTATTTAGCTTGCTCACCCAAGCCACTTGGGTGGAGGCTGGCGGTTTTTTAACCGTCGGCCTTTTTTGCGCTATATGCGCTGGCGATTTTTTTTCACCGTTTGTCGCCAAATTTTGCAGTCCCTAGCAGAGATTACTGGTTAGGTTCTTGCCATCAACGGTGATGGGCAAACGTGCTGAATTTTAATAACTTAAGTTATTTATTCAGTCTTGGTCACATCTCGTAAGCAGAGGAAACCCATGGTTTACTCCTATTCTGAAAAGAAGCGTATTCGCAAAGACTTTGGTAAGCGTCCAAAAGTTTTGGATATCCCTTATTTATTGTCTATCCAGCTAGACTCTTTTAAGAAGTTCACCGATCAAGATCCTACCGGTGAGCGCGGTTTAGAAGCCGCCTTCCGTAGCGTTTTTCCCATCAAGAGCTTTTCTGGTAACTCAGAACTGCAATACGTCAGCTATAAGCTTGGCGAGCCTGTTTTTGATGTGAAAGAGTGTCAGATCCGTGGTGTTACGTATTCAGCTCCACTACGCGTTAAATTACGCATGGTGTTGTATGACCGTGAAGCAGCGGCGGGCACAGTAAAAGATATTAAAGAACAAGAAGTCTACATGGGTGATATCCCATTGATGACGGATAACGGTACTTTTGTTATCAACGGTACTGAGCGTGTAATCGTATCTCAATTACACCGTTCTCCAGGCGTGTTCTTTGATCATGACCGTGGTAAAACCCACTCATCAGGTAAGGTGCTGTATAACGCACGTATTATTCCTTACCGTGGTTCATGGCTTGACTTTGAATTCGATCCTAAAGATGCACTATTTGTGCGTATTGACCGTCGCCGCAAACTGCCTGCGACCATCATGTTACGTGCATTAGAATATTCTACTCAAGAGATCCTCGATCTGTTCTTCGAACGCGTTGAGTTCAAGATCAAGAAAGATACTCTGGTCATGTCTTTGGTGCCTGAACGTCTGCGTGGCGAAACTGCCAGCTATGACATCAAGGATGCTGAAGGTTCTGTACTGGTTGAAGCGGGACGTCGTATTACTGCGCGTCACATTCGTCAGTTAGAAAAGACTAATACCACTGAGCTTGAAGTGCCAGTTGAATATATCGTGGGCAAATATGCTGCTCAAGATTATATCGATCCGGACACGGGTGAAGTTTTAGTCTCTGCCAACAGTGAAATTAGCTTAGAAGATCTGGCTAAACTATCATTGGCCGGTATTAAAGATATCAGCACGTTGTATATCAACGAGCTAGATCATGGTGCTTATATTTCAGATACGCTGCGTATCGATTCAACTACTAACCGCTTAGAAGCGCTGGTTGAGATCTATCGTATGATGCGTCCTGGCGAGCCACCAACCAAAGATGCTGCCGAAGCACTATTCCAGAACTTGTTCTTCAGTGAAGAGCGTTATGACCTGTCTAAAGTAGGTCGTATGAAGTTCAACCGTCGTCTCAGCATTCCTGATGACGAAGGTAGCGGTGTATTGTCGAAAGAAGACATCGTCGCGGTAATGAAGAACATCATTCATATCCGTAACGGTTTCGACGAAGTCGATGACATCGATCACTTAGGTAACCGTCGTATTCGTAGCGTCGGTGAAATGGCTGAAAACCAATTCCGTGTTGGTTTAGTCCGTGTTGAGCGCGCCGTGCGGGAACGTCTGTCTTTAGGCGATCTGAACGAGCTGATGCCACAAGACTTGATCAACGCTAAGCCAATTTCTGCTGCAGTGAAAGAGTTCTTCGGTTCTTCTCAGCTGTCACAATTCATGGACCAAAACAACCCGCTGTCAGAAGTAACGCATAAGCGTCGTATTTCTGCTCTTGGCCCTGGTGGTTTGACTCGTGAACGTGCAGGCTTCGAAGTCCGCGACGTACATCCAACGCATTATGGTCGCTTATGTCCAATTGAGACCCCTGAAGGTCCAAACATTGGTCTAATCAACTCATTAGCAAGTTTTGCCCGTACTAACTCTTACGGCTTCCTAGAAACGCCATACCGCAAGGTTATCGACGGCGTGATTACTGACGAAGTGGAATACTTGTCAGCAATTGAAGAAGGTCGTTATGTGATTGCACAGGCGAACATCGAAGTTGACGCTAGCGGTCGTATGGCAGAAGAGCAAATTGCTTGTCGTCATAAAGGTGAATCAACCTTTATGCGCGCTGCTGACATCCAGTATATGGATGTTTCGCCACAACAGATTATTTCTGTTGCTGCGTCACTGATCCCGTTCTTAGAACACGACGATGCTAACCGTGCCTTGATGGGTGCGAACATGCAACGTCAAGCCGTACCCACACTGCGCTCTGAAAAGCCGCTAGTAGGTACTGGTATTGAGCGTACTTTGGCTGTTGACTCTGGTGTTGTGGTTGTTGCTAAACGTGGTGGTTTTGTAGACTACGTTGATGCGAGCCGCATCGTTGTTAAAGTAAATGAAGATGAGCTACGCCCAGGCGAAGCCGGTATCGACATTTATAACCTGACTAAATACACCCGTTCTAACCAAAACACTTGTATCAACCAACGCCCTTGTTGTGCTGTTGGTGAGCCAGTCGTTCGTGGTGACGTGTTAGCAGACGGTCCGTCTACTGACTTAGGTGACTTAGCCCTTGGCCAGAACATGCGTATCGCATTCATGCCTTGGAACGGTTACAACTTCGAAGACTCGATCTTAATTTCTGAGCGCGTAGCGCAAGAAGACCGTTTCACCACTATCCACATTCAGGAGCTGTCTTGTATTGCTCGTGATACCAAACTGGGTAGCGAAGAAATCACGGCTGATATTCCAAACGTAGGTGAATCTGCTCTGTCGAAACTCGACGAGTCAGGTATCGTTTACATTGGTGCAGAAGTGAAGGGCGGCGATATTCTGGTTGGTAAAGTGACGCCAAAAGGCGAAACACAGCTAACGCCAGAAGAGAAGTTACTCCGTGCTATCTTCGGTGAGAAAGCGTCTGACGTTAAAGACAGTTCACTGCGTGTACCTAACTCTGTTAAGGGTACTATCATCGACGTTCAGGTATTTACCCGTGACGGCGTTGAAAAAGACAAGCGTGCAGTTGAAATCGAAGAGATGCACATTGCCCAAGCTCGTAAAGACTTAGGCGAAGAGTTCAAGATCCTTGAAGAAGGTGTATTGAGCCGTGCGCGTAACCTGTTAATCGGTGCTGGTTTCACTGAAGCGCAAATTGCTGCGTTGCCACGTAAAGATGTATTGGTTCAAGTCATTGACGATGAAGCAAAACAAACTGAACTTGAGCAATTAGCTGAACAGCATGAAGAGCTGAAAGCTGACTTCGATAAGAAGTTTGAAATCAAACGTCGCAAGATCACCCAAGGTGATGATTTGGCGCCAGGCGTACTCAAAATCGTTAAGGTTTACTTAGCGGTTAAGCGTACTATCCAACCTGGTGACAAGATGGCGGGTCGTCACGGTAACAAGGGTGTTATCTCTAAGATTTGCCCAATCGAAGACATGCCATATGACGAACAAGGTAACCCAGTAGACATCGTATTGAACCCGCTAGGTGTTCCATCACGTATGAACATTGGTCAGGTACTTGAAGTCCATATGGGCGCCGCTGCCAAAGGCATTGGTAACAAGATCACTGCGATGCTTGAAGAACAGCGTGAGCTGGCTGAAGTTCGTGGTTACATCAAGCAAGTTTATGAATTAGGTGACGAAGTGCAGCAGCGCGTCGATATCGATTCATTTACTGATGATGAAGTATTACGTCTTGCGACTAACCTGAAAGGCGGTATCCCGATTGCAACTCCTGCATTCGACGGTGCTAAAGAGAAAGAGATCAAGCAGATGCTTGAACTTGCAGGTTTGCCAACCTCTGGTCAGTTGAAGTTGTTTGATGGTCGTACCGGTAACGAATTTGAGCGTCAAGTAACGGTAGGTTACATGTACATGCTCAAACTGAACCACTTAGTTGATGACAAGATGCACGCCCGTTCTACCGGTTCGTACAGCTTAGTGACTCAACAACCACTGGGCGGTAAAGCTCAGTTCGGTGGTCAGCGTTTCGGTGAGATGGAAGTGTGGGCACTAGAAGCATACGGTGCCGCTTATACGCTTCAAGAAATGCTCACTGTTAAATCGGATGACGTTAACGGTCGTACTCAGATGTATAAGAACATCGTCGACGGTAACCATCAGATGCAACCTGGCATGCCAGAGTCCTTCAACGTGTTACTGAAGGAGATCCGTTCACTCGGTATTAATATCGAGTTGGATCAGGCATAAGCGCAGGCCTTTAGCCGCGTTTGGCAAACAGAATGGTGCTCCGTGCAAGCGGAGCACCCGGTTTAACTCCTTCAGGAGAGAAACGTGAAAGACTTATTAAAGTTTCTGAAACAGCAAAGCAAGACTGAAGAATTTAACGGCATCAAAATTGGTCTGGCATCGCCTGATCTGATCCGTTCTTGGTCTTTTGGTGAAGTTAAGAAGCCAGAAACCATCAACTACCGTACCTTCAAGCCTGAGCGTGAAGGTCTGTTCTGTGCGCGTATCTTTGGCCCAGTCAAAGATTACGAATGTTTGTGCGGTAAGTACAAACGTTTGAAGCACCGTGGTGTTATTTGTGAAAAGTGTGGTGTTGAAGTAACCCAAACTAAAGTACGTCGTGAGCGTATGGGTCACATCGAACTGGCTAGCCCAGTTGCGCACATTTGGTTCTTAAAATCACTGCCGTCACGTATTGGCTTAATGCTGGATATGACGCTGCGTGATATCGAACGCGTACTGTATTTTGAATCATTTGTCGTGATCGAGCCTGGCATGACCAGCCTTGAACGTGGCCAAATGCTGACAGAAGAAACTTATCTGGATGCATTAGAAGAATACGGTGATGAGTTCGAAGCTAAAATGGGTGCCGAAGCAGTGCTTGAACTGTTACGTGCTATCGATTTAGCGAAAGAAATCGAACAAATGCGTGAAGAATTGCCTTCAATCAATTCTGAGACTCGTCGCAAGAAAGTGACTAAACGTCTTAAGTTGATGGAAGCATTCTACACTTCAGGCAACAAGCCTGAGTGGATGATCTTAAAAGTACTGCCTGTGTTACCACCTGACTTACGTCCGTTGGTTCCGCTCGATGGCGGCCGCTTCGCGACTTCAGATCTTAACGACCTGTATCGCCGCGTGATCAACCGTAACAACCGTTTGAAGCGTCTGTTAGATTTAGCTGCGCCAGACATTATCGTACGCAACGAAAAGCGTATGTTACAAGAGTCTGTTGATGCGCTATTAGATAACGGTCGTCGTGGTCGTGCTATTACCGGTTCTAACAAGCGTCCTCTGAAATCTTTGGCTGATATGATCAAAGGTAAGCAAGGTCGTTTCCGTCAGAACTTGTTGGGTAAGCGCGTTGACTATTCTGGTCGTTCGGTAATTACCGTAGGTCCTACTCTACGTCTGCACCAATGTGGTCTTCCTAAGAAGATGGCACTGGAACTGTTCAAGCCATTCATCTATGGCAAGCTAGAAGGTCGTGGCTTAGCTACTACCATCAAAGCAGCTAAGAAGATGGTTGAGCGTGAAGTGGCGGAAGTATGGGACGTTCTGGATGAAGTGATCCGCGAACATCCAGTGATGCTCAACCGTGCACCAACACTGCACAGACTAGGTATTCAAGCGTTCGAACCAGTACTGATTGAAGGTAAAGCCATCCAGTTACACCCACTCGTTTGTGCGGCATACAACGCCGACTTCGATGGTGACCAAATGGCGGTACACGTACCGTTAACACTGGAAGCGCAGCTTGAAGCCCGTGCCCTGATGATGTCTACCAACAACATCCTGTCACCAGCCAACGGCGAGCCTGTTATCACCCCGTCTCAAGACGTGGTATTGGGTCTGTACTACACCAGCCGTGAGCGTATTAACGGCCGTGGTGAAGGTATGGCATTTATGTCTGTTGCTGAAGTTGAAAAAGCTTACGCAACTGGCGCTGCTGAACTGCATGCCCGCGTTAAAGTTCGTATCACTGAAACCATTATTGGTGACGATGGTGAGCGCACTGAACAACGCCGTATCGTTGATACGACTGTGGGTCGTGCTCTGCTGTCACTTATTCTGCCAGCAGGTTTGTCATTTGATCTGGTTAACCAGAACATGGGCAAAAAGCAGATCTCTAAACTGTTGAACACCTGTTATCGTCAACTGGGTCTGAAAGATACTGTTATCTTCGCTGACCAATTGATGTATACCGGTTTCCGTTTTGCAACCATCTCTGGTGCCTCTGTCGGTATCGATGACATGGTTATTCCAGACGAGAAATACACCTTAGTTGCTGATGCAGAAGCGGAAGTTCTTGAAATTCAAGAGCAGTTCCAATCTGGTCTAGTCACAGCCGGTGAGCGTTACAACAAAGTTATCGATATCTGGGCAAGTGCCAACGAAAAAGTTTCTAAAGCTATGATGGAAAACCTGTCAACTGAGACAGTGATTAACCGTGATGGCGTTGAAGAGAAACAAGCCTCGTTTAACAGCATCTATATGATGGCTGACTCAGGCGCTCGTGGTAGTGCCGCACAGATCCGTCAGTTGGCGGGTATGCGTGGTCTGATGGCTAAGCCAGACGGCTCAATCATCGAAACGCCAATTACCGCTAACTTCCGTGAAGGTCTAAACGTACTCCAGTACTTTATTTCTACTCACGGTGCGCGTAAAGGTCTAGCCGATACGGCATTGAAGACAGCGAACTCGGGTTACCTGACTCGTCGTCTTGTAGACGTTGCACAAGATTTAGTGGTTATCGAAGACGATTGTGGTACTCACGAAGGTCTAACCATGAAACCGCTGATTGAAGGTGGTGATGTGGTTGAGCCGTTACGTGAACGCGTACTGGGTCGTGTGGTTGCGATTGATGTGTTCTATCCAGGCACTGAAGACGTATTAGCACCACGTAACACGCTACTCGACGAAGCATGGTGTGACAAGTTAGAAGAGCATTCAATCGACGAAGTGATTGTACGTTCTGTTATTTCTTGTGATACCGATTTCGGTGTGTGTGCAGCTTGTTACGGTCGTGACTTGGCTCGTGGTCATATTATTAACCACGGTGAAGCTATCGGTGTTGTGGCAGCACAATCTATCGGTGAACCAGGTACACAGTTAACGATGCGTACGTTCCACATCGGTGGTGCGGCATCTAGAGCGTCTGCAGAAAACAATGTCCAAGTGAAAAACTCGGGCTCATTGAAACTGCATAATGCTAAGCATGTTACTAACAGTGACGGCAAACTGGTTATCGTTTCTCGTTCTTCTGAACTGGCTGTTATTGACGAGCTGGGTCGTGAGAAAGAGCGTTATAAAGTGCCATACGGTACTGTGCTCGAGAAACTAGAAGAAGCGGCTGTTGAAGCGGGCGATGTTATCGCTAACTGGGATCCACATACTCACCCAATCATTTCTGAAGTGGCGGGTAGTATTAAGTTCGTAGACATGATTGACGGTGTCACTATGACACGTCAAACAGACGAACTAACGGGTCTGTCATCAATCGTGATCCTTGACGTTGGTCAGCGTGGTACTGCGGGTAAAGAAATGCGCCCAATGATCCGTCTGCTTGGCGCTAATGGTGCTGACTTGATGATCCCAGGTACTGAAGTACCAGCACAATACTTCTTACCAGGTAGTGCGATCGTTAACTTAGAAGATAACGCGCAAATCAACGTGGGTGACGCATTAGCTCGTATTCCTCAGGAATCGTCTAAAACTCGCGACATCACCGGTGGTCTGCCACGCGTTGCTGACTTGTTCGAAGCGCGTAAGCCAAAAGAGCCTGCTATTCTGGCGGAAATCTCTGGTACCATCTCGTTTGGTAAAGAGACCAAAGGTAAGCGTCGTTTGGTGATTACACCTGCTGATGGCGGCGATCATTATGAAGAGATGATCCCTAAGTGGCGTAACTTAAACGTGTTCGAAGGTGAAAAAGTCGAACGCGGTGAAGTTATCGCTGACGGTCCAGAAGCAGCGCACGACATTCTGCGTCTTCGTGGTATCCACAACGTAGCAAACTACATTGTGAACGAAGTACAGGACGTTTACCGTCTGCAAGGCGTGAAGATCAACGATAAGCATATCGAAGTGATCATCCGTCAGATGCTGCGTAAGTGTCTTATCACTTCTGCCGGTGACACTGACTTCCTCGAAGGCGAGCAAGCTGAAGTGTCACGCGTGAAGATTGCTAACCGCGAACTGATCGCCCAAGGTAAAGTGCCTGCGACCTTTGAACGTGAACTACTGGGTATTACTAAAGCATCTCTGGCAACAGAATCCTTTATCTCAGCAGCATCGTTCCAAGAAACGACGCGTGTACTGACCGAAGCCGCCGTAGGTGGTAAGAGCGATCAATTACGTGGTCTGAAAGAAAACGTTATCGTTGGCCGACTGATCCCAGCCGGTACTGGTTACGCTTATCACAAGACTCGTAATGAAGCGCGTGCGAAGAAAAACGAACCTGTAGTAGTGAACAAGATCACTGCAAGTGAAGCCGAACAGAACTTGGCCGATCTCTTAAACTTGGCTGGTAGCCAAGATTAAGTAATAAGTTTGTTATAAAAAGGCGCCTATGGCGCCTTTTTTCTTGTAATATGCCGCAAAAGTTGGCTATTTCTTGACAGTCAGGCATTACCTTTCTAAAATTCCGCGTCCCACCATTGTGGGATATAGATTTTTCACACCTTATCGTTGAGTTTGATTCAACTGACTCGGAGCTATACATGGCAACTGTAAACCAGTTGGTACGTAAGCCACGCGCGCCAAAAGTCGACAAGACTAACGTGCCTGCGTTGAATGCGTGCCCGCAAAAACGTGGTGTTTGTACACGTGTGTACACTACTACCCCTAAAAAACCTAACTCTGCACTACGTAAAGTAGCTCGTGTGCGTCTAACTAACGGTTTCGAAGTTACTTCGTACATCGGCGGTGAAGGCCACAACCTGCAGGAACATAGCGTGATCTTAATCCGTGGTGGTCGTGTTAAAGACTTACCAGGTGTGCGTTATCACACTATTCGTGGCGCATTAGACTGTGCAGGCGTGACTTCACGTCGCCAAAGCCGTTCTAAATACGGTGCTAAGCGTCCTAAGTCTTAACTTATCCGTTAAGTAAGGCCAAGCTAGTTTTATTTTGAGAATTCCAGTTTTGGAAATCCCTGAAGCATACGGAGAATTGTTATGCCAAGACGTCGCGTTGTAGGACAACGTAAAATCCTACCAGATCCAAAGTTTCACAGTGAGTTGCTGGCTAAGTTCATCAACGTCATTATGCAAGACGGCAAAAAGTCGACTGCAGAAAAAATTATTTACAAGGCACTAGATGTTGTTGCTGAAAAGAAAAGCGAAAACCATTTAGTTATCCTTGAAGCAGCCCTGGACAACGTTCGCCCATCAGTCGAAGTTAAATCTCGTCGCGTTGGTGGTTCTACGTACCAGGTACCATGTGAAGTTCGTCCTGTGCGTCGTAACGCACTGGCGATGCGCTGGTTAGTTGAAGCTGCTCGTAAGCGTGGTGAAAAATCTATGGCTTTACGTCTGGCAGGTGAAATGCTGGATGCGTCTGAAAACAAAGGTACTGCTGTTAAGAAGCGTGAAGACGTGCATCGCATGGCTGAAGCTAACAAAGCCTTTGCTCATTACCGTTGGTAATATGATGGTGTGGGCTTAGGCCCACACCATAGTTGTTGATATTGCCAAGACTTAGGTCTTGGTGGAGAGGGTATAATCGTGGCTCGTACAACCCCAATTGAGCGTTATCGTAATATCGGTATTTGTGCTCATGTTGACGCAGGTAAAACCACCACAACAGAACGTGTTCTGTTCTATACCGGTTTGTCTCATAAAATCGGTGAGGTGCATGACGGCGCCGCTACCACAGACTGGATGGTTCAAGAGCAAGAGCGTGGTATCACTATCACCTCGGCTGCGGTAACCACATTCTGGCGTGGTATGGATGCTCAATTCACTGAACACCGCATCAATATCATCGATACCCCTGGTCACGTTGACTTTACTATTGAAGTTGAACGGTCTCTGCGCGTCCTCGACGGTGCTGTTGTCGTTTTCTGTGGTTCATCTGGTGTTGAACCTCAGTCAGAAACAGTGTGGCGTCAAGCTGATAAATACCGCGTTCCACGTTTGGTGTTTATCAACAAGATGGACCGTGCAGGTGCAGACTTTGAACGGGTAGTGAAGCAAATTAGAACTCGTCTTGGAGCCACTTGTGTGCCTATTCAATTGAATATTGGTGCAGAAGAAAACTTCAAAGGCGTGATCGACTTAATCAAGATGAAAGCAATTAACTGGAATGAATCAGACCAGGGTATGACTTTCACTTATGAGGAGATCCCTGCAGAGTTAGCAGCTAAAGCGGCTGAAATGCATGAGTATCTGGTTGAAGTGGCAGCCGAATCTTCGGATGAACTGATGGATAAGTACCTTGAAGAAGGCACGCTATCAGAAGACGAAATTAAAAAGGCGCTACGTCAGCGTACTATAAATAATGAAATCGTTTTAGCGACTTGTGGTTCTGCATTTAAGAACAAAGGCGTTCAAGCGGTACTTGATGCGGTTATTGAATTCTTGCCAGCGCCAATTGATGTGCCTCCAATTAAGGGCATCGATGAAAACGACCAAGAAGTAGAGCGCCCATCAGATGACAATGCGCCTTTTGCTGCATTGGCATTTAAGATTGCTACAGATCCATTCGTAGGAACTTTGACCTTTATTCGCGTGTACTCAGGCGTACTCGAATCAGGTTCGGGCGTTTACAACTCTGTCAAACAGAAGCGTGAACGCGTAGGTCGCATGGTGCAAATGCACGCAAACGATCGCACTGAACTGAAAGAAGTCCGTGCTGGTGATATCGCAGCGGCGATTGGTCTAAAAGAAGTGACTACGGGTGATACGCTTTGTGATAACGATCATAGAGTGATCTTGGAACGTATGGAGTTCCCAGAGCCAGTAATTACCATTGCCGTTGAGCCTAAGTCAAAAGCCGATCAGGACAAAATGGGTATCGCGTTGCAAAAACTTGCAGCGGAAGATCCATCATTCCGAGTTGAAACTGACGAAGAATCATCACAAACTCTGATTTCGGGTATGGGTGAGTTACACTTAGACATTATCGTAGACCGTATGCGTCGCGAATTTGGTGTTGAATGTAACGTAGGTAAGCCACAAGTGGCCTACCGCGAAACTATCCGAGCTTCAGTAGAAGCTGAAGGTAAATTTGTACGCCAATCAGGTGGTCGTGGACAATTCGGTCACGTTTGGTTAAAACTAGAGCCTAATGAAGAAGGCGCTGGTTACGAATTTGTCAATGCTGTTGTGGGAGGTGTGATTCCTCGTGAATTCATTCCTGCGGTTGATAAAGGTATCCAAGAACAGATGAAGAATGGCGTTCTCGCTGGCTTCCCTGTGTTGGACGTGAAGGTCACTCTGTTCGATGGTTCATATCATGATGTGGACTCGAACGAGATGGCGTTCAAAATTGCAGGTTCTATGGGCTTCAAAAAGGGTGCGCTTGAAGCGAATCCGGCGTTGCTCGAGCCTTGCATGAAAGTAGAAGTAACTACCCCTGAAAATTATATGGGTGACGTCGTTGGTGATTTGAACCGTCGTCGTGGCTTAATTGAAGGGATGGATGATGGCTTCGGTGGCATCAAAATAGTCCATGCTGTAGTGCCTCTTTCTGAAATGTTTGGTTATGCAACTGATTTGCGCTCTGCTACACAGGGTCGCGCTTCATACTCTATGGAGTTTTTGAAGTACTCTGATGCACCGCAAAACATTGCAAAAGCGATTATTGAATCTCGTAGCTAATATCCAGTTACGACATAAATGTTATTATGGTCCAGCACTGACTGGACTATTCTGAAAAGAAAGGAATATATCGTGGCAAAAGCTAAATTTGAACGTATTAAGCCTCACGTAAACGTGGGCACCATTGGTCACGTTGACCATGGTAAAACCACACTGACTGCAGCTATCTCTCACGTACTGGCTAAGACCTACGGTGGCGAAGCTAAAGACTTCTCTCAAATCGATAACGCTCCTGAAGAGCGTGAGCGCGGTATTACGATCAATACCTCTCACATCGAATATGACACGCCTTCACGTCACTACGCACACGTAGACTGCCCAGGCCACGCTGACTATGTTAAAAACATGATCACTGGT
>NZ_JAKKRM010000034.1:0-13249 GCF_025654295.1 Shewanella sp. SM23
TTTTATCGCGGCGCATGACGAAGAATATCGACTTCCAGTATAGTGCTGAATAGATTCAATAAACGTTAATAATTAATCAACCAGCAAGTTGCTATGACAATTGATTTGATGATGAGACAGTCAGACTGATCTACTGAAAACCTTAGCTCGCCATAGGCTCATAATGAAGCCGCAAGGATGATAAGGACAGTAGAAGCAGATATCCATCAGGGCCAGAGGCATACCTCAATAACAGGCCGAATATATGGGTGMAATGAACTCTTCTCATAATCGCTATCGAATGTCTTGCAAACCGGATGGGTCCATATATGGCGAAAGGTTGAGGCGCTTCAGGGGGATTTACTGCATCGCTCGCTTGAGTGAAGAATGAGCTCGCGAGTATCACTAAAAACAAGGCTAAAAATAGCAGGTTCGAACGTATCATAACGGGACTTGCAGATAAGTTTTTGATGCGGTAACCACTCACAATAAGATGAATTGAACGCCTAGCTTAACAAATTTTGCCTAGTTTGATCTAATTTTGCTCTAAATAAGCATCTGTGATGCTTACTGTATTGGCTCGCTATGACCTGAACTCGCATCCTGCTAGAATGGCTATCCCATTCATATTTCTTCATTTGTGGTGTTATGCAGTCTAAGCGCGGCCGACTCGATCGTTATCTTTGTACCCAGTTACACACTCACCGTAAAGCGGTACGTGAACTGTTACTCTTGGGCCGAGTACGCGTTGATGGATTGATAGTGAAGGACATGGATAGGCAAGTGGATGAGTTTTCTCACATCCAACTCGATGGGCAAATATTACAGGCCAACACGCCAGTTTATTTGATGTTGCATAAGCCGATTGGCGTGGTGAGCGCGACTAAAGATACTCAGCATAAAACCGTGATTGATTTGCTCGATTGCGAAGCCCGTGATGAGTTACATATCGCGGGTAGACTAGATTTAAATTCTTCGGGTTTGTTATTACTGACCAATGACAGCCGCTGGTCTGATGCACTAATGTCACCAACGCATAAGGTCGATAAAGTGTATCGCGTTACCTTAGCTAATCCATTAACTGAAGAATATATCGCCGCATTTGCCGAAGGTATGTATTTCAGCTTTGAAGATATAATAACTCAGCCTGCTAAATTGGTGATCCTTGCTGATCATGTTGCTGAAGTGACTTTAAAGGAAGGTAAGTACCATCAAATTAAGCGGATGTTTGGTCGCTTTCGAAACCCAGTTGTTGGTCTACATAGATTATCAATAGGTGATATTGTGTTGGATGAAGCTCTGGCGTCGGGCAAAAGTCGTGTGCTGACTGCCGCAGAAGTGGCTTCTATCCGCTGTAAACCGGTAGCTTAGAGACATAGAGCACTTCAATTTATTAGCCATTATTCTGCGGATTCTAAATATAAAAATGGACTTGAGAGTCAAGTGTCCCAAGCCCGTGACATGGGATTAGAGATCGGCGTGGGGGCCGAATACTTCATAGTGCATGTTTTCAGTTGATACACCCAGAACGAGTAATTGTTGCTTGATGGCTGACATGAATCCAATAGGCCCGCAGAAATAGTAACGTGCATGGGGAAGCAGTTGATCTGCGACTTTGCTTAATTCCATTTGTCCTTCAAAATCATAATCTGTACCTACCACATCGGTTGAACTCGGCTTGCGATACCAAACATGGCTCTTCAGATTATGATGTTGCTGGCGCTTGGTGTGAATAGCCTGTTTGAAACCATGTACATCACCTTGCTCACAGGCATGTAGCCAAGTAATAGCACTTGGATGTTGCAACTTGATCAATTGATTCAACATGCTTTTCATCGGTGTTTGACCCACTCCTGCTGAAATGAGCACTACGGGGATGTCCGCCTCGACTTCTAAGATAAAATCTCCCGCCGGCGGCATAATTGCAATTTTGTCACCGATATGCATGGTATCGTGTAGCAGATTAGACACTTGACCACCTAATTCACGTTTCACACTGATGCGGTAACTGTTGCCATTCGGCGCATCGGATAGGGAATATTGGCGGATTTCTTCATATGCTAAATTGGGATGTTTTAGTTTCAAACTTAAGTACTGGCCGGGAATGAAATCTTTAACTGGCTTACCATCTTCGGGCGTCAATATGAAGGAGGTAATGACTGTGGACTCAGTCTTTTTCGCGCTAATGATAAACTGACGCTCACCCACCCAACCGCCATCTTGTTCTGCATGTTCCTGATAAATTTGAGCTTCTCGTTGAATAAATATATCTGCTAAAAATCCATAGGCCTGGGCCCAAGCTTCTAATACTTCTTCTGTTACTGCATCACCGCCTAACTCTTTAAGGGTGGCCAATAAGTGGCTGCCGACGATCGCATATTGCTCAGGCTTGATCAGAAAGCCTGTATGTTTTTGGGTAATGCGCTCGACAGTCGAACTTAGCACCGTTAAGTTTTCAATATTTTTAGCATAAGCCGCGACGGCGTTGAACAGGGCAACAGGCTGGCCACCAGAATGCTGGTGTGCCAAGTTAAATACATCTTTTAGTTCAGGATTATGTTTGAACATACGTTCATAAAAATGGGTCGTCAGCGCAGGGCCTGCGGATTCGAGTAAGGGGATAGTGCTCTTGATAACTTGGATTGTACGGCTGTCCAACATAGAAAATCCTTAACATGTAAATATTATGAATGTTAAATAAGTTTAAAGATCTATTTGATTTAGATCAATAGTGATGATCGCAATTCGTGCTACCGATAAGCGTGATTGAGGTCATTTGAAGTGCTTTATCAAAGCGGGTATGAGATAGGGAAATGATAAATAAATATATTATTTCAATGTATTACAGAGGTAATGGGGGAGGTTAACTGCAACAGCAAAGCTTATTGCAGTCATAGTGTGGTTTTTTGACTTAGAGTTTAAATGCACTCACTTGATTGCGCATACTGTTGGCGAGTTTAGTTAAATTAACCACAGATTCACTTAATTCAGCCGCCGATGCGGTGGAATGTTCGGCAATATCGCTGATGGCAATAATACTGCGATTAATGCTTTCGGCAACGCTACTTTGTTCTTCGGCAGCGGTCGCAATATGAGTATTAAGTTCTGTGATGCTGTCTACTGAGGAGACGATTTCTTTCAATGCTTGGCCTGCTTGATTGGCTTTATCATTAGCATCATCTACTTGATTTATACCAATTTCCATAGCGTTAACTGCTTCTTTAACGCCTTGTTGTAGTGTGGCAATCATGGCCTCAATTTCTTGGGTAGACTTTTGGGTGCGCTGCGCAAGGGTCCGTACTTCATCCGCAACGACTGCAAAGCCGCGGCCTTGTTCTCCCGCACGGGCCGCTTCAATGGCGGCATTTAATGCCAATAGATTGGTTTGCTCGGCAATGCTTTTTATCACATCGAGTACACGGCCGATATTTTGGCTTTCATTAGACAGAAATCCAATGACTTGTGCCGTTTTTTGAATTTGATCAGATAATTGCGACATACTGCTAATCGATTGCATTACAATATTATTGCCATTGGCGGCATAGGTATCGGCATCTTTTGCTGAATCTGCCGCCGCAGATGCGCTTTGGGCGACTTCTGCGACCGTTGCCGTCATCTCATTCATGGCCGTTGCAGTTTGCTCCGTTTCGGCTTGCTGCTGTTGCATACGTTTATTGGTTGCCTGCGTGAAGCTACTTAACTCATTTGCTGAACTATTAACGGTATTTGCCGCTTCGGCAATTGAATGAAGAATGCCCCGCAAGTGTTCAATAACTTGGGTGAGGCTAGTGGATATTTGTCCTAGCTCATCGTGATTAAAAGTAGTGAATTTGACGGTAAGATCTGAGTCTTGATGGATCAGCTTCAGTTTACTGAGAATGTCATTAATAGGATTCATCACGCTGCGATTGACCCAGAGTCCAATCACAATACTGATAATCATGGCGGCACAGGCTAATGCTACAAAAATAGTGATTGAAGATTGGTAAATGGCATTCACACGATCTTTTTCTTCGCCTGCCACGCGAATTTGCAGTGCAATCAGTTCAGATATTTGGTTACTGATGGGGTCTATTACTTGGTAAAGCGGCAGGATATTGGCCGATAATTGGCTTGATACATCACCATTTAATCCTCTTAAGCGTGAGACCAGAGTGTCAATCTGTTGATTCGCGGGTGAGAACAGCACTTCGGCTTGTTTTACGAGTCGGGATTCTTCTGAGGTAAGTTCAGTGGCTAAGTATTTTTGCCAATGCTGGGTAATGGTAGATTTGGCACTGTCTAGCGCTTCAGCTGCTTGAGAGGCGGTGAAACCACCCTATTGACCGCATCGATAACATCGACCGCGTACTTATCAGCAATCACTTTTAAATCGTCTAGTGGCACAACTCTATCGCCATAGATACGTTCAACACCCGATTCAATTTTACCCATCATATTAATGGCGAGAAAACCAATCGTCATTAGCATTAAAAGGGGAACCAGAATGCCGATAAACATTTTTTGTTTTATTTGTAAACCGTTCATATGGATAGCCTCAGTGAACTAAAGAGTCCTTTAGGCAGAACTCTATCTATCCCTATGATGAGTCTGTAACAATAGGTATAGCAAATCTGAGGAAAGAGGGGGGAGTTACAGAAAATTTATTTTGCTTCAGATACAAAAAAACCTCGCTTGGCGAGGTTTAAATGTTGGTACAGATGAGAGGACTTGAACCTCCACGCCCTTGCGAGCACCAGCACCTGAAGCTGGCGTGTCTACCAATTCCACCACATCTGCATGGCTATTCGATATTTCATCGAATTGACAATCTTAACACTGTGAATCTTAACTTTTGAACTGCAATTTGGTACAGGTGAGAGGACTTGAACCTCCACGCCCTTGCGAGCACCAGCACCTGAAGCTGGCGTGTCTACCAATTCCACCACACCTGCACTGTACCTATCGCAGTTCTCTAACATAAGTCGCTATCGCAACCCATTTAAAGATGGTGCCCGAACCCGGAATCGAACCAGGGACACGAGGATTTTCAATCCTCTGCTCTACCGACTGAGCTATTCGGGCGACGGGCGCAATTTAAAGGCTTTTCGGGTTTTGAGTCAATAGATTTTTACTAAATAACGGAAAAAGTGACTCAGTTGGATAAGATTTACACGAAAGTGTCATTTGTGTTGGTATTGAGGATGTAAAAATAGCCAAACCACTATCCACACTGAGAACTTAGCGTTATCTATTTATGGCTTATCTAGGGTCACCAAGCAAAAAAATGCCCCTATTAAAGGGGCATTCTCGGTTAGTTTGATAAGATTTCATTGTTTGGGAAGTTAGCTTGCATTACCATGAGCACGTTTTGCTTCAGCTTGCTCTGACCTAATTCGCCATAAGCTTCTATCATTATCTCTAATGCCCGTTCATTTGAAGGGGTGCCAGGGTATGTTTCCATTACAGATTGTGCTCGGATTGCTGCGGCGCTCCATGCATTCATCTTGAGATAATACTCGGCAACTTGAATTGAATATTTTGCTAAGCGATTCTTCAACGCTAACATGCGTTTTTGCGCATCGGCGGCATATTTGCTGTTAGGGTAGGTTTTGATAAGACGATCAAAATCTTTGAAAGCATCTTGAGCATTTTTAGGGTCACGATCGGTTCGGTCGATATTAAGCATGTCGTGGAACATGTAATTGTCGGCTTGCATGTTCACTAAACCGCGCATATAGAACACATAGTCTACATCTGGATGAGTTGGATTAAGACGGATAAATCTGTCTATGTTCGCAATACCAGAAGCGACATCGTCCATTTTATAGTAAGCATATATCAGGTCTAACTGGACTTGAGTTTTGTGAGGTCCGAAGGGGAAGCGTGAGTCTAACGCTTCCAAAGAACGGACAGCTTTAGAGTAATTGCCAAGCTCCATAGAGGTTCTGGCCTGAGTATAAAGTACATCAGGTGACGTTTTGGCGGCAATATCGTTATCATCAGGGCTGCTGCTACAGGCTGATAACGCTAGTGAAAATAGGACTAAGGTAACGCCTTTGGAAAATTTATACATACTTGAATTCAATTCTTTTTAAGTTGTAGTTAAGAATTTTTCCATTTCACTATAAAATAGAAAACATCCGATTGTAACAGATAGCACACATTTTTTGACCCCTAAATGGGGATACGGTTCCTATGACACAAGAGATTAATCTAAAAAGCGAGATTTCGGCAACACAAACTGGACTGAGATTAGATCAGGCTCTAGCAGAGTTGTTCCCAGATTACTCGCGCACGCGCATCAAGGAATGGATCCTATCTGATGCAGTTTATGTTGACGGCGTTGTCGTTAATAAGCCCCGAGAGAAAGTTTATGAGCTGCAACAGATACTCATAGATGCCACTCTTGAAGAAGAAGTTCACGCAGCGGCACAGGCCATTGATCTAGATATCGTCTATGAAGATGACGATATTATTGTGATCAACAAGCAAGCGGGACTCGTGGTTCACCCTGGTGCTGGCAATGCCGATGGCACTTTGATGAATGCACTATTGCACCATTGTCCCGATATTGAGCATGTACCACGTGCTGGTATTGTGCACCGTCTGGACAAGGATACTACAGGTTTAATGGTTGTAGCCAAAACCGTTGAAGCGCAAACCCATTTAGTTGCCGCCTTGCAGGCCCGTGAAATCACTCGTGAATACGAAGCGATTGTGATGGGGACTATGACAGGTGGCGGTACTGTTGATGAGCCGATTGGTCGTCATCCAACGAAACGTACTCATATGGCGGTGCATCACTCTGGTAAACCTGCAGTGACGCATTATCGTGTGGCGGAAAAATTCCGTAACCACACTCGTCTAAGATTGCGCCTTGAATCGGGTCGTACTCACCAAATTCGTGTGCACATGGAATACATAGGCCACGTATTAGTGGGCGATCCTGTGTATGGTGGTCGTCCAAAACCGCCGAAATGGGCCAGCCCAGAGTTTTTTGATATTCTGAAAAACTTCAAGCGCCAAGCGCTGCACGCTGTGCGTCTTGAATTAGCGCACCCTGTGAGTTGTGAAATCATGAGCTGGCACGCGCCAATTCCTGAAGACATGGTGATTTTGACGAAAGCACTGCGTCAAGACACGGTCGAGCATCCGATCGAGTATTTGTAAGTGTTTAATCACGATTGGCCTGTTCCCGCTAATGTTGGCATCGCAATGACAAATCGTCATGGCGGTGTGAGCGTGCATCCTTATGACAGTCTGAATCTTGGACTGCATGTCGGTGATGCGCCGGAGCTGGTGATGGCTAATCGTGAATTACTCTGCAAACAATTAGCGTTAACCGCCGAGCCTGTCTGGCTCGAGCAAGTGCATGGTACTCATGTGCTTAATTTAGACGCGATGAGCTTAGCTCATGCTGCGGATACACCGATTGCCGATGCTAGTTACAGCCGAACCGCTGGACGAGTTTGCGCAGTGATGACCGCCGATTGTTTGCCTGTGTTGCTGTGTAATCAAGCGGGAACCGAAGTGGCTGCGGCCCATGCTGGTTGGCGTGGTTTATGTGATGGCGTGATTGAGGCCACTGCGGCGCACTTTAGTTCACCTATGGATGAATTGATTGCCTACCTCGGCCCGGCTATTGGTCCACAAAAATTTGAAGTCGGCGTTGAAGTACAGCAAGCTTTTTGTACTTTACATCCGCAGTCGGCAGCGTGTTTTATTCCAAGTGGTAACAAGTATCTTGCCGATATTATTGGCTTGGCTAAATTACGCTTGAGTTTACTCGGGATAAACCCTATTTATAGCGCAGATATCTGCACAGTCAGCGACACGGATTACTTTTCTTATCGTCGCGATAAGGTGACGGGACGCATGGCTTCATTGATCTGGCTTAAGTCTTAAGCTAATTCCCCTACAGTTTGTATTTATTTGCGCGTTATTCGCTTGAATTTGGCTAAATAGCCCCCATCTTTTAACTAACGAAATGTAATACCAATCCTATTTAGATCTCTCCATTAGCGGTACTGATTTTAAAGCCACTAAATTGGCAAGATGTCTTGTGGATTGGCATATCTCTACTATATGAGTGTTAGGAGGCTGTATGCGACTCGATCGTATGACCAATAAATTTCAGCTTGCCATCTCTG
Organism: Shewanella sp. SM23; assembly: GCF_025654295.1. Lineage (NCBI taxonomy): Bacteria > Pseudomonadati > Pseudomonadota > Gammaproteobacteria > Alteromonadales > Shewanellaceae > Shewanella > Shewanella sp. SM23. The sequence goes on from NZ_JAKKRM010000034.1 coordinate 8,112, forward strand.
ATGCCCAGTCACTCGCACTTGGGCGTGATCATCAGTTTATTGAACCGCTGCATTTGATGATGGCATTGTTGAACCAAGATTCAGGTTCAATCCATCCCTTATTGACCCAAGCTGGCATTCGAGTGAGTGCGCTGCGTTCGCTTTTGAGTCAAGAGCTGGAACGCTTACCTCAAGTCGAAGGTACGGGCGGCGATGTACAATTATCCCAAGGTTTAATCCGTTTATTAAACCTGTGTGATAAATTGGCGCAAAAGCGTAAAGACAAATATATCTCTAGCGAATTATTTGTATTAGCTGCGTTAGAAGGTGCCGATGCCCTTGCGCAAGCGCTGAAAAAAGCCGGCGCGACCAAAGAGTTGATGGAACAAACCATTGAACAAATGCGCGGCGGCCAAAAAGTGGATGATCCGAACGCTGAAGATCAACGCCAAGCGTTGAAGAAGTTTACTATCGATCTCACCGAGCGAGCCGAACAAGGCAAGTTAGATCCTGTGATCGGCCGTGACGATGAAATTCGCCGTACGATCCAAGTGTTACAACGTCGCAGTAAAAATAACCCCGTCCTTATCGGTGAACCGGGTGTGGGTAAAACGGCGATTGTTGAAGGACTTGCCCAGCGTATCGTTAATGGTGAAGTCCCCGAGGGCATTAAAAATAAGCGCGTTTTATCCCTCGATATGGGCTCATTGATTGCGGGCGCTAAATATCGCGGTGAGTTCGAAGAGCGTTTAAAAGCGGTACTTAATGAGTTGGCGCAGGAAGAAGGTCAAGTGATCCTCTTTATCGACGAGCTGCATACTATGGTCGGCGCCGGTAAAGGTGAAGGCGCAATGGATGCGGGTAACATGCTCAAACCTGCGTTAGCGCGTGGTGACTTGCACTGTGTGGGTGCGACAACGCTTGATGAGTATCGTCAGTATATTGAAAAAGATGCGGCGCTTGAACGTCGTTTCCAAAAAGTGCTGGTGGATGAACCAAGCGTTGAAGATACCATCGCCATTTTGCGTGGACTGAAAGAACGTTACGAGCTGCATCACCATGTGGAAATTACCGATCCGGCTATTGTGGCGGCAGCGACCATGTCGCACCGTTATGTGTCGGACCGTAAGTTACCCGATAAAGCGATCGATTTGATCGACGAAGCGGCATCGAGCATCCGTATGCAGATGGACTCAAAACCTGAGTCACTCGACAGGCTCGAACGTCGTGCTATCCAGCTCAAACTGGAGGAGCAGGCGTTAGCCAAAGAAAATGATGAGGCGAGTCGTCGCAGGCTTGACCATCTGCAAGAGGAATTACGTGACGTTGAAGCGAAAGCTTCAGAGTTGAACGAAATCTGGCGTACTGAAAAAGCCGCATTAGCGGGCACTCAGCACATAAAAGCCGATCTCGAACAGGCTCGAATGGACTTAGAAGTGGCGCGTCGTGCGGGTGATTTAACTCGGATGTCTGAGCTGCAATACGGTCGTATACCTGAGCTTGAAAAACAGCTCGATTTGGCATCGCAAGCCGAAATGCAGGACATGACGTTATTGCGTAACAAGGTTACTGAGTTCGAAATCGCCGAAGTATTGTCAAAAGCGACGGGAATACCCGTATCGAAAATGCTTGAAGGCGAGCGCGAAAAATTACTGCAAATGGAAGTGGCGCTGCATGAACGAGTGATCGGCCAAAACGAAGCCGTCGATGCGGTCGCGAATGCGATTCGTCGTAGCCGCGCGGGTCTGGCGGATCCAAATCGCCCGATTGGCTCGTTCCTGTTCTTAGGCCCAACGGGTGTAGGTAAAACTGAGCTGTGTAAATCACTGGCGAGGTTCTTATTTGATACCGAATCGGCTTTAGTGCGCATTGATATGTCTGAGTTTATGGAGAAACACTCAGTATCGCGTTTAGTGGGTGCGCCTCCAGGATACGTGGGTTATGAAGAGGGCGGTTATTTAACGGAAGCCGTTCGTCGTAAACCTTATTCGGTGATATTGCTCGACGAAGTCGAGAAAGCGCATCCCGATGTGTTTAACATTTTACTGCAAGTGCTTGATGATGGACGCTTAACCGATGGTCAAGGTCGTACTGTCGATTTTAGAAATACAGTGATCATCATGACCTCGAACTTAGGCTCCGACATTATCCAAGAAGGATTTGGTCAAGTGACCTATGCAGAGATGAAAGCGGCGGTAATGAATGTGGTCACTCACAGTTTCAGACCCGAGTTTTTAAACCGTATCGATGAATCTGTGGTGTTCCATCCATTGGATGCTGCCAATATCAAGCGTATTGCTTCGATACAAATTGCTTCCTTACGCCAACGTTTGGCTGAAAAGGACTATACATTGGAGATCACCGACGACGCATTATCACTGATTGCGGAAATTGGTTTCGATCCTGTGTATGGTGCAAGACCGTTGAAACGGGCATTGCAGCAAGAAGTCGAAAACCCGCTGGCGCAGAAATTACTGCGTGGTGACTTGTTACCGGGTAAACCGATCAAGGTCAGCTGTGCGGGTGGCGAGTTAGTGTTCGAGCAATAACCTGTGACCAGTAGCTAGTAACTTAGTGTGTTGTTTGAATGCGATACGTTAATCGCAAGCTTGAAGTTGGATATGTTGAAATAGGCGAACTGAAATAAGCGTTCTTGAATGAACGAGCTTGAAATAAACTATCTTGCAATAAGAGATAGCGCTTCCTTAGTCAGTATCTCTCCCGCTTCAAGCACTAAAACGAAAGGAGCCGAGTTTTTAACTCGGCTCCTTTTTTATTGCATCAGCTTAATCGTTCTTCATTAATGTAGTGGCATAGTGAATTTGGCTACTTCTTATCACAGAAGAGTTTGATTCTTTCCTGCTGCTGGGCAATCGAGGCTTGGCGATCCTCCTCCGTCATAGCGACAGATTCACCTGAATCGGAAGTTTGGCGGATAAGCTTAGTATGCGTTGTGAGTATTTCTAAATTGTGTTTTGCACTCTCACAAATGGATTTAGCCTGTTTGGCGTCTTTTTCTTTGATCTGCGCCGCTGACTTTTCTAATTCATTGGCTTCAGAAGTGGCTTCCGCATTCTTTACCGGTGCGATAAAACCCACTTTCGCCTGCTCTAAATCTTCACTGTAGAGTTTTTCTGCTTTGATGTTTTCTTGTTGTGGGGCTTGTTGGCTGTAATGCGTCACCCCATTTTCGTCGACCCAAGTATAGATAACGCCCGCAGAAACGGGGCCAATGAAAAGGCCGAGCCAGAGCCATCGATACAGTATTGTTCTGAACATGTTCACTTTTAACATCGAAATTATCCCTAACTGGTCTCTCATCTACATGATAATAAAATATGTTATCTTGAAAGCTAACTTCTCTTCACTGAACTAGCGTAATAAGTGTATGCAAAATTCTTCAAATCAAACAGTAAAGAATAAAGGTATCTATTTACTGCCTAATCTTTTTACGACAGCAGGATTGTTTTCTGGCTTTTATGCTGTGATAGCTTCCATGAATGCTAACTTTGAAGCTGCTGCAATAGCCATTTTTATTGCCATGATTTGTGATGGGCTCGATGGCCGAGTGGCAAGACTGACTAATACCCAAAGTGATTTTGGTGCCGAATACGACAGTATGGCCGATATGGTGTCCTTCGGAATGGCGCCAGCACTACTCGCCTACAATTGGGCATTAGCGGACTTAGGTAAAATTGGTTGGTTGGCGGCATTTATTTATTGTGCAGGTGCGGCACTCAGGCTCGCTCGATTTAATACGCAAGTTGGCGTCGCCGATAAGCGTTACTTTCAAGGTCTCGCTAGTCCGGCCGCCGCCGCTGTTATTGCTGGCAGTATTTGGCTTGGTAATCAATACAGTCTCGATGGAAAAAATATCAGTTGGATTGCAGCCCTTGTGACTGCGACAATCGGTTTACTGATGGTCAGCAATTTCCGCTATCACTCCTTTAAAGAAATTGACTGGCGTGGCAAGGTTAACTTTATCGTGATCTTACTGGTCGTTGGTGTATTTGTGGTGGTGTCAGTTCAACCTGCATTGATCTTATGTGTCGGTTTCTACTTATATGCGATTTCAGGCCCAATCATTACGATTCGAACCGTGAGAAAACTCAAAGTCGCACACGTTGTAGGAGATGATGTCGTGGCGAATGTCGAGATCAATTCCTCAACCCAAGCTGCAGCACAAACACAAAGCGCTACAAATATCGAAAAAGAGAAATAAGAAGAGCATAAATCTTAGGGCTCGTGCTTTTGAACAGTGCTTATCATTAGCTAGGTGCAAACAAGAGTAAGACATCACACTGGGCATAACGCTTTTAGAGGTTTGCTGATAGATATTACGAAAAATCGCTATCAACTTCTGTTTATGCCCATTCAATCTATTAAAATCCCTGCAATAGGCGATTTCTTTTGCCAAACTTATCAACCCAAACAGCGATATTGCTCAGTATTGCAGTATATTTCTGCAGTTTGGTGGTTATTCATTCGCTTGGCGGAGATTGTTAAAAAAGCCCTTGCACAAAAAGTTTCACTGCCTATAATGCGCATCCACTGACACGGCAGGCAGCGAAAGCAGGCTGACGAGTTAAGTTGAATTGAGTAGCTTTTAAGCACTTAATTCAACCGCAGCAAGAAGTTGAAAAATACTCCTTGACGCGAAACGGGAAATGCGTAAAATACGCAGCCCTAGCCAGCTGGAAGCGTTCGACGCTCAGTGTGGTACTCACCTTCTCTTATGAGGTTGAGTTGCTCTTTAACAAGATAAAACAAGAAATCTGTGTGGACACTCACAGGTGTTGAGTTAATCGAAACTGCTTAGCCTTCGGGTTGGCAGTCAAAAATTTAAATCAATGTAACAATGAGTGTTCATAGCAATATGTACAGTTTGTTTCTTTAGTTAGAAACAAAAAATCAGAATTCATTGAGCCGCTGAAGTCGTAAGACGGAAGCAACAAAACTTTAATTGAAGAGTTTGATCATGGCTCAGATTGAACGCTGGCGGCAGGCCTAACACATGCAAGTCGAGCGGCAGCACAAGGGAGTTTACTCCTGAGGTGGCGAGCGGCGGACGGGTGAGTAATGCCTAGGGATCTGCCCAGTCGAGGGGGATAACAGTTGGAAACGACTGCTAATACCGCATACGCCCTACGGGGGAAAGG
>NZ_JAKKRM010000035.1:0-12224 GCF_025654295.1 Shewanella sp. SM23
TGAGTGGAAAGTGAAGAAACATGGCACAGATGTAAAGCGCCGAGTGTGGCGCAAACTGCATATTGCCGTAGATACACATAGCCATGAAATTATTGCCGCAGAACTCAGTTTATCAGGTGTAACAGACGCAGAAGTGATGCCCAATTTACTTAAGCAAACCCATCGAAAAATCCGCAATATCTCGGGTGATGGTGCTTACGACACAAAAGCCTGTCACGAAGCCGTTCGTCGAAAACGCGCTTTAGTGCTAATTCCACTTAGGGAAGGTGCTGACTTCCTGTTAGCAGTCAAAGGTAATCAAAGTGCTTTGCATCAGCGCGAAAAAGAGGCCTTTGAAGCTCATAGAAACCGTCACTCAAATCGAGGCGCAGTGTAGTAGAAAGAATATCGGGAATACCAAACTATAGCGGCGCCAAAGGAGCTGATTGATGCTAAATGGCCGACAATACAAACGTTTGGCAAAGTCATTAGCTATCGGGTACACAAAGGAGAAGGAAAGCTTCAGACACGTTACTACATCAGTTCTGCAATATTATCGGCCGAAGAGTTAGCCTACGCAGATCGTGGTCATTGGGTACTGGATGTAACGATGAATGAGGATGCTTGCCAGATATCTCGAGGTGATAGTGCAGAAAATCTAGCAAGAATGCGGCAGGCTACCACCAATATACTGAAAAATGAACAAAGCAAAGCAAAGCAAAGCAAAGCAAATTAAGTCTACGCCGCAAGAGACGTCTAGCCGCAATAAATTCAGCGTATTTGGATTAGATAATAAAGGCTTAAAAAGCATTCTCGATGCTTACCCTGACAAGTCAATGGGTGCTGAGATGGTCACTTCGGTCGCGGCATCGAAATGTGCCATGATTTAGGTGCACAAAATCTGACTCGAGGTGACCGATATTCACTATAAACTTATCAGCATTGATTTGAGGCCTTTAACCCTAACAATACCATTGCTTTTAATCGTAAAATTAAGCGCACTTTATCACTCGATACTCTCAGCCTACGCTCGTGGTGATGGAAGCCCAGCGCGAATTACTGGAGGCGTACTATCGAAAAGCTCGGTCATACCATCAAGCTTATCCCCGCCAGAATGGTAAACATAAAGGGAAGATAATTTTTTTAAAAACTGGATATATTGACTAATACCACCCATTCTTGATTTGTGCTATTTGCAGTTAATACAGAGTTATAGCCATTTTCCTCAGTGCTGATTTCAATAATATTTCATGCAAGCATGTATTACACGTATCAAATAACGCCCAAGGAAGATCTGCTTTGCAGACTAGATAACTAAGGATACACAATGAAAAACACACTACTCTTCGCAGCAATTAGCTTAGCGATTGCAACTCCCGTTCTTGCCCATAACACTCATGCAAGCCCCTCATTAGGCAACAACACACCAAACAGTTCACCAGCTCAACCCGTCCCGCCACCGCCCTCTGCACCGATTAGCTTAATTGAATCACATAGACCGCTACTGCGGGAGACGCCATTGATGGCATCCCCCAATGATCCGACGATGACAGAGCAGCCTAAGATTCATTCACGCCAGAAACGTCAGATAGAGGTCTCGGAGCAACCCCCACTTAAGTTGCAGAATCATAGCGCCGCGATGCAAGTCAGCGACTGCAGTGACTTTGTTGGGAAATCAGGTCAGGCACTAGTCAATGAACTGAGCCAATCTACGCCCGAATGTGTCGGTAAACTCTATAGCCTCAAAGGCAGTAGCGCGACCGCACTATTTAGCGAGGCCAATGTGATCAGTGTGGCCAACGCCATTGCCACTAAAGCAAAGGACTACACTGGGGTCGATATTCAGCATCTTGAGTCCCATATTTACTTTATTCGTGCCGCCCTTTATGTGCAGTTTTACAGCCCAAATGATGTGCCTGCTTACAGCAATGCTGCTAAGGTCAGCTTAAAATCTGCCCTTAATGCTTTATTTGCGAACGCTGCAATTTGGACTGTCTCCGATGCTAATGCTGGTGTGTTAAAAGAAGCCTTAATCCTGATTGACTCAGCCGAGCTCGGCGCCGAGTTTAATCATGTCACTATTAAAGTGCTTACGGACTATGATGCTAATTGGCAAGCCAGTTTCGCCATGAACGCCGCAGCCAATTCAGTGTTTACCACCTTATTCCGAGCCCAATGGAATGATGACATGCAGGCGCTGTTCGCGCGTGATCAAGGGATTTTAGATGCACTGAATAACTTCCAACTCGAACATCGCGACTTGTTAGGCACCAATGCAGAGTATCTTTTGGTCAACTCAGTTAAAGAGTTATCTAGGCTGTATTACATTGACGCCATGCGCCCGCGAGTGACCCAGCTGGTCAAAAACATCCTCAGCAGCACCAGCAAAACCGAACCGAGCAAAGTGCTTTGGTACGCGGCGGCTGAAATGGCCGACTATTACGATCGCAGCCATTGTAACGATTACAATATCTGTGGTTTTAAGGCGCAGTTAGAAGCCGATGCTTTACCTTTTAATTGGAAATGCTCCGACAGCCTCAAGATCCGCGCCCAAGATCTCTATCAAGATCAAGCCAAATGGGCCTGTGATGTGCTGACCAGCCAAGAAAGTTATTTCCACAGTAAACTCGAAACGGGCATGCAACCCGTGGGGCAGGATAACAACGATGACTTAGAGCTAGTGATCTTCGGCAGTTCGTCTGAGTATAAATCTTTAGCCAACAGTATCTTTGGTATCAGTACCGACAATGGCGGCATGTATTTAGAAGGTTCGCCCGCCGGACTCAAAAATCAGGCACGTTTTATCGCCTATGAAGCCGAATGGCGCACGCCAGATTTCCACGTCTGGAACCTGCAACACGAATACGTACACTACCTCGATGGACGCTATAACCTGTTTGGTGACTTTAGTCGTGGCACTTCGGCCAATACCATTTGGTGGATTGAAGGCCTCGCGGAATACATCTCTTACCGTGACGCAAACCCTGCGGCCATTGCCATGGGCGAAACCGGTGAATATATGTTATCGACCATATTCAAAAACAACTATGAATCTGGCCAAGACCGCATCTATCGCTGGGGTTATCTAGCGGTGCGTTTCATGTTTGAACACCACAGGGACGATGTGAGACAGATTCTAGCCTACCTACGCAACGATCAATATGCAGAATATCAAGCCTTTATGGATAATATCGGCACACGTTACGATAACGAATGGCAGGGTTGGCTCGCCAGTGGTTTAAGCACGGCTGACGATGGCATAGTCGATAAGGGCCCGAGTGATGTCGACGCTGAGCCCAGTGGCCGCGAAGGCAACTGGACAGGACCAGCAGGCACTATCAGTAAGGATTACTCACCTTGCCAAGTGACGAACGAAGCCTACCGTTACACTGAATCGGCCAGCCTGAAAATTGATGTGCCGATGGAATGTATCGATTCAAAACTCGGCCGCGCCAGTTTCAGCTTCACCAATACCGATCGCACAGCCCAAGAGCTTTGGATCAAGATTGGCGGTGGTTGGGGAGATGCCGACATTTATTTCGATTCTAGAGGCTGGGCAAGCCCTGAGCAAAACCAAGGCGCTGGTATCGGTAATGGTAATTATCAAGTGATTAAGGTGCAGTTAAACCCCAACGAGTATTGGCACTACATTACCTTATCGGGGGACTTTGGCGGTGTTGATATGCAAGTCAGCACCACTGAGCTATTTGCTGATATCGACCCCGATCTGGGGGATGGCGGCGTGGATCCTGAGCCACCAGCCAATTGCGGCGCAGCGACCTTAGATTACGGTAAGCTCACCCTAGGCAAAAATGAGTGCATCAGTGGCGGGCGTAACAGCTTCTACTTCTGGGTTGAGGAAGATGATACCCAGTTCACTGTCACCACTAAGGGCGGCTCTGGGGATGCCAATATTTACTTCAATGCCAGTCAGTGGGCCGACGCAGATAATGCCGATGCAAAGAGCGCTCAAGCAGGAAATCAAGAATCGCTTAGCTTCAGCGCCAATCGTGGCTGGCGTTATATCACGATTGATACTGCCACTGAGTTTAGCGGCGTAACACTGACCTTAAGCACAGGCACGAGTAACACACCCGATCCGGTGCTCATTGCCAACGCCTGCGCGACGCAATCACCTTTAAGTTATGGTGAACTCAGTGCTGGCAAAGCCATTTGCACCGCCGATGGGCGCAACGATTATTACCTTTGGGTACCAGAGGGAACGAATCAGCTAAGCATCAACTCCGCCCACGGCAGTGGTGATGTTAGCCTATTTTCGGGAACGACTTGGGCGAATGCTCAACACTTCGATGCAGCCTCTGTGACACCCGCCAACACGCGGGAAAGCATCACAGTCAATGCACCAAACGTGGGGTGGTATTACATCACAGTGCAGAGTGAGCCCCAGAGTGCGGGAGTCGCACTGCAGGTTGATTTACGCTAGTTTGATGACTCGCATTGCTTAAGTAACCTGAACTCGATGTATGGACTCCACCAACCTACAGTAGTAAGTTGGTGTCGACCAAAACAAAAGGAGTCCATACATGAGTAAGCCTACAATAATATCTCTCGACCTTGCAAAAAAGTCATTCAAGTTTGTAAAGTGAATCCATATGGTGAGTTGTTATTCAATAAAGCCATGTCACCACAAAAAACGAAAGAGCTTCTTGCAAACTCTCCTCCTTGTATCGTTGCTATGGAAGGCTGTGCTAGCTTTCACTACTGGGCTCGAGTCGCACAATCATTTGGACATGAAGTCAAAGGGATGGCACCTAAAAAAGTAAAACCCTATATCAGCAATCAAAAAACAGACGCTAATGATGCTATCGGCATTGCCATCGCATCAACACAGTTAGGAATGACTTTCTGCCAGGTTAAAGACCTATCACAACAGAACATTCAAGCGATTCAAATCAGCAGAAAATGGTTCGACCGAACAATCACATCACTGGGTAACCACATACGAGCGTTGTGTTTTGAATATGGCGCTATCATCACGTTAGGTAAAAAGTCATTAAGGCAAGCCATCACTCACTTTATTTCGCCAGAATCAACAGACTTACCTGAGCAAATCAAACCATTGCTCATGATTTTATGGCAACAATATCAAACAACAGAAGAGCACTACAAAGCGGTAACGTTACAGTTAAAGCAGTGGGTCACTCAATCAGAACCTTGTAAACGCTTGATGAAACTCGAAGGCGTTAGTCATATTGGTGCAGCCGGTTTACTGGCTTGCTTAGGTGACGGTCAAGGTTTTAAGAATGGCCAGCATGCGGCTGTCTTCGTTGGTGTTACCCCTAAACAACACAGCAGTGGAGGTAAGGTTGTTATGATTGGAATAGATAAGCATGGTGGCGATAAATACCTGCGTTCAATCCTCTATCAAGGCGCACTCTCTGTTATATCAAGGCTGCCAGTATAGGCAAAAACCTATAAACAGCAATGACTTATCAATTTAGTCAGGCGAGTGGATATAAAACGTGCTTGTGTCGCGTTAATCAATAAAACCGTTCGCACCGCATGGCATTGCTCAATTACAGAACCGAATATAACAGTCAGACCATATAGAATTGTTAGTGCGCACTGTTCTTGTCTTCAAATCATCCCAAAATATCTAAATTTAAATACGACTGTATACCCATACATTGTTAGGCGATTTACGGCAGGATCAAACATTAGGAAAAAAGACGAGAATTTGTATGGTAACAGGAGCGGGAGTTTTTGATTAAGCTAACGAGCTGAAACACGGAATGAGGCAAAGATTTGTTAGCCCAAAGATCATGAAAAATGATCGCGTTCGCGCGTGAACCAGACTAGGTAAGTCTGATTCATTGAGTCATTCTCTCCTAGAGTGATTCAATGGCTCATTTTTGGACATTAATGAGTTAGTGCAAAGGGTCTAAGAATAGGTAGTGGGATTAGTAAATGTATGGGTACCAATTAAAGTTTACAATGACCCCACATTTCCACTGCCCCCACATTTCAATTATTGCTTCTCAATCTACCGTCTTAGTATTTTCTACCTTCTGTGTATCTACTACCGTCTTAGCATCGCCTGCCTTCTGAGAGGTTAAAACGGCCTTCTCTTTATTAACATCATTTACTGAGTCTGCTGACTTAGGCTTCCCCAGAGTGAGATATCCAATAACAAAAGAGATAACAACAATTGAAGCCGTTGCCATCCACCACCGAACATACCTTTTTATCTGGATATCAAGATAATCTTTATTACTTTTTAACACTGGGTCAACAGAGTCATCAATTTCACTATCCATTATGATCTTTTTGTAATTAAGATTTAGGATGTCCTTAATTGTTCTTGAAGCAGCTTCAAATCGTTTTTTAGCCTCATGCGCTGTCATTACTAACCACATAGATGACACTAGGCAAAGTATGATTACAATTGCTAGGTAGACACCAGAAAAAATATTTTCACTCCCGTTGTCCTTAACTCCATTGACAACAACCACTGTCAATATGAATGTTAATATAACAAATACATTGTTCTTGAAGACATCCAGCAAATCATCCGCTATTGCGTAGGTTTTAGTTGTTGACTCAATGATAATCTCACCAATTTTGTTCTTCACATCCAAATAATTTTGAATATTTCCCTTGAGATATATCTGATAATTAGATCTAACCGTATTCCAAACCTCATTATCAAACTTAATACTCCCACTATCATCCAGATGGATAGAAAGTACATTTCTCAACAAGCCAATTTTATCTGCGCAGGATCTGTAGTGGCATAGTGAATTTGGCCACCTAATAAGAAATGTTATGATCCTCTCATAACCCATTTAGGTGACAACATGAATAAAAGTAAACGTGCTCGATATAGCGCAGCCATTAAGCTCGAAACCGCTCAATTAGTCGTTGATCAGGGTTACACACAAGAAGCGGCGGCAAAAGCCATGAACGTGGGGAAATCGACGGTCAGTAAGTGGGTAACACAGCTTCAGATTGAGCGCCAAGGGCTTGCACCTAAAGCCTCCCCCATGACACCTGAGCAGATTGAAATCAGGGCGCTAAAACGCGAAATTGAACGAATTAATCTCGAGAAAGAAATCCTAAAAAAGGCTACCGCTCTATTGATGTCGGACTCGCTGAACAATTCTCGATAATCGAGAAACTCAATCAGAGCAATAAATATCCTATTTCAGTGTTATGCCACGTATTCAACGTGAACCGGAGTAGCTACCGTTATTGGGCAAGCTGTGAGCTTGTGGTGACACCTGAGCAGCGGCGTTTAGAATGTGAAATCAAAGCAATACATGCTGAAAGCAAGCAATCTGCAGGGGCGAGAAGTATCGCAACAATCGCCTCTGAACGTGGCTTTACGTTAAGTCGTTATCGGGCGACTCGGTTAATGAAAAAGCTCGGATTAGTGAGTTGCCAACAACCTAGACACCGCTATAAAAAGGCTGAAAATGAGCATGTGACAATCCCTAATGCACTTAAACGGCAATTTGCAGTTGTCGAACCTAACACCGTTTGGTGCGGCGATGTGACGTATATTTGGGCGGGTAATCGTTGGTGCTATTTAGCGGTTGTGCTGGATTTATTTTCGAGAAAGGCCATTGGTTGGGCGATGTCATTTTCACCGGATACTGAGTTAACGGTAAAAGCGTTAGAAATGGCATTTGAATCACGAGGGAAGCCTAAAAACCTGATATTCCACTCCGATCAAGGCTGCCATTATACCAGCCTGAAATACCGTCAACGGCTGTGGAAATATCAAATCACCCAGAGCATGAGCCGTCGCGGTAACTGCTGGGATAATGCGCCAATGGAGCGATTTTTCAGGAGTTTAAAAACGGAATGGATCCCGACCCAAGGCTACAAGAGTTTTAGCGAAGCTAAACAAGATGTGACTGATTACATCATTGGTTATTACTGTGAAGTCAGGCCACATCATTACAATGCAGGATTGAGCCCAAATGAATCAGAGCGAAGATTTTGGGAAGATTCTAAAGCTGTGGCCAAATTTAGTTGACCACTACACTTGTGTTGTTTTGGTTTCATCATTCAGAATTTCACTTAGCTGCTTAAGGCTGTCGCGAGCTTCTTCTGGAATTACCACAGCAGTATCAAGGAAATTGTATTCTACCTTGATAGTGTCCTTTAATTTACGCCAATAAGCAGAGCCATGCAGATTGATAAAGTTGATTTGTGGTATATCAGATGAGTTTCGTCCGAATACCCCTGATTGACAAACGTAATTATTGAAGTTGCGTGCTGATAGGGTTCTTTCGAGGAAGCCACTTGATCCGTCATTGATGTTGAATTCAAGATTCCCTTTCTTAATCATCTTGTCTGCTACTAATGGTACACAGCCATCGTAGTTAGTAGTGAAAAGGTTACAACGTCTTTGAAAGTCACTCTTCTGTTGTAACAGCCTTACGATAGAGTCAATGAAAATTTCATAATTTCCGATAGTCTCTTTTCTTAGTTCTATTTTTTCACAGACCTTACACTGATCGTCGTTCGTACATTCTTCATCATGAGGAATATGGATGTCACTCAGCTGAAACTTACATACTGGCTCGATAATGTTTTCGTAGTAGTACATAAACAGCAAAGTGTGATGACTCTTATACTGATCCCCAAGCTGATCTAGCTTAGTTGCGAGCGTTTCAATCGTTTCGTTCTTTTTTTCATCATCTGAGTCTTTGAGGGGCAGCCATAGCGTCGGAAATAGACCACTGGAGGCTCCTGCACCGATAAGAAAGTTAAGTTTGTGTTGGTAGATTTCGTTTAAAGGTATAGTTGCCATTTAGACTTGTTACTGAATTGATAAACGTATTTTTCATAGTAAATCTATTAGATAAACTCAGTCAAAGAGTAGCGTGAATAAATGGTGTATATATCCGCTGAAACACGGAATGGGGCAAAAATTAGTTATCCCGAAACTGCAAAAATGACGGCGTTCAGCCCGCAAACCAGACTAGGCAAGAGTGATTCAGATAGGGGCAATTTAAAGGCCCAAGAAGGGCCTTTAAATAATTTTAGTGAGCGGCAAGGGCTGCGTAGATTTTAGGATCTTGCTGAATCGTCGCAAGCACTTTAGCTGCTAATCCTGCAGGATTGCGGCGTTTACCTTCCCAACTTTTAACTGTGTCTACACTGACCCCCATCGTGGCAGCAAATTCGGCCTGCGTCACTTTAAGCAGATCTTCACGGATTGACTTAACATCAGCAACTTCATAACGAGTTACTCGAGCGGGCTTTTTGAGACCATGATGAATTTCTACCGCTTCTTCAAGGGAGGCTTGAAGTTCGTTAAATATACTCATTTGCTCTCTCCTTTAAGTGATTGAACGATTAGTTTTAATTTGGCCTTTTCTTCCGCAGTTAGACTATCTTTAACTGCTTTTGGATAAGCGAGCACCAGGTAAATTTTATCGGCCAGAGCAAGGACATAGAGCACTCGTATACTGCCACTCTTCCCTTTGTTGCCTACAGCCATTCTAACCTTTCGTAGGCCACCTGTACCTTTGATCATATCGCCTTTATCCGGCTGAGCAATAAGCTCTGCTTGCAAATCCTTTAGTTCGTCATCTGTTGCAAGTTCCTTGATCTGTCTTGTAAAGATCGAGGTTTCGACAAACTCAATAGCATAGCTCACTAATTAAAATCCTTATACCCCAAGGTGTACATTGTACACCTTAAGAATATGGTAATCAACACAGCGTTATTTGCCATTTTTTTGATACCACACACTCGTCAAGACTGCTTTATTGAATCACTCTGTATTAGAGTGATTCACTCGCTCATTTTTGACAACGCCCGCATTTGCGGCTGATTTGGAGCGCAGCGGAAAACCAGTATCAACATGCGTTTGTTAGGGCTAAAAGACTGACTTATTGAGGATGACATTTGCATCATAACCCGTACTAAAAGGACGGAGTTCCTCATAAATTGCTTTAGCTAAGTCTGAAACTTCATTTGTAAGAATTTCTAATGCTTCAGTCTTATTTTCTTCATTAAATATTTTTCGGCTACCATCAGGAACATTGAGAGTATCACGATAAGCTTTTACAGAATTAAGAAAAGCTAAATGCGCTCGAGTTTTCTCCACAAGCGCCAACTTCATGTAGCTAGGTACATTTAAATCTGCATTCATATGAAATGCGATTGCGGCCAAATCATAGCTACTCAAACTTTTCACAGTTCTCTTTTTGTAGTCAGGCATATCAGCAATCATGTTCTTTAATAGTCTGATTACGGATTTCAAATTTCCAGCGTACAATGAATCTTTATCATTTATCATTTTTATGTGGGTAAACGGATAATTAAGATGAAATTCATGATTTGACTTATGATATATTTTAATACCTCGGTCGCTTTCTTGGTCTGAACGCTGATATTTTGTTGTATCAAACCAAATGGCAGGAACAATATCAACCTTCCGTTTCAAGCTTCCACCTTCTAAAGCAATTGACTTATTCCCAGAAATATCCACTTCTGCTTTGGGAAAATTAACGGGCAGAATACGTTCTGATTTTGACCTCACATCTTTAACAATATCAATTAAATTTCTAGGATCTGTTGCTGGAGAGTATCTATTTGGATTAACCTTCGGAAGTTCAATATTTACAGGATTAGTAACAATAATCAGCATATCAACATCGGAATGCCCTTTAATATGAATATCTAAAGCCACTGAGCCTTGAAGCCGTTTTGTGACTGTTTCACCACTATTCTGCAAGCTGTTCATAAGACTGTCAGCAACTCGATTACCCTCGCTAATAGATACCTTAGTAGATGCAGGTTCAACAGCGGCCATTGCGCCTATTGTGTATTTGACACCAGCGACTTCATTCAGGCTTTCAAATGATTCTGATTTCCTGACATCGACTCCACGCTGTATTGCATTGTTGGCAGACAAAGATTCCATAGACTCATAAATAGCTCGTTCACGAGTTCCTTGTCTGCGCTCTTTTAGCGATTTCAATCGCTTTTCAAAATCAATCATTATTTAACCCTTTTTAAATTCATTACACCAAATGTCTTTCTTCCTGCACTATTGAAATAGGAGGCTTTGCCAACTGTAAGTTCTTTATTAAATTCAACTTCGCAGTAACCTTTATGAGAATTTAATTCGTGGCTCTGCTCTATTTCTGGCTCATTTTTATAACTATATGAGAGAAGCCAGCCACCTGTTGGACCGAATCGCTTAGAAAGCGTTGCCGTATAACTTACGCTTTGACTGTTTTTTGTTTTTAGGTGTATTTGAATGTTCTTCCAAGTTTGCTCAATTCCGATAGATCCTTCCCAGTCGTATTTAGTAGTCCCATCATCATTTAGCGTTTGCCCCTTTAGCTCCCATGTCCCATTTATGTTTGGCACTTCAAAAAATGAAATTTTCCATACCCATTTATTGAATATCCAGTGGAGCAAAAAATATACTAAACCAGTGGTAATTGTTGCTTTTGTAAATGCATCAATGCCACTTAGATTACTAGCAATAGCAAATAGTTGAGAGATCCCACCTGAGAGGGCAATAGATAGAAACCCCAACCACCTTCCAATAGCAGATCTATCATGTCCAAATACAGCATAATCGTGCATAAATTTCTCCGTGATTTAATCGGGGCACTAACATCTTAGATCACTTGTTGGACTTGGCGGCTACCACATCCATGTCAATTGGTATAAATGATGCTATAGAATTTTGCTTTTTTGCGGAAGCGGTTTTTTATACTGTTTGATCTGTCTCTCAAAGTTCATCTGAGTTAGAACCGACCATAATGGCGCCACTCTAGATGTTGGGCCTGCTAGGGCGGCGTGACAAGCTGTGGTAAATGGCAACAGCAGCGGTAAGTCTATCAATTATCTCTATTTTATTACCCGTCATCCTGCGGCTCTCTTTGCCCCACTGTAGGCTGTCTCTTGATCACATCTTTTGCTCAAGAGACAAGGCTAGCTGGTAACCTTCAAGGATGGTTTGCAGTTTAAACCATCCTTGCCATAACCTTTCCCAGCCYACAATTCCGCTTCGTTTGCTGTCATTCCAGCCCGCGAGTTTTCCTAATCTTAGATAAGCCCAATGCACACTGGGGACTTGTTCGGGCGGTTGGCTTTTTTCCGTCTTTAGCCATAACAACTTCCAGGCCAATGGGCTTAACAGGCTATCGCAAGGCCGTTTTTTCGCTTGTTCAGCTTGGCCTGCGTAACAACGCAGTTGCTGGATACGTGTGGCGATAAATGCCAGAATCACAATCATCCGCTCCAGA
>NZ_JAKKRM010000036.1:0-11364 GCF_025654295.1 Shewanella sp. SM23
CCAAATCATCGCGTCCATCGGCAATTTACGCCGTCTTAACGTCGCAACGCCCTGAGAGTCTAGGCAAGATTGAATTAACTCAGGTTCTAACACATCTGCTAAGCAGGTGAATTCGGTTAGGCGGGTAATATGAGTACGGGCGAGTGCTTCTGAGAGTTGCATAAAAAAATCCGATGACATGAGGTCATCGGATTTTGATCTTTTCAGCGAGATCGTCAAGCGATCTGTCTTAACTGATCGGCATTACTCCATGTGAGGGCTTTTTTGTCTTTAGCGGTTGAGTTTTGTCTTACAGATCTTTTTAACCTGAATACTGGACAGAAATACAAACTCAGGCTTAACTCGAATGATTGTTAAAACAAAGGAGCCGATAATGAAAATGACTCAGTACGCACAAGGACATGCATGTTGGGTTGAGCTTGCAAGCCATGATTGGCAGGGAGCAACAGCATTTTACCAAGCGTTATTTGGTTGGAACTCGGTCGAAATGCCGATCCCTGAAGGTCACTTTTCGCTATTTAATTTAGCGGGAGATGACTTAGGCGCCATGTATCAAATCCCTGAGTCAGAAGCACATATCCCCAGCCACTGGCGTATCTACTTTGCCGTCGATGATATCGATGCCAGCATTGCAGCGATTCAAGCGGCGGGCGGCCAAGTGCACATGGGGCCGCATATTGTGGGTGATGCGGGCGTGATGGCGCAGGTGAGCGATCCTGAAGGCGCACGCTTTGCCTTATGGCAAGCGAAGAACCACATAGGTGCTCGCCGTCAGGGTGAACTCAATACCCTTTGCTGGGTTGAGCTGGCTTGCAAAGAGCCGCGTACTGAAGAAGCCTTTTACTGCAAAATTTTCCCTTGGACCAACATGCCAAGTGACATGCCTGACATTGAATACTCAGAATGGCAGCTTGATGGTCAATCCATCAGCGGCATGATGACGATAATGCCTGAATGGGGCGATATTTCTCCCCACTGGTTGCTCTATTTTGTGGTGGCGGATTGCGATGTGTTTGCTGAGAAGGCCCAAGCCTTAGGTGCGCAAGTGTGCATTCCGCCTAGTGATATCCCTGATGTGGGACGATTTTCTGTCATTGCTGACGCCCAAGGCGCTACCTTTGCGGTGATCAAGCTTAATCAGATGTGACTGCCATATTAAGGACTGTCATTAAGGTTAAAAACGGCGACGCTAAATCGCCGTTTTTATTCGTCTAACCATCTTTTTAATTAGCATTATCAATCATGATTGTTTCAGGGCAGGAGCCTTTTGAGGCCTTATTGGCTTTGGCGAGTAGGCTAGGTAAGGAGTCAGAAGTTTTAATGACTTCGGGCAAGTTAATGCGGATTTCACTCAGTAATCCCTTGCCACATTCAAGACTCATTTTAGTGTGGGCACCTTGACCGAAGCTGCTATCAAAACTTTGGTTTAACTCACTTTTACTGACACTCTTACCTATGTTGTCATGAATAAATTTTTGTACCCATGCCGAGGCATTGACCGCTTGGGTCAGCTGGGTTGCCAATAAAAAGTACTCGTTAGGGTCTTGGCTACGGCAAGTGCCGTGTTTCCACCATTCGTGGCGTTCTAAACAGGTGCCATATTGGGCGCTTGGCATGACTTCTTCTAAATTTTTGCGCACCGATGGATTCAGTTCAAACTCTGGATAAGTACAGAAATCATTCGGTTGCAGTTTGACTGTGCTGCAATAACCATATCGCGTGCCGCATTGTTGTTTATTCGGCCACAGTCCGTGCAGGCTGAAGTGTTGCCATTGGCTCGATTCTGGCGTTTGGCTGAGGGCACGGCATTCGGCTTTACGGCGGCCATAGAGTTCACAAAAGGTGCTTTGCCAGCTTAATGCGAGCATGTTAGCATCGAATTCGCCACCGATTTGACATTGATTCCCTTGGCGTTTCTCTGGGGTACCATGCTCTTTAAGGCTATCTCGGCTTTTTGCTTTGATGTCCGATGCCGTGGTGGTTTGCGCTGGTTCCGCCGCCGTTGCAGGTGTTGATAAATTACTGCCAGCAACATTAGATAGATATTGACCACAATCGCCGCTGATCCAACGCATGGGAGACTTCATCGCATTGGTGCGCACTCTTAGCCAATCAGGTTTAGCGCTATTGCCGAGGATTTCAAGTACAGGGTAGCGCTCACCAATATTGCTCTGCCATTGGTCTGGATTCGTCTGCTTATTTTTCGATTGAAATAGCTCACAGCGTTTGTCGGCAACGAATTCACCAGTTGCGGGTGCGGCAAAGGCGGGTGCTGTAATGATGAGCGCAGAGCATAAACCGAATGCAGCAAGTAATGCGCGTGATGGGGTTTTAAGGGAAAGTGCTTGCGGCCATATCCGGCTGATGGTTAAACAAAATGACTTGGTCATGTGATGGGATCCTTCCTACGGCAGTGAATTGAGTCAATTCTGTGTGGCACTGAGTCAATGGTACACATAAGCACTATAAACTTAGAGGCTTATTTTATGGATAGCGAATACCCATGTAATTATGGTGTCATGTATTCGACTTATATTCAGGTTTCTACTTGTGAATATAAAGAGGTTATTCGTGCGTAAGGTAATCAATCTAAATGCTGTTTTGTTATCGTCTCTTGTGGTGCTATCGGGTTGTAATTCTGACTCTGACGATACTAATCCCATACCGATTGAACCAACTGGGCGTTGGTTAAAAGGTGACTTACATGTACACACCGCAGTTTCGCAGGATGCTCGCGAAACCCAGTCTGATATTCTGAAGTGGGCCTTTGATGACTTCGGTTTAGACTATGTTTCCTTATCGAATCATATGCGTAATAACAGTCAAGATAATGATGATAACGACGTAGGTGGTTTGCTTTATTACGACGCATTAACTCAGTATGAAATGCCTGGTCTAAAAAAGGCCATGCCTAACTATGAGGGCGAAATTGCCTATTCGAGTTTCGAGTGGGATATGCCAACCCATGAGCACTTTAATATCGGTATTTTAGGTGATGAAGCTAAAGTCTTGTCGGCGATTAAAACCTTCGAGTACAGATTTAGTAGTAAAAATGACATTGCAGACTTTGATCCCCAAGATATCGCCGCTTGGAATGCTGCGGGTTATACCCGTCAAAACCAGACTCATGATGATGCCGTTGCGGCGTTGAAATGGCTAGAGACTCATTATCCCGATAGCAGCTATGGGATGTTAAATCATCCTCGTCGCTATTTAACCAGCTATACCATTAAAGATGTAAGGGAACTGAATGATGCTGCACCCAATGTCTTCTTTTTAGTTGAAGGTCTGGTTGGCGGACAATTTAGCGGTAATCGCGGCGATTATGCTGAGCGCAGTAGCGGTGTATATGGTGGAGTCGACCCTGTGGTAGCGCAGGTCGGCGGTTGGTGGGATGCGCTGTTAGGCGAAGGTCGTCAGATCTGGAATATGGGTAACTCAGATATCCATTTCAAAACGCGCCCACCTTATGCAAGTAGTTATTATCCCGGTGAATATGCGAAAAGCTACACTTGGGTCGATGGTCAAGATACCACGGCGCTTTTGAAGGGGTTACGATCAGGTAATAGCTTCTCTGTGTTTGGTGATTTGATTGATGCCTTGGATTTTAAGCTCGAAAGTAGCAATAAGAATAGTGTCACTATGGGGCAAACCTTGGTAGCGAAAGCGGGCGACAAGTTAACGCTCACTATTCGCTTTAAAAGTCCGGCCTTGAATAATAAAGAATCAGATATCGGTAATGAAATTTATGCGGGAGTTAACCCTGGTGTGCATCATATCGACTTGATTGCGGGTAATGTGGGTCCGCGTGCTGAAGCGGGGACAACGGCATATGAAAAGGAAACTAACGATTCAACCTTAGTGGTTAAGACTTTTACCAGTGCTGATTGGCAAAAAGATGCTGATGGCTACTACAGCATGAGCTACAGCTTTATTGCTGATAAGCCTCAATATTTCCGTTTGCGTGGGACTAATCTAGATTACAACCAAGCTAATCTCACGGAAAAAGGTAATCCTTTAAAATCAGCTGTGATTAATCAAGCCGAAGATGAATCGGTTCAGGCTTGGTATAACAAGATTAATGATCGTAACTATAACGACCTGTGGTTCTATTCTAACCCTTTGTTTGTTAGCACGAATAAATAACTCTCTTTAAAGACCGTTGAATAAAAAATCCCCCAGACTATTTCGGTTTGGGGGATTTTTTTATGTATGTGTTATTACTGAACTGCGTCTTTCTTTAATTTACGCGAGTAAATCAGTAAATAAAGCGCGGGTAGTACAAACAGTGACAGTAATGGGGCAGTAACCATACCACCGACCATAGGTGCGGCAATTTTCTGCATCACATCGTTACCCGATCCTGCACCCCACATAATGGGGAGTAGGCCGAAGAAGATGGTCGCTACTGTCATGGCTTTGGGGCGGATCCGCATAACGGCACCTTCCATTAACGCTTCTTTTAAGTCGCTGACGCTGTGGTAATTATCTTTCTCTTGTCTGTGCTTGATGGCGTTATTGAGATACACCAGCATTACTACCCCAAACTCGGCTGCGACACCCGCTAAGGCAATCATACCGACGGCGACTGCCACTGAGATGTTGTAATCCAGTAGGTATAACAGCCAAGTGCTGCCGACCAACGCGAAGGGGAGGCTGAGCATGATAATACTGGCCTGAATGGTGGAGCCAAAGGTCATCATCAGCAGGATGAAGATGACGGCTAATGCCATAGGGATCACTTGCTTAAGTTTTGCATCTACCCGCTGCATATATTCGTACTGCCCTGCAAAAGTGTAGCTGTAGCGCGGGGGCACCTTGAGTTCGGCATTTAAAGCTTGCTTGGCGGTCGTAATATATTCGCCGATAGACGTGCCTTCAATATCGATAAACACCCAAGAGATTAAGCGACCGTTTTCACTGGTGAGCATAGGTGCGCCATCGGTGATTTCTATATCCGCTAAATTTCGCAGTGGTAGATAATTTCCCGATTTAGTGATCACAGGGAGTTCGCGTAGCTTTTCGATATTATCGCGTAGCTCACGGGGATAACGTAGGTTGATGGGATAGCGCTCAGCCCCTTGTACCGACTCGCCAATATCCATACCGCCAATGGCGTAACGCACGACATCTTGAATATCTTGCAGTGACATACCGTAACGTGCGGCGACATCCAGTTTGGGAGTGATATCGATATAACGCCCGCCACCACTGCGTTCAGCATAAGCTGATTTTGTGTGTGGCACTTTGCTGAGAATGGCTTCTATCTTAGCTCCTATGCTTTGCAGCTCGTTGACATCGGCACCAGTGATCTTAATGCCGACGGGGGTTTTTATTCCCGTCGAGAGCATGTCAATACGGGTTTTGATGGGTTGTACCCACGCATTGGTGAGTCCTGGTACTTTGACGGTTTGCTGTAGTTGGGCAATGATGCCATCTAAGGTCATGCCTTCACGCCATTCCTCATGGGGTTTGAGCATGATAGTGGTTTCAAGCATGGTCAGCGGCGCGGGATCGGTCGCGGTTTCGGCGCGGCCTACCTTGCCAAACACGCGGGCCACTTCGGGCACGGTTTTAATCAAGCGGTCGGTTTGCTGCAAGACTTCGGCGGCCTTACTGGCACTGATACCGGGCAATGCCGTTGGCATGTAGAGCAAATCGCCTTCTTCAAGGGCGGGCATAAACTCACTACCCATACGGGTCATGGGATACCAAGCACTGGCCAGCGCGACTAACGCTAACATCAGGGTGACTTTAGGAAATTTAAGCACCAGTTTGAGCGAAGGTTGGTAAAGCGCGATCAAGAAGCGACTGAGAGGATTGCTGCGTTCGCTGGGAATTTTGCCGCGAATAAAGTAACCCATCAAAATCGGCACTAAGGTGATCGATAAAAAGGCCGCCGCTGCCATGGCGAAAGTTTTAGTGTAGGCCAGTGGCGCGAATAATCGACCTTCCTGCGCTTCGAGTGCGAACACAGGCACAAAGCTTAAGGTGATAATAATCAATGAGAAAAATAACGCAGGGCCGACTTCAATCGACGCTTCGGTGACGATGCGCCAATGCTCCTTAGTATCGGGCTCGCGATCATGTTCGGCTTTGAAATGTTCTAAATGCTTGTGCAGGTTTTCGATCATCACAATCGCGCCATCCACCACGGCGCCGATAGCAATGGCGATGCCGCCAAGACTCATGATATTGGCGTTCACACCCATCTTATTCATCACGATAAAAGCGATAAGGATGGATAGCGGCAGGGTTATCACGGCCACGAGTGTGGAGCGGGCATGCAGTAAAAACAGCAGACAGACTAAGCCAACCACCAACATTTCTTCGACGACCTTGCTAAACAAGTTGTCGACGGACTTAAGAATCAAGTGGGATCTGTCGTAGGTTGGGATAATCTCAACCCCATCGGGCAGGCCCGCTTTGAGTTCTTCGAGTTTAGCTTTCACCGCATCTATCGTCGCTAAGGCGTTTTCGCCGTAACGCATCACCACAATTCCGCCAACGACTTCACCTTCACCGTCGAGTTCGGCTATACCGCGGCGTGAGGCTGGGCCTTTGCGCACAGTGGCGACATCTTTGAGTAATAAACCTGTACCAGAAGGGCTGGTGATACCAAGGGGGATTTCACGGAAATCCTCTAGTGTCTGGCGATAGCCTTTGGCGCGCACCATGTATTCGGCTTCGGCCATTTCGATCACTGAGCCGCCAGCTTCGCTGTTGGCTTTGTCAATGGCTTGTTTAATGGTGGCGATATCGAGCTTATAGATCGCCATTTTGTCGGGCTCAAGCACTATCTGATAGGTTTGCTCCATGCCGCCGACGGTGGCGACTTCAGACACGCCTGCCACGCTTTGCAGCTCTAGCTTGAGATACCAATCCTGCAGACTCTTGAGTTGCGATAAATCTAAATTGCCGGAGCGATCGACCAGCGCATATTCATACACCCAACCGACACCAGACGCATCGGGGCCGAGGGAAGGTTGCACATTTTGCGGTAAACGGCTGCTGATCTGACTCAGGTATTCAAGCACCCGTGAGCGAGCCCAGTAAATGTCGGTGCCATCTTCAAAAATGACATACACGTAAGAGTCGCCGAACATGGAATAACCACGCACGGTTTTAGCACCAGGTACGGCTAACATGGCGGTCGACAAGGGATAAGTCACTTGTTCTTCAACCAATTTTGGCGCTTGACCCGGATAAGGGGTTTTAATGATCACTTGCACATCGGATAAATCCGGCAGCGCATCGAGCGGCGTTTTTCGCAGCTCCTGTACGCCCCAAACAGTGATCATGATGGCGATAATCAACACCATAAATCGCTGCCTGATGGACGCCTCGATAATATATTTCAACATAACGCGCTCCTAGTGCTGATGACCGCTGCTTAAACGCATTAAACTGCCCTTGAGGCTAGCCTCGGAGTCGAGTAAAAATTGCCCCGAAATCACCACACGTTCACCTTCATTCAGGCCTGAAATAATCTCGGCCTTGCCTTGGCTCATCATGCCGACGGTTACGGCCTTGGCAGTAAAGCTGTCGTCGCTTTGCTTAACGATTACGCGGTTTTCTTTACCCGTTTGGATTAAAGCTTCCTGCGGGATCACGAGCACATCTTTATTCGGGCCACCAAATAGTGAGACTTTGGCGAGGGTTTTAGGTCTTAAATCGACGTCGTTATTGTTGAGCACCACTCGTACTCGCAGGCTGCGAGTGACAGGATCAAGTTCAGGGTAGATGTAATCGATTGTGCCTTCGACGCCACTGATATTCATGGCGGGAACGGCAATTTCGGCCTTTTGACCTTTAGCAATCCAGCTTTGTTCATTCTCGAATACATCGGCAATCACCCATACCTTAGAGAGATCCACTAGGGACATGACTTCGGTCGAAGGCTGAATGTACATGCCATCACGAACGTCGAGGGCTTTAACTATGCCATCCTCTTTGGCGTAGAAAGGTACGCGATACTGGGTTTGATGTGACTCGGCTAATTGTTTGATTTGTCTGTCGTTAAAACCGAGGAAAGATAAGCGTAAACCCGCATTGCGCACCAAATCTTTGTAGCGGCCTTGGCCGTTTGCTTTGGCGGTATCCATGGCGAGCAGGTAGTCATCTTGAGCGTTAATTAAATCGGGAGAGTAGATCTCGTAGATCAGTTGGTCTTTCTTGACAGTGTCGCCCACGGATTTGACCATGAGCTTTTCAATCCAACCAGTGACACGGGCATGGATATGGGTGATCTGGCTTTCGTCGTAATCGATTTGACCGACGGTTTCGACAAATTTCCACAGTGTGTCGCGTTCAACCTTGGCGACTTTGAGTGCCAGCGCTTGCTGCATACTGCCGGAAACATTGATATTGATTTCTTGGGTATTGCCGCCCGTTTCGACTTTTTCTAAGTTCATGCCGCAGATAGGGCAAGTGCCGGGCACATCGCTGATGATGTGAGCATGCATAGGGCAAACGTACTTGATTGTTGTCACGTGGTTTTGAGCTTTGACTAAACTGTCGGCCTTAGGGGTTGGGGTGTCGAATACCTGACTCGAAGCTTTCGCTGCCAAGGTTTGCCCATGCTCAGAGGCTTGGTGATCTGCGGCTTGATGCTGCGCATGCTCGGCCGCAGAGTTCGCGGCATCTTGTTTCTCAACTAAAAACATATTGCACTTAGGGCAGCGACCAGGCTCATGGCTGAGCACTTCGGGATGCATAGGGCAAGTGTAGGTTTTGACTTGATTTAACGGATTATTCTTAGGCGCTGTTGCAGAATTTACTGCAGCTTCGGTCGCCACGGGCTCTTGTGTGCTCGCCAGTTGGGCATGGCTCAACCAAGGCGTACCTAAGAGTAAGCTACTCAAGATCAGTACGGCTTTAGGGGTTTGCTTTTTTACGGTTTTAAATGGATTCATATGCCTCATCTCCAGCCTAGCTTAGTGGTGTTTGTGGGCGTTTTTTGCCGCACCTTCAGCTGGTTTTGCTTCTACCGCCTTTGGCTCTAAGTTCATACCACATTGAGGGCAAGTATCCTCTTTGCTGCCAGTCACTTCAGGGTGCATAGGGCAAACATGGGTATGGGCTTGTTCCTGTGGATTGGCATTGTCGTGTTGATGTGCGTGCGGCGCGGCCGTCGCAAACACGCTTGTGCTGGTCAGCAAGAATGCGATTAAGGCGAGATTAGTTAGTGTTTTCATATTATTCACTCCATCGGATTAACGGCCGAATATGAGCGCATAAACGTCAGTGAGCACAGTGGATCAAAGCGGTTCGCTTCGATAGACGGATTGATGCCACAATTTGGCATTCGGCTCAGTAATCAACGTTTTGCTAGACTCGGGTGCACGATTTAATGATAAGGCACCACAATAAACGGCTATATAGGGCGTTAGCTTAGGGCTAACAGCATTGTCGTTTTAGCTTGGTCGTTTGGCTTTTTTAAGGGCAGATTTGCCCAATAAGCACAAAGTAGGGCTAGGCTATCGGTGGTTTAAAGGCCGAAGACAAAGATATAGAGTGGAAATGAGGCATAGGAGTGGCCATTGCAGTATCGCTCATGCTCACACTTGGCCAGAGGTGTGGGCTAAATAGAGTGCCAGCGACTGAAATCGTCAAACAATGACCACAATCATTTGAACATGATGTGGTGCCATCACAGCAATGCTGTTTCGCGCCGGGAAGCATTTTATCGTTGCAGCAATCCGCGTTGGCCATTGAATGTGAGTCAGAACTGTTCTCCGTGTCCATCTGCATCATTGTAGCGTGGTGCATTTGGGAGGAAACCTCATGATTCATCGCACTCATATCCATGGTGTGTGGCACTATGGCGTGACCATTAGACACGACACTTTGCCCGACGAGTGCGAGTAGAGTGAATATGACTAAAAAATAACGACCGAGTGTGTGATGCATAAGTCTTCCAAATGATGAACTGCTCGATTCTAGCATAGCGATGTTTAGCTGTAATGATTTAACTCACATTTCAGTTAACGCCTCAATTTGAATATCTAATTAATCTAAATTAGCAAATAAAATTTCTGACTCGAAGTTTTGCCTTCAACGGGCTTATCATGAATATGACTGCGTATTTTAAGAGACTCAAATTGATCGTAGAAAGTTTCATTTCGAACAGTATTATTCGGCTTACCTGCGTTTTACCATTTATTTCTGCTTCACTCTTAAGGTGCAATAAACATTGGCGTGATCACATTTCTGTTTTCTAGAAAATAAATTTCTAGTTCTAGATTATCAAGGGAAAACCTAACTATAAAAAATCGGTAACTTGCGATTATCGGGTGATTGCATTAGCTTTAGTTAAAGTGCATCACAGTTCAGCTAGCGGTTTTTACCAAATGACGTCCAAATAGTTAGAGCTAAGTCTCATTTTGCGCTTTTAAGGTTAATTTAATCAGCAAATTTCGGCTTAAAATCAAATTTCTAATAAATGAAAGAGCATAAACTAGTCTTATAAAAACTAATTTTGACAATTTTGGAGATAGAGTGATGAACTGGCGTGCACTATTTAAACCTAGCGCGAAATATTCAATCCTGGCGCTACTGGTCGTCGGTATTGTAGTGGGTGTTGTGGGGTACTTTACCACTCAACAAACATTACACGCGACCAGTACAGATGAGTTCTGTATGTCTTGCCATAGCAATCATTCGCTGAAGGATGAAGTGTTGGCTTCTGCCCATGGCGGCGGCAAAGCGGGGATTACGGTTCAGTGTCAAGACTGTCACTTACCCCATGGTCCAGTCGATTATTTGATCAAAAAAATCATCGTATCTAAAGATTTATATGGTTTCATGACAATTGATGGCTTTAACACTCAAGCCTGGTTAGATGAAAATCGTAAAGAACAAGCGGATAAAGCGCTGAACTATTTCCGTGCGAACGATTCTGCTAACTGTCAGCATTGCCACACTCGTATTTACGAGAATCAGCCAGAAACTATGAGTAAAATGGCTGTAAGAATGCACTCAAATAACTTCAAGAAAGAACCTGACGCGAGAAAGACCTGTGTTGACTGCCATAAAGGCGTAGCACACCCATATCCAAAAGGATAAGGTTTAGCGATTAAGTTTCTTTATAGTTGACCATTAAAAAGCCCTCTATTGAGTAATGCCGTTCACTTAAGAGTGAACGGCATTTTTCTTTGGTCTAACCGGGAACTTGTTTTTGCTCATTTTAAGAACTCGTGGATATGCCCTTTCCCGTTTACCATCCAGCTTAAATTGCCGTGCATTTCGTTCTATATCCAATACGTCTCTCGGGACATTCCCCGGTGTTTGTGATGACAGTTGTGTCAACTTGAAGATGATATAACTCGCCGCATCTCGAAAACTCAGTTGATTGGGGTGGAC
>NZ_JAKKRM010000037.1:0-7342 GCF_025654295.1 Shewanella sp. SM23
TGAAAGAGATTGCACGATAGATTGTCCTGTATGAGCTGCAAGTTGAGCCGCCAACTGTACAAGCCGTTTGGTCCTTCGTACATCCCCTAATTTTGCGCGCTGAAAAATGCTCTGTGCCCAGAGTGATGGTTCACTTAAAAACATGGCATGTGGTATCTGAAACAAAAGGTCAGGATCAGATCAGGTTAATTAAAAATGGTTCAAAAAAATCCCCCGGGGCAAACCGAGGGATTTGTGTAGAAGAGACAGCGCTCTGGCGGGGTTTATGTTTACCTAAAAATGTGATGTAAAGCACATACCTAGGTTAAGATGACGTGCACCATTTAGCTTCTTATATTTTTAACAATCATGAAATTAATGGGGTAAATATATGGGTTATTCGATAAAAGATCTTATTTATCAAGGTGAAAAATCAGGCGTACATAACTGGCAAACCCTAGAAGGAGCCAGCTTTTACTGGCATCCAGATTGGTTTCATATTGCAGAGGATATGACGGGCCATAACGCGACTGTGACTATCGATATCGATGGGGACAAAGCGACCCAAAGTGAGGCAGAACAATCCATCATTAAGCACCTCAATAAGAGTGGCAAATAGCTTGTAGTGGCAAAGACTTTAGTGCCCGGAGGCGATTGCCCTGCGGGCAATTTTGTCGATTAAGCCTGGTGCGATCAGCTTAAGCCAACGCCCCAAACGACCGCGAAGTGAAGTAATCAGTTGACGGCCTCGAGTTGCAATCACTGGCAACATCATATTAGCGCATTGCTCAGCCGTCAGTATCTTAGCTTCCTGCATCGGAGATTTGCCTAAAGGATTACCTGCACCATCGAGGGCACGTTTGTGAATTTGTGACACCACAAAATCGGGGCAAATAACAGTTACGGCCACATTATCATCCACTAATTCAATCCGCAAAGAATCGAAAAAACCAATCACAGCATGTTTAGAAGCGGCATAACCGCTGCGAGTAGGAACGCCCGTTAATCCAGCGACTGACGCCACAACCACCACTTGGCCTTTACTGGCTTTCAAATGCGGTAACGCGGCATGGGTTAAATACGCTGGACCAAGATAATTCACCCGCATTATGTCTTCAAGCACCGAGAGCTGAGTCAGTTCATCAAAACGTGACCACATAGTCATGCCAGCATTGTTAATCAAAATATCGAGATGGCCATAATGCGCAACTGCAGCTTCAACTAAGGCTTCACACTGTTCTGGACTGGAGACATCGGCGGCAAACACAAAAGGAGGCGGACCATAATTAGCGATTTCTAAAGCGAGTGAGGCGAGACGTGTTTCATTACGCGCACTGAGCACCAGTTGGCAGCCCATTCGCGCCATTGCCACTGCGAGCGCCCGACCAATACCTTCTGAGGCACCCGTGATGATTACGACCTTGCCAGTGAGTCCATCCATAGTCATTCCTTTGTTATCGCTATGTTAATTACGCCTTTTGCTAAATTGGCATAATCACGCTAAAAGCGCAATCCTTCACGCGCGTTGTGCAAGCCTCATCTCATATTGCTCACGATAATTAGCTAAGGGTTGCGGGCGCCCTATCGCATAACCTTGCGCATAGTTAATGCCTATGCTCAACAACCTGTCAATAATATCCTGATTCTCAACAAATTCAGCAACAGTCTCGATTCCCATAACCCGACAAACATCCTGAATCGATTTAACGATGGCGTAGTCTTTAGCATTCACGGCGAGATTCTTAATAAAACAGCCGTCGATTTTGACATAATCCACCGGCAGCTCACGCAGATAGCCATAAGAGGCAAAACCACTGCCAAAATCATCCAGTGCAAATGAAAAACCGAGTTTACGTAACTGCTTCAACATTTCCATACCACGATTGCGATTTTGGATCGCGGTGGTTTCAGTAATTTCAAAACAAATACATTGGCTTGGAATATCAAAAATGTGTTGCTGCTGGGCGATATATTCCACCATACCTTCGGCGCCTAAACTATTGCCCGAAAGGTTGATCGAAATACAATGATCAGGCCAAAGCACGGGGTTCAAAGACAACCATAAAAAAGCTTTGCGGATGACTTCTTTATCGATATCAGGCATCAACTTAAAACGTTCTGCGGCGGCTATAAACTGCGCAGGCGCCAAAATGCGGCCACAGGGCTCTTGAATTCGTAACAGAATTTCCATTCGTTGTCGCTGCGGACCACTGCCTAGTCCGCGGATCGGTTGGTAATACAGAATCAACTCGTTTTCTTCAATCGCTTGCGCGATACGTACCGCCCACTTAGGCGCATTTCTTTGGTAGGTGAGTTCTTTATCTTTATCATCGTAAAAATGAATTTGATTGGCGCCCTTAGCTTTAGCGGCAATGCAGGCGATATCAGCGTCTTTTAATAACTCTTGTGCATCGATATAGGGGGCTCGGCCAAAGGCAACACCTATGCTGAGGCCAACTTTATAATTACAGTTTTTATCGTTCAACACTTGCATGGAGACTTGCGCGATCATTTGCTTCAGTAATTGCGCCACAGATAAGGCACTACGATTACAAATCACTAAACCAAACTCATCGCCACCAAGGCGCGCCAATAGCTCCTGTGGCCCAAGACAAGCCTGCATTGCCTTAGCCACCATAGCAAGCATACGATCGCCTGCAGTATGGCCACAGCTGTCGTTAATCAACTTGAATTGCTCCAAATCGAGATAACAAACGGCGATAGTTTTGGCTGAAGCGGCAAATTGGGGTAACTGCTCATCAAATGCCTGACGGTTTAGCAGCCCTGTAATGCTATCGAAATTTGCCCTTTTTTGTAGCTGGTGTTTAAGCAACTCTTCTTGAGTGATATCCCGCAATACCACGACAGTACCAACAATTTCTTTATCGTGATTACGCAGATTGCTAATACTGCGCTCCATAATCCGAGGCGAAGCAGTTAATAGCTTGATTTTCTCGACCTGCGGCGCTGATTCTTCGAGACGAATGCAGGTAAAAACCGCCTGATTCAACTGCTCCCCAGCCTTTAACAGACTCGCAAGGCTTTGACCTATGGCATAGCAACTAGCAACATCGAGAAGCAACTCGGCCCGTGGATTCATATAAATCACGTTGGCATCGACATCGGTCAAAATCACCGCTTCAGCAATGGATTCTAAGGTGATTTTCGCGCGTTCTTTTTGCTGATAAATTCTGGCCAGCAAGCTATTAACACGGCTGGCGAGCACTTCTAATTCTTCATTACCCTCGCTTGTAACGGGTTGATATACACTGGACATAGGATCGACCAGCGCCAATTGATGCATCAGATTTTTAAAGGGTTTGAGTAAGCCCGAACGCAGCCAAATATAACCAAGGCCAACAATAAACACACCAAAGAGAATAAATCCGAGCGATACCCAATCGAGTTGAAATTTAACCTCTCTAAAGGGACCATCGGAAAACAGTACTTGCAGGTAGACAGGCTTATCTTTTAGCAGGCTTGGAATGTTAATCGCGTCACTGTGCACACCATCAACTGTTGGCGTAACGTCGCGAGAATGGCTCATGCTCACCTTAGTCACCAATAAGGCCTGAGCATATTCCAGTAAGTCTTTATCAGTCAGTTGGCGCACAAGCAGCACAGATTCATTGGGCGCAGAAGCCACGGAAGTAACGACATAAGCATACTTGCCCATCAAATAAGCGCCAGCAACACTGGGCTTATCGGCACTGACAATAGCACTGGCGATTTCTCGTAACTTATCATTCTCAAAGGGACGTTCATTGGGGAAAAAAGGGTGCAATTCACCCTGCCGTAAAATATACCAACTCAGATTGGCTGACATTGAGCTATCGCGCCACGAGGATTCAAGCTTTTTAAGTTGATATTCATCTAATTGAGACAAAGGTAAGGCATAAATATTAGTGAGAAAGGTTAAGCGATCGACATCAATTTGAAACTGCTGCTGGATATTGGCAAGCTCACGGTTAGCACTATCCTGACGTAATAGCTCGACGCGATGGTCGTACCAATAACCAAGACAATAGGAGACAATTACCACCGCAGGGAGACAAAAGCCCGCAATAAATACCATTATTTTCTTGCCAATGTGCATCTCTTACCACGGCTTATTATGACTAAATTGATTGACGGCCTTGCATAATCCTTCACTGCGCCATGCAACATATCTCATTTGCGAATAGTATTAAACATCACTTCGCTTTAGTCGTTGCTAAAGTAGACATTTTCATGCAATTAAATCAATTTTATACCTTTGATTTAAATTAAAATTTATAAATAAAACGATTCTGAATTTTACTTTTTTATCAAGATAATTCACACATAATCAGTATGTGAATATAGGGAATTCAAGTCGTTGTTTAAAAGTAAGACTCATTAAGCTAGCAGACGATAGAAACCACCGCATACGCTAATCCATAAAGATACCTTCGCCAGAAGCTCCAACGCTATCAAATTCAAATGTCGGATATAAAACAGGCCCGCAAGCGGGCCTGTTTCGCAAACCAAAAATTATTTATGGTATTGCTTTGATTGCGCATGAACCGCCTTGATAAAGGCGCCAGCATGTTCTGGATCGACATGCTGATGAATACCATGGCCTAGGTTAAATACATGGCCAGTACCTTCACCATAACCCGCTAAAATATGACCAACTTCCTCTTCGATACGTGGAATTGGCGCATACAACATAGATGGGTCCATGTTGCCTTGCAATGCCACTTTATGGCCTACACGACGACGGGCATCGGCAATGTCTACCGTCCAATCCAAACCTAGTGCATCACAGCCAGTTTCTGCCATCGCTTCTAGCCACAAACCACCGCCTTTAGTAAACAGCGTCACTGGCACTTTACGGCCATCGGCAAAGCGCGTCAGACCATCAATAATCTTC
Source organism: Shewanella sp. SM23 (assembly GCF_025654295.1). NCBI lineage: Bacteria > Pseudomonadati > Pseudomonadota > Gammaproteobacteria > Alteromonadales > Shewanellaceae > Shewanella > Shewanella sp. SM23. The sequence continues at coordinate 4,874 of NZ_JAKKRM010000037.1, forward strand.
TGCATATAACGCAAAGAGAACTCACGGTAAGCAGAGTGCGATAACGCACCGCCCCATGAGTCAAAAATCATTAAAGATTGTGCACCGTTAGCAACTTGAGCATTCAGGTATAAGATCACTGAATCGGCTAATTTATCTAACAGCATGTGTAATGCCATTGGCTCAGCGTAAGCCATCTTCTTAATTTTTTCGAAGGTTTTGCTCGAGCCACCTTCAACCATGTAAGTCGCTAAGGTCCAAGGTGAACCAGAAAAGCCAATTAACGGCACTGCGCCATTCAGTTCACGGCGAATAGTGCTAACAGCTTTCATCACATAACCCAGCTCATCCTCTGGATCTGGAATTGAGAGCTTTTTGATCGCATCGATAGTGTCTGTTGGGCTCTCGAAACGTGGGCCTTCACCCGCCTCAAAATACAAACCTAAACCCATAGCATCGGGCACTGTTAGGATATCGGAAAACAAAATCGCCGCATCAAGATCATAACGACGTAAAGGTTGCAGCGTGACTTCACAGGCAAGCTCATGATTTTTACACAAAGACATGAAGTCACCCGCTTGAGCGCGAGTGGCTTTATATTCAGGAAGATAACGGCCAGCTTGACGCATCATCCACACAGGGGTCACATCGACAGGCTCTTTTAGTAGGGCGCGTAAATAACGATCATTCTTTAATTCTGCCATTGGGCTTGGTTCCTAGTCTTATTGAGATCCGCTGGGTCGGTAGTTTAGCATTTACGCGAATAATGTAACCTTTATGTGCAAATTTATGTGAGCTATTCCCCATCATTGGCGTCGATTTGACCGCATAAACCGGAAAATGTTAGCCAGCTAACATACTGCTCATTTATTCGTAACGAAGTCACACTCAGACAGAAAAAAGTTGCGCCGGTTCCCCGCCTTTGGTATAAAAAGTCTGCGCTAGCAAGAACAATCAAGAAGCTCGTCGCATCGAGCCTGCTATAAACTTTACTCGCCCAACGATAGGTTTCTATCGTTGGGCTTTTTATTTGCATTTTTCGATACGAAACAGCTGGTTTGTCCATTTCGTCATTCTCGCAAATTCGCATGAAAAGAGTTGATCGATTAGCAACTTGTCCCTACATTAGAGTTATGTGCTGGCACTTAAATGGAATGCATCATGCTGAGAGAACTCGAAAAAGCAGAACAGAAGTGGGGCGGTTCAAACAAGCTTATAGATCAATGGCTAAAAAATCGTCGAAAACTGTTAGTGCATTACTGCCAAATTGCTGGGCTTCCTCCTTACGGTAAATCAGAAAAATCACTTCCCTCGTTCGAACATGTTAAATCTTTCTGTGACTTATTAGTTGACTATGTCTCCGAAGGACATTTCGAGGTCTATGATAAAGTCGTTAATGCCTGCAGTGAATATGGCGAATCAAGCAAAACGCTCGCACAACAAGTATTGCCCAAGATAACGCCAACCACGAATGCAGCATTAGATTTCAACGATAAATATGCGGAAACACAAGACGATTTCGTATTATATCAACTCGATAAAGACCTATCTGAGCTCGCCCATAACATGGAAACACGCTTCGAACTCGAAGATGAACTACTTGAAGTTCTCCATCGCAAACATTCTGAGCACAACCAGTAGCCCCCCTTCCTAAGCGCACCTTGCTGCATCTGTGCGCTTATCTATCCTTTCCCTCAATCGTTTTAAAAATGAAGTAGCATGGCTTTGGGCGATTACAGGAACACGTCCTAGTGCCATCAGACAGCAACCGTTTGAATCAAATTGAATCCGATAGAGCAGACGTAGTCATGGCCAAGGCAGCACACATTGGCAAATCGTTGTTTCAATAGGTATGGCGATATTGTTATGTAATGCTCGATAGCCTGAATGCATTAAGGAGTTACAGAGGATGACTCAGTTATGCTTTCGGGAATGGATAAATTTTGCTAATTAATAGAATTGGTTTAGCTTTACAACAAAAATTTCATATTCTGATAAGGATTTCATCTACATGATGCCCGAGTATGAGGATAACCATGTGCTTCTAGCCCGAAGCATGTGCGTCACTGACACGAATTATCCACGACGCCATAACGAAAAAAGCCTCATCTTTCGATGAGGCTTATCTCTTAATGTTGGCGGAGCGGACGGGACTCGAACCCGCGACCCCCGGCGTGACAGGCCGGTATTCTAACCAACTGAACTACCGCTCCTTTAGCTTAACGTCTACACGTTAACCTAAATTAGGCGCTTGGCGATGACCTACTCTCACATGGGGAGACCCCACACTACCATCGGCGCGTTTGCGTTTCACTTCTGAGTTCGGGATGGGATCAGGTGGTTCCACAAGGCTATTGTCACCAAGCAAATTCTTACTGGTTAATTGTCCGTCTGACGGCATTGTTTCCTCGCTACTGTGCTCATGTACTAACGTACACTCCGCGCCTCGCTCGTCACGGCTTTGTCAGCCTAACAATTTCCTGCGTAATT
>NZ_JAKKRM010000038.1:0-6386 GCF_025654295.1 Shewanella sp. SM23
ATCGGAGTCAGTTGCAGTCAAGGTGTAACTGTACGCAGCATCCTGAGTCGCTGCCGTCATCGCCGTCGAACTAATCGTCGGCGCATCGTTGACGTTCGTAACTGTAATGCTAAAGGACTGCTCAGCCGTTAAGCCGTCCGTGTCCGTCACCCGCAGTAACACAGCGTGACTGCCCACATCAGCATTGCCTGGCGTACCACTGAGTAAACCCGTCGCCGCAGTGAAGCTCAACCAGCTCGGTTTGGTCACTGCGCTCAGCGTTAAGCTGTCGCCGGTATCGGAGTCAGTTGCAGTCAAGGTGTAACTGTACGCAGCATCCTGAGTCGCTGCCGTCATCGCCGTCGAACTAATCGTCGGCGCATCGTTGACGTTCGTAACTGTAATGCTAAAGGACTGCTCAGCCGTTAATCCATCCGTGTCCGTCACTCGCAGTAACACAGCGTGACTGCCCACATCCGCATTGCTCGGCGTGCCACTGAGTAAACCCGTCGCAGCGTTGAAGCTCAACCAACTCGGTTTGGTCACTGCGCTCAGCGTTAAGCTGTCGCCAGTATCGGAGTCAGTTGCAGTCAAGATGTAGCTGTACGCCGCATCTTGAGTGGCGGCTGTGATGGCCGTTGAACTAATCGTCGGTGCATCGTTGATGTTCGTAACTGTAATGCTAAAGGACTGCTCAGCGGTTAAGCCATCCGTGTCCGTCACTCGCAGTAACACAGCATGACCGCCCACATCCGCATTGCTCGGCGTACCACTGAGTAAACCTGTCGCCGCGTTGAAACTCAACCAGCTTGGTTTGGTCACTGCGCTCAGCGTTAAGCTGTCGCCAGTATCGGAGTCGCTGACCACTAAGTTGTAACTGTACGCAGCATCTTGGGTTGCAGCCGTCACCGCCGTCGAACTAATCGTCGGCGCATCGTTGACGTTCGTCACTGTAATGCTAAAGGACTGCTCAGCCGTTAAGCCATCTGTGTCCGTCACTCGCAGTAACACAGCATGACTGCCAACATCCGCATTGCTCGGCGTGCCACTGAGTAAACCCGTCGCCGTGTTGAAGCTCAACCAACTCGGTTTGGTCACTGCGCTCAGCGTTAAGCTGTCGCCAGTATCGGAGTCAGTTGCAGTCAAGATGTAGCTGTACGCCGCATCTTGAGTGGCGGCTGTGATGGCCGTTGAACTAATCGTTGGCGCATCGTTGACGTTAGTCACCGTGATACTAAAGCTTTGCTCAGCCGTTAAGCCATCCGTGTCCGTCACTCGTAAGGTGACTGCATGACTGCCCACATCCGCATTACTCGGCGTGCCACTGAGTAAACCCGTCGCCGCGGTGAAACTCAACCAGCTTGGTTTGGTCACTGCGCTCAGCGTTAAGCTGTCACCGGTATCAGAGTCGCTGGCCACTAAGCTGTAGCTGTACGCCGCATCTTGAGTCGCTGCCGTCACCGCCGTCGAACTAATCGTTGGCGCATCGTTAACGTTGGTGACGGTTATGCTGAAGGACTGGTCAGCGGTTAAGCCATCCGTGTCCGTCACTCGTAAGGTGACCGCATGACTGCCCACATCCGCATTACTCGGCGTGCCACTGAGTAAACCTGTAGTCGCGTTGAAACTCAACCAGCTTGGTTTGGTCACTGCGCTCAGCGTTAAGCTGTCGCCAGTATCAGAGTCAGTTGCAGTCAAGGCGTAGCTGTACGCCGTATCTTGAATGGCTGCCGTCACCGCCGTCGAACTAATCGTTGGCGCATCGTTGACGTTAGTCACCGTGATACTAAAGCTTTGCTCAGCCGTTAAGCCATCCGTGTCCGTCACTCGTAAGATGACAGCATGACTGCCCACATCCGCATTGCTTGGCGTACCACTGAGTAAACCTGTCACCGAGTTGAAACTCAACCAGCTCGGTTTGGTCACCGCACTCAGCGTTAAGCTGTCGCCAGTATCGGAGTCGCTGGCCGCGAAGGTGTAGCTGTACGCCGCATCTTGAGTGGCTACCGTCACCGCCGTCGAACTAATCGTCGGTGCATCGTTGACGTTGGTCACTGTGATGCTGAAGCTTTGCTCTGCCGTTAAGCCATCCGTGTCCGTCACCCGCAGTAACACAGCGTGACTGCCCACATCAGCATTGCCTGGCGTACCACTGAGTAAACCCGTCGCCGCAGTGAAGCTCAACCAACTCGGTTTGGTCACTGCGCTCAAGGTTAAGCTATCGCCAGTATCAGAGTCAGTAGCAGTCAAGCTGTAGCTGTACGCCGCATCTTGAGTGGCAGCTGTGATGGCCGTTGAACTAATCGTCGGCGCATCGTTGACGTTCGTCACTGTGAGATTGAAAGCGGGCAGGCTCGCACTGAGCACTCCATCACTCACACTGATCACAATTGCCGTCGTCGTACCGACATCTGCATTGCTCGGCGTACCGCTCAACGCCCCCGTCGCTGTATTAAAGCTCGCCCATAAAGGTCGATTCGTAATATCAAAGACTAAGCTATTACCGTCCGCATCTGCGGCGCTAGGTACGAAGCTATAGAGTGCACCTTGAGCCACGCTGTTTGCAGGTGTCCCCAAAATAGTGGGTGCACTATTCACCACAACATCGAAGGTCCGAGTACTGGTATTGCCCGCATCATCTTCGAGCGTCAGGGTGATGGTACTCGTACCCGATCCCAACGCAGTTACAGTCACACTTCTATTAGCATCGCTTCCTGCCAGCACAACATCCGCAAGTGGAACCGCCGAAGTATCTGAACTAGCCGGCGTCACTAGGATATCTGCCGCAGCGGTGACATCATCGGCAATGGTAAATGCGAGTGCCGATGAGCTCTCACCAGGTTGAATGTTTTGATTATCAATGGCAGAAGAAGTGGGTGCATTCGTATCAAGGGTCACAGATAAGGCGCTCGATGCGATACTGCTATTTCCTGCAATATCAGTAGCAACGGCTGTGATGCTATGGGTTCCAGCACTCACGTTCGTCACGGTGACACTCCAGTCACCACTCCCATCTGCGTTAACAGTGCCAAGCACTCCATCAAGATGGCTGCTAAGGACAACGCTGGCGCCGGCCTCTGCAGTGCCCGTCAGTACCAGAGTCGTATTCTTGGTGATGTTATCCGTTGAACTCACACCTGAATCGCTTGCTGCATCGAGATCAGGTGCAGAAGGTGCGACAGGTGCTGTGGCGTCTTGAGTAATAGTGGGGACATTCTGAGGGGCTGAAACGTTACTCGCAGCATCGCTTGCAACCACGACAAAATTATTGTCACTGTCCGTCGATAATGAAGCACTCAGGGTCCAAGCGCCCGCCACCACAATAGTGTCATCCAACACAGTCGCGTTATCGGCAACACCGTCATTGTTCACGTCGGCATAGAGACTGATTGTCACCCCATCTTCAGCGTGCGTACCGCTGACCAATGTCGTTACCTGATTGGTGCTCATAGCGCCAGAAGGCGTCGTCACTATAGGATCAACGGGAGCCGTCGTATCGACAATCACATCGACACTGCTCCACTGGCTGTAGCTTAAGTCGGCATCATTGCTACCCGCATCCCGCATGGTATCGCCATTGAGCACTATGCCATTAGCATCGACAATTAACCCACTCGCCCCCGTATTGTCACCCGCTTGAACTGTATATCTATAGGTCAGCACACCACTCGCCGCAGACACAAATACAGCCTGACGAGCCACACCATCGATATCGAGCGACAGCGTAGAGAGTGTGCCAGAGACAGTCACATCCTCGGTCAAGGTGACAGTTATATCGATAGTACTGCCGACACCATAATGCCCATCGCTAACGGCGACGAGATCCACTGTAGGCACTGCGGCATCTTTCGATATGGTATCGGTCACGGCTGGGCTAGAAACATTGCCCGCCGCATCGGTCAAGGTGAGGCTCACGGTCAGAGTGCCATCCGCCAAGCCACTCACGTCTATATTGACGATCTGTTGTGACGCATTCGCGACCGCAATAGATCCTGTGACAGGCGTGCCAACACTGCTGGTAATGCTGTAATTTGCGGTCGTTCCCACCTCTGCACTCGCTAAGGTCAGGCTAATCACACTTTGATTGACCAGAGTGACCGATGCCTGATCAAAACTGACGCCCGAAATAGTTGGCGCATCCGTATCGACAGAGTGTGCAGTACCGGCACTATAGGCGCCGAGTGCATTACCCGCATCATCGATAACATCACTCGCTGCATGGCCTACTGTCAAACTGCCCGTACCCGAAATACCATTAACGGTTACCGCAACGCTGGATCCTGAACTGACGGAAACTCCCGAGAGAGTGCCAGATGCAGTACCCGTACTCGCCAGAGCAAAATCATCCGCAGTCAGATTATTCACCGCTTCACTGAAAGCAAGGTTAAATACCACACTGGCATCCGCAGCCGCGGCACCACCAGCGGGAGCCGAGCTGGTTATTGTGGGGATTTGTGTATCGAGGCTGAGCACAAGCGCCGTCGACGCTACGCTACTATTGCCAGCGGCATCGGTCGCGGTGGCCGTAATATTATGCACTGAATTACTGGTTAATAGCGGCGTGGTAAACGACCAATTCCCCGCGCCATCGGCTGTAGTTGTTCCCAACCCACCATCCAAACTACTGGTCAAGGTCACTGTGCTGTTGGCCTCGGCGCTGCCTGTGAGTGTAGGAGTGGTATCATGGGTTAAATCATCTGTGCTACTGATCCCGGAATCGGAAGCCGTAGCAAGATCGAGTCCCGAAGGCGCTAAAGGTGCATCGCGATCGACGGTATGGCTTGCACCACTCGTATAAGCCGCAGTATAGCCATTAGTGCCATCACCATTACCTGCAGCATCTTGGATATTCGTACTCGCTTGCACATCGAGTCTCAGGCTGCCAGTACCCGCCACAGTATTCACAGTCACATCGACACTCGACCCGGATACGGCGGAAACGCTGGCAATATTTCCACTCGCCGACCCCGTTGTCGTGAGGACAAAATCATCGATAGATAGGCCACTGGCCACCTCATCAAAACTCACAGTAAATACTAGGCTGGCCGCATTCGCCGCGGGCGAGCCGGTCACAACAATCCCAGTAACAACAGGCGGCGTGACATCTGCAACGGTAAAGTTCCAATCCGTGGTATTACTAATGCCCGCGTAAGCGTTACCCACTAAGTCTGTAATAGCACTATTGCCGATTTGAATGTAATAACTGGTATTTTCGACCAAATTAGCCGTCGGGTTAATGGTCAGCATGCCACCAGCAATACTTAATTGTCCCGCATGTGAAGTCACATCAATCGTCGCTACCGCCAGATCATCGGCATCATAAATCACGATATTGCCGGTACCGAGTTGAATGTCTTCATTCATGGTCAGCACAAAATTGGCACCGACTGCCACCCCAATATCCCCATCTAAGGGATTCAAACTCTGCACTGTCGGCGCGGCGGTATCGACCAGAACGTCTGCGGTTGAAGCAACCGAATTCAATGTGAGAGTTAAGCCATTGCTCGCACTGTCAAGCAAGGTTCCCCCGTTGGCATCTATGCTTGCCGCCACAGCAATACCGTCGGTATCGTTATCGCCGGCCTGCACTGTATAACTAAAGACTAATTCAGTCGTTACAGAGCCACTCACATAAGTGGCATAACGCGTTGCAACACCCATAGTCAAGGCGATACGCGGTGTACCACTACCCGTATTAACGGTCACATTTTCAGTGGTGCTAACCGTCAAACTCAAGGTTTCGCCTGCCACATAAGTATCATTTGCGGGAACAGCGACACTACTCACAGTTGGTGGTACCGCATCCACTAAGACCGCCAAGGTACTGCCGACCGAATTTAACACTGAGTTCAGCGTATTACCCGAGCCCTCTTTTAAGGTGCCGCCATTGGCTTCTATCGATCCCGCGACCGCGATCCCATCGATATCAAGATCCCCACTCTGTACCGTATAGCGGAAAATGACAGCACTGCTGCCAGAGCCGGAAAGGTAACTGGCGTACACAGTGTCAGCACCGATCGTCAGTGCAATACGTGGCGCCCCCCCCCCGGTGTCGACGGTAATCGCTTCACTGGTATTGACGGTAAAATCGAGGTTTTGCCCTTCCTCATAAGTCGCGTTGGCCGGAACACCTACACTGGTCACGGCTGGCACCACAGTATCCACAACGGCATTGCTGCTATCGGCCTGGGTTCTGGTATTGCCTGCATTATCCGTCGCAGTGACTGACACATTAAGATTGGAGGCATCGATGGCGCCTGCTACCAAGGTATAAGTAGCCGTCCAAGTGCCACTGTTATTGCTTGCCACCACAGCGGCACCCCCACCAAACTGGCTGAAGTCGACCGTTGCAGCACTGATAGTATCGCTGTTATCGTCGCCAATGGCAGAGTTGTCCCAGCTGGCCG
>NZ_JAKKRM010000039.1:0-5540 GCF_025654295.1 Shewanella sp. SM23
ATCGGTCCACCCCAATCAACTGAGTTTTCGAGATGCGGCGAGTTATATCATCTTCAAGTTGACACAACTGTCATCACAAACACCGGGGAATGTCCCGAGAGACGTATTGGATATAGAACGAAATGCACGGCAATTTAAGCTGGATGGTAAACGGGAAAGGGCATATCCACGAGTTCTTAAAATGAGCAAAAACAAGTTCCCGGTTAGACCAAAGAAAAATGCCGTTCACTCTTAAGTGAACGGCATTACAGACAATGTCTGGCTTTTTTATTGATGACAATAATCAATGATGCTGCCGATTAATGTCCGTAACCTAAGGATTCAATTTTTGTGACTTTATTATCAGTGGCATACAGGCGGCGCATTAAGCGTGTTGGTCCAAAGTCATAGGTCCATTCTTGATACTCAGTCGGCAACTTGCTGGGATCGATCACCCTGTCTCCGTTAGCGTTGAGATAAGTCGCGGGCAGACTGTATTCTCGAATATCACTGGGCGAGCCGCATTTATCCTGCACAGTCGTTAAAGTATCGCCCGTATTGATCACTTGTTGTTTACAGTGCATGGTCTCACCTGCGCTAGCGGGTAAACAGGTGGACATGAGTATTAAACCCATGGGCAGTATTAAGGATAGGTACTTCACATTGAATTCCTTCTGGTGCATACACCATTCTGTCATTTATCCGTAGGGCAAAGACTAAGCTTATCCGCCCTGCAGAAACTCGGTGTGTTGTGACGTTATTTTGCCAAAATTGTTGTTAATGCCAACAAACTCTCGGCCTGATGATGGGCGATAATCCACTTAGCATCGCCTCTTTGTTCTGGTGCAGGGATCGCGACCGTTTGCATGTTGGCTGCTCTGGCGGCAATTAAGCCGTTAAAGGAATCTTCGATGGCAAGACAACAACGGGGATCAACATCTAACACCTTAGCGCAATTCAAATAAACTTCTGGGTGGGGTTTGCCATAGGTGAGTCCCTCGGCCGATTGTACTGCCATAAATTTATCACTGAGTCCTAGCTTAGAAAGAACTGCCTCAATAATAGTGTAGAACGACGAGGTCGCTAAGCCGATTTTAAGGCCAAGCGCTTGGCAGTGATCAATCGCTTCGTGGACGCCCAGCATAGCTTCGCCGCTAACCAGAATTTCATTTGCAACTTTATCAACAATCGTTTGGCTGACCTTGGCATTATCATAGTGTGGCCAAGGTGCCTTGTGGTACCAATAATCGACGCATTGATCGATGCGTAAGCCCGTGGTTTGTTGAATCGTTTCTATCGTCACTGGCACGCCAAGTGCAGATAACACTTCATACTCGACTCGCTGCCATAGGGGTTCTGAATCGATTAAAACGCCATCCATATCAAAAATAACGGCTTGAATGCTAAGGGATGTCATTGGTACTCCGATGGACTAAGGAAATAACTGAGATATGCAGTAAATTAAGCCTGAGTGTAAGTTCTCGCACTGCATCTTAAAAGCCAAAATGCAGCAAGATGAGAAAAATTTATACCTATTTGCTTTGGGGCGCGGAAAATTGCTTGTTCGATTTAAAAATTAATGAAACATTGTTAACTATTTGTAGTGTATGGTTTTTTGTCTTTTTTCAAACTATTGTCTAATTTCACTTGTTTTAATCTTCCCGTAAGTTGGCATTCGCCGCCGGATTTAGTCCTTATTTCGCTTTTTGCCGAGTGTGACCTGATTCATACTTTTGCAAAGCTGTAGTATACTGCAGGCCGGAAATACGGGTCGATCATGTCGGACTGTCAGCTTCAATTAAGAAGACGTGCAGTTTCGTTGTTAGAGCGCCAAACAAAGAGGAATGTTGCCGTGCTAGAAGCATATCGTAAACACGTCGCAGAACGTGCTGCAGAGGGCGTAGTCCCTAAGCCATTAGATGCACATCAAGTGGCTGAACTGGTTAAGTTAGTTCAAAACCCACCCGCAGGTGAAGAGGCTTTCGTTCTCGACCTGCTTGAAAATCGAATTCCCCCAGGTGTTGATGAAGCCGCTTACGTTAAGGCTGCTTTTTTAGATGCGGTTGCCAAAGGCACTGAAAAATCACCGATTCTGTCTGCTGAGCGTGCTACTGAGTTATTAGGCACAATGCAAGGCGGCTACAACATCGAACCTCTGATCGCGCAGCTGGATAATCCAGCGTTAGCACCTTTAGCCGTTAAAGCTTTATCTCACACTCTGCTGATGTTTGATTCTTTCCACGATGTGGTTGAGAAGATGGAAGCGGGCAATGAGTTTGCTAAGCAAGTGGTTGAAGCGTGGGCGAATGCAGATTGGTATTTAAGCCGTCCAAAACTGGCCGACAAAGTCACTCTGACAGTATTTAAAGTCTCTGGTGAAACCAACACCGATGACTTGTCACCTGCACCAGATGCATGGTCACGTCCTGATATCCCATTGCACGCGTTAGCTATGCTGAAAAACGCCCGTGATGGTATCGAGCCTGATGTTGCTGGTGCCGTTGGCCCAGTGAAAAAAATCGAAGCATTAAAAGCACAAGGTCATCCATTAGTATATGTGGGTGACGTTGTGGGTACGGGTTCATCACGTAAATCTGCGACTAACTCAGTACTGTGGTTTATGGGCGATGATATTCCATTCGTACCTAACAAGCGCGCTGGCGGTTTCTGCCTTGGCGGTAAAATTGCACCGATTTTCTTCAACACTATGGAAGATGCGGGCGCACTGCCAATCGAGCTTGATGTGAACAAGATGGAAATGGGCGATGTGATTGACATCTACCCATACGCCGGTGTGGTTAAGCGTCACGATAGCGACGAAGTAATTTCAGAATTCAGCTTAAAAACGGAAGTCTTGTTAGACGAAGTTCGTGCTGGTGGTCGTATTCCATTGATCATCGGTCGTGGTTTAACTGACAAAGCCCGTGACGTATTAGGCTTAGGGTTATCTGACGTCTTTGTACGTTCTCAAGATGTCGCTGATACTGGCAAAGGTTATACACTTGCGCAGAAGATGGTCGGCAAAGCTTGTGGCGTAGCGGGTGTGCGTCCTGGTCAATACTGCGAGCCTAAGATGACGTCTGTCGGTTCACAAGACACGACAGGTCCTATGACCCGTGATGAGCTGAAAGATTTAGCTTGTTTAGGTTTCAGTGCTGATTTGACTATGCAGTCATTCTGTCACACTGCGGCTTATCCAAAGCCAGTGGATGTGAACACACATCATACTCTGCCTGATTTCATCATGAACCGCGGCGGTGTATCACTGCGTCCAGGTGACGGTGTTATCCACTCGTGGTTAAACCGTATGCTGCTACCAGATACCGTTGGTACGGGTGGTGACTCACATACGCGTTTCCCAATCGGTATTTCATTCCCAGCGGGTTCAGGCTTAGTAGCGTTTGCTGCTGCGACTGGCGTTATGCCACTCGACATGCCTGAATCCGTATTAGTGCGCTTCAAGGGCAAAATGCAACCGGGTATCACACTGCGTGATCTGGTTCATGCTATCCCATTAAAAGCCATTGAACTGGGCATGCTGACTGTTGAGAAGAAAGGTAAAGTAAACATCTTCTCTGGTCGAGTACTGGAAATCGAAGGTCTTGAAACCTTGAAAGTTGAACAAGCTTTCGAACTGTCTGATGCTTCAGCTGAGCGCTCTGCTGCTGGTTGTACCATCAAGTTAGACAAAGAACCTATCATTGAATACCTGAACTCAAACATCATCATGCTCAAGTGGATGATTGCTGAAGGTTATGGCGATCGTCGTACGATTGAACGTCGTATCAAAGGTATGCAAGAGTGGTTAGCCAATCCTGAGCTGATGAGCGCCGATAAAGATGCTGAGTACGCTGCAGTAATCGAAATCGACCTAAATGACATCAAAGAGCCAATCCTGTGTGCGCCAAACGATCCTGATGATGCCGTTTTACTGTCATCTGTTGCGCAAACTAAGATTGATGAAGTGTTCGTAGGTTCTTGTATGACCAACATCGGTCACTTCCGCGCAACTGGTAAGATGCTAGACAAGTTTGCTAAAACTCTGCCAACACGTCTGTGGATTGCACCACCGACTAAAATGGATAGAGATCAACTGACTGAAGAAGGCTACTACGCGATTTTTGGTCGTGTAGGCGCGCGCATCGAGATCCCAGGTTGTTCACTGTGTATGGGTAACCAAGCACGTGTAGCTGAAGGTTCAACTGTGGTATCGACTTCTACCCGTAACTTCCCTAACCGTTTAGGTACAGGTGCTAACGTTTACTTAGCCTCTGCTGAACTGGCTGCGGTTGCTGCACTGTTAGGTCGTCTGCCGTCACCTGAAGAATATCAAGAATACGCTAAAGAGTTAGACGCAACTGCGGCTGACACTTACCGTTATTTGAACTTCGACCAAATCGAGTCTTACACCCAAAAAGCATCGGAAGTGATCTTCCAGACTGCCGTGTAATCGATTGCCGTTAAGGTAACTTGATGTAAAAAGCCAGCGTAAGCTGGCTTTTTTGTGGGTTTGTTTTATTTCTACATCTATATGCACCAATGAACCCTATCATAGTCATGCCTTTAGTTCTTACATCACAAACTCGCTACTTACTAATGGTCACGCGTTGTCGCCATTAAAACAAATCCATTTAAGCCGATCCGTAGGTCAATCTCACGCTTAGCCTCGTTTAATCTTCATTTTAAAAGACGAAAGTCTTCTATTTTTATAACTACCAACAAATCATCTGATGGCTTTTGGCTATACATAATGCGAAACAAAGGCGCAGCCTTGACTGAGTTGTGGATAACTTTGGGGGTAAGTGGTGGGTATGGTGTGGCTAGATTAGATAATTAGAATTAACTGCAAATTTCCTTAAAATAGGGGTTGCACAAAATCCTCTGCTGCCTATAATGCGCATCCACTGACACGGCAGACAGCGTTAAGCAGGCTGGTGTGACAGTTCATCGATGAGTTTACTGATTGATGAGTGTTGAGAAAGTTTGCAAAAACTCCTTGACGCGAAACGGGAAATGCGTAGAATACGCAGCCCTAGCCAACTGGAAGCGTTCGACGCTCAGTGTGGTACTCACCTTCTCTTATGAGGTTGAGTTGCTCTTTAACAAGATAAAACAAGAAATCTGTGTGGACACTCACAGGTGTTGAGTTAATCGAAACTGCTTAGCCTTAGGGTTGGCAGTCAAAAATTTAAATCAATGTAACAATGAGTGTTCATAGTAATATGTACAGTTTGTTTTAGCCCTTCTTTTATAGGGAGCGCGAGAAACAAAAAATCAGAATTCATTGAGCCGCTGAAGTCGCAAGACGGAAGCAACAAAACTTTAATTGAAGAGTTTGATCATGGCTCAGATTGAACGCTGGCGGCAGGCCTAACACATGCAAGTCGAGCGGCAGCACAAGGGAGTTTACTTCTGAGGTGGCGAGCGGCGGACGGGTGAGTAATGCCTAGGGATCTGCCCAGTCGAGGGGGATAACAGTTGGAAACGACTGCTAATACCGCATACGCCCTACGGGGGAAAGGAGGGGACCTTCGGGCCTTCCGCGATTGGATGAACCTAGG
>NZ_JAKKRM010000040.1:0-5315 GCF_025654295.1 Shewanella sp. SM23
CCTGTAAGGCTCGCAGTGGTAATGGCTAAGTCGCTAAACACACGAGGACGACCTTGCTTGGGTTGCTCGACCTTGGCTTTCCACTTAGCGATTGCCTCCTCATCAATCCAGAAGGTAAGTGAACCGCGGTTGATTAAGGCTTGGTTGTATTGCTTCCAGTGGGTTGTTTTATAGCGAGGTTTTGACACGGTTGATGGGTAAGTTGATAGGCGATGCCGCTCAGATCTGCGGCTACGGTTTTAGTTCAACCTATTTAGGAAAAAAACCGTATAAACTTGTTAATTTTCCTGAGTAAAACCGCATTTTAGTCGGTATATATCATTCTAAAGATTGGTTGGAACTTATTAAATTTATGTTAGTTTAATGTTATTGCGGAATAACATTAAACTAGCACTCGTCGAGGGTAAACTCTACAGTCACATTCTGTTACTTAGATAAATATACATGGATGATATTATAAAAAATGCTTGGGAAGTGTTCTGGTTATATTCCATCTGAAATTTTACACAGTATTGTCAATAAATTAAGAGTTCTATATAAGTCTGAAAAAAATCAAATAAAAGTTATTTGCGGGCATTTTCATCTTGATGCTGCTCGAGTTTTAGTGTCGCTGATTCAGTAACGTTGGTTAACACTAGCTTGCTAGAGTGGAATGGAAAACACTAAAAGTGCCACTTTTAGAAGAGTGTGAGTGCGATGAGTTAAAACTATTGTATAGATGAGACGTGTAATTGCGTATGGGAAATACTAAAATCCCTAAGAGCACACCGATGAAAGTGTATTAATTGCTGAGGAATCAAATGAAGTTTATTAAACTCATACTTTTAATAGTTTATTTAGATATCTGAAATTTGATAGTTTATAGTTTATAGTTTATAGGAGAACAGGTAATCGTTATAATAAGTATAATTAGTGTGTGTTTTTATGGGGTTAATTGAGAAACTATAAATTATTACTCATTTCCATCTTGGCGGAGTGAATTATAATCATTTAATTAAAACTTAACATCGAAATGAATCGGTTTCATCCTTTGTAATTGCTCAGTATATATAGGAAAGTTATTATAGACACCGATGAATAGTTAAAAACAGTTTCCGAATTAAACATATAAGTTTAGTGAGGATTAATAAGGATTACGGTTATCTATATTTCAGATTCATACTCTAAAAATCATGGGTACTTTAATGTGGTTGATATTAAGTTGAATAATGTGTTTATTTAATATAATTAACATGCGTCACGATAAAGCCGTGGATATGATTCTTATACACTCAAAGATTTTAAATATACTACTGAAGATATATTAAGGAAAATAGTAGAAAAAACCACTAAGCACATATATGTAATAGGAAGTTTTGGGGCCATTGAATGTGCATGCCTTTTAAATTTGTGGCCAAGTGTTTTATAGTGCATATCTTAGTACTTCAGTATAACTAATTCCTTGTTACACAGAAATTAGTTTATAAACAAATATTGCTGCTATAATAATTATTAATGGTACATTATGAGGTGAAGTTAGTTTCTATTCAGAAAAGGTATTAACACTCAATGTTTTTAGATGGCAAGCGTTTTTATTTCAACAGCTGGAAATACTACTCTTAATTAAAGTAATTAAAGGTGAAGTCATGGGTAACTATATAGCTGCTATTAATGATATTAATGATATTAATGATATTAATGATATTAATGATATTAATGATATAAATGATATAAATGATATAAATGATATAAATGATATAAATGATATAAATGATATAAATGATATAAATGATATAAATGATATAAATGATATAAATGATATAAATGATATAAATGATATAAATGATATAAATGATATAAATGATATAAATGATATAAATGATACTTTATTTAAAAGTGTTTTTAATAAAACGAAAAGTGGTATGGCATTGGCAACACAATCAGGACAGATTGTGAAGGTAAACCAATCTATTTTATCTATTTTAGGCTATTCTGAAGAGTATTTACTTTCAATTGATCTTCGGCAACTAACCAAAATAATTGGCATATCCAACGATTTCTCTAAAGTAGAAGGTGATTTAATTATCCTAAAGGAGGTTGATGAGCAAGAAGTCAAATTAAAAATAGCATTTGGTGGATATGTTTGGGCTCTATTAAGTATTTATTATGTATGTGATCATGCTGTAAACTATTATATAATTCAGATTCAAGGTATTGATAAAAGAAAAAAACATGAGTTAAGAATAGAGCGTCAAAAAAAATCATTAAATAAAATAAATATGATTCTTGAGCGGATGGCAACAGAGGACTTCTTGACAGAAGTTGCAAATAGAAGGCAATTTGAATTTTGGTTTAATCATCAGATCTCAAGAGTAAAGCAACTTGCAGTTCCGATATCAATTGCAATAGTAGATATTGATTTATTTAAGTCATACAATGATGAACATGGTCATCTAGAGGGAGATATTGCGTTAAAATATGTAGCAAAAACATTAAGCGACAATCTGCGAAATCAAGATAAAATAGCAAGATTTGGTGGTGAGGAATTTACTATTCTTATGCCAAATACTAATGAGAACAACTGTATCTTAGTCTGTGAGCGATTAAGAGAATGCGTTGAAAAGCTAAGTATTCTTAAACGAAATGTCACAGTAAGTATTGGTGCAATTGTATATATCCAACATAGCGGTAGTACAGTGAAATGCGATACTTTACTAGGAGTAGCTGATAAAAATTTATACGAAGCAAAATATAAAGGTAGAAATCAAGTGAAAGTAACTACGTTAGACTTAATATGACCTAACCGTGTTGAACTTTGCAGTGAGGCTGTTCATATTTCTGTGCAAGGTTAATTTCACAGAATGGTTTTGTGTATTCATCACAAATTGAAAATCAGCTATATTGTTGCGATACAAACTTATTAGGGAAATACAATGTCTGAATTTTTAGAGATTTTAACACATGCTCGTCGTTTAAAAGCTTCTGTTAAAGAGTTATCTGTTGCAGAACTAAAAGATGTGTACGAAAAGTTAGGGAAGATCGTTGCTGAAAGAGAAGAAGAAGCGAATGCTGAAGCTGAAGCAAATGCTGAGCGTATCGCGAAAATTGCAGAGCTTCAGAAGATGATTGAGTCTGCAGGCTTGTCACTTGATGATCTTGGCGGTGTTACTGCAAAAGTAAAAAGTGCAAGAGCACCACGTCCAGCTAAATATTCAATTGTCGTTGAGGGCGAAACCGTCACTTGGATAGGACAAGGTAGAATGCCAACTGTATTCAAACTGCAAATTGAAAATGGCCGTTCAATCGAAGACTTCTTGATTTAAATTCCACGCTCATAACAGAACAGACTGATGAAAGTCTGTTCTGTTTCTAAGCAGTCCCTAAATGTGTCGTAACCTATTTCAGAGAGAATAATAGAATCTAATTTTGAACCTTGACTTTCCACTTAGCAATTACCTCCTCATCAATCCAGAAGGTAAGCGAACCGCGGTTGATTAAGGCTTGGTTGTATTGCTTCCAGTGTGTTGTTTTATAGCGAGGTTTTGACACGGTTGATGGGTAAGTTGATAGGCGATGCCGATCAGTTCTGCGGCTACGGTTTTTAGTTCAACCTATTTAGAAAACAAAGCCAGGCGCCGCTATAAGAATACACCTCAAGAAAGAGTCGATGGGTGCTTATATCGGTATCGATATTTAGTGGAGAATGCTTTTGGAAGAATTAAACACTATCTAGCAATATCAATAAGATATGACAAGTCAGCAAGAAATTACGCCAGTATGGTGTCACTGGCGTTTATGTTAATGTGGCTGCCGATATATTGTTGAATAACATTTGTACAACAAAGATCAACAGACCCTAGTCAATATATCAATTTTTTTTTAAAAACTATCTTCTCTTTATGTTTATCCATTGATTTTCCCCAAACGTTATTACAGTACAGCGCTCCATTTAATTAAGACTTTAAATTATTATTAATTATACTGTAGTCTTGGTAAAGTCAATTATAGTGTTTAATATTTTCTGGTGACTTCGGATTTAGATCGTAATTTTTTGACTAGAATTATAATATAATTTCTGGAATCCGGCTTATAAAACATCACCATGGGAATGTTTTAATTCTTTGCAGCTTAACTCGTATGTAATGGTTCTAGCACGCTAAAGTTGATGCGGCGAAATGTCAGATAACGACAGAACTAACATTCCTAACTAAATATTAATAATTATATTAAATAGCTCTAAAGTAGTATTGCGTTAATTGATTATCTTGCTAGTTTTGTTATTGAGGTAACTCACCACTTGAGATTGTTTAACATCTTTTTCGGTAAGAATACTTCATACCCTAAGTTAGTTAGAAAGTCATCATAATAAAGGATAATAATATAATGGGAATTAAAATTCACGATAATGAGTTTGTATTTAATATTGAAGGTCTATCAGACGTTTCCTTTACTGAAAAGGATCATTGCATTAGCCATGGCCAACCTTATGAAGGCGTTACTTGCCACGGGAAAACCCTAGTAGTAAAAGCTGGCCGTCATAAAACAAGCGATGTTTCGCATTGGTTTATGAACAACACGCATGGAGGTGGGGTCATAGCTAAAACATTTAACGATCACCAACCTGCAGAACTGAATTTTGCAGTACGTGGAAAGTTAACCCTTACCGTTAATGGCACTAAATATACTATCGACGATTTCCTTTTAGGGCAAGGTAGTTATTTAAGCAATAATAACTGGTGGATTGGCTCGAAGGACATGATCGGTGTGACGTGGGGGGGCACTGTAGACCTAAAGTATGCTGAAGGCTTAGCCAAAGATACGTTAAAGATTGTAAAAAATGTAGTTACAGAGAATCCCGTAGGCGCTATTACTGCGAGTGGCCAACTAATCCTCGACATTTTAAAGCACAATCAAGTTGGTTCCGGTTCTATAGCTGCATTAATTAGTGGTTCAAATACCACAGTAGAGTTATTCTTATTCCAAATGGACAATTCTGATACTAAATCAAGTATGACAGGTAAGTACACAGCACCTTAAGTCTTATCAAATAAAGCCGAACAGATGGTTAGAACTATTATACTAAATTAGTTCGTCCATATAAGAAACTTACTGATAGGCTATTATTTGTTAGTTATAGCCTATCAGATATTATTTCGACAGATAGCCAAAATTGGAGAATAATATGTCTCACGTAAGTACAAATAATTGGATGAGTGCACTAAATAAAAGTTTAACATTAGACAAAATTTCTATACCTGGCACACATGACTCAGGTACAGAAAAGGCCCCCCCAATAGGCGCCAGAACGCAAAACTTTGATATTTATACCCAGCTAA
>NZ_JAKKRM010000005.1:0-335067 GCF_025654295.1 Shewanella sp. SM23
CAAAATCAAGCCACCCATTACAAATCGCGTTATTTAGGCTCCTCTACTAGACTCAGTAAAAGTGTTTATGTGGAGGAGTTGCTATGCCGAGGCCTAGAAGAACTCAGATTAGTGTTGAAGACACACCCTTCTATCATTGTTGTAGTCGCGTTGTTCGGCGTGCATTTTTATGCGGTGATGATAGTTACTCGGGTAAAAACTATGACCATCGCCGCGCTTGGGTAGAATCGCTACTGTTTGAACTTGAGGCGGTTTTTGCTATTGATGTAGCGGCCTTTGCGGTGATGTCGAATCATTTGCATGTGGTGTTACGGGTGGATATCGACTGTGCTAATCGTTGGACTGATCGCGAAGTGCTTGAGCAGTGGCATAAGCTATTTAAAGGTGATGAATTAACGCAAAAATTCGCTAAAGGTGAGTTGGTTGAACCTCACCAAGTCCTCAGGCTAAAGCATGCCATAGCAATTTACCGTAGCCGTTTATGTGATATCAGTTGGTTCATGCGTTGCTTAAACGAACCGATAGCAAGACAAGCAAATCAAGAAGATAACTGTAGTGGTCGTTTCTGGGAAGGTCGCTTTAAGTCACAGGCTCTACTTGATGAAGCTGCTGTTTTAGCCTGTATGACCTATGTTGATTTGAATCCCATCAGAGCCAAAATGGCTGACATGCCAGAACAATCAGATCATACCAGCATTCAGCTACGCATTCGGGCAGCATTGAAAGGTGAACAGCCTAACAATCTACTGCCTTTCATTGGTAATGAACGCGATAACCAACCTAATGGAATCGCGTTTACACTCAAGGATTATCTTGAGTTAGTTGAGGATACAGGGCGGATCATCCGCAACGACAAGCGTGGTGCAATAAGTGAAAATAGCGCCAACTTACTGACAAGATTAAATATATCCCATGAAAATTGGTTAAAACTGACCACTGAGTTTGGCAAGCTCTTTCGTGGTCCAGTGGGGACGCTGCAAGAACTGACCGATTACTGCGAGCATTTAGAGAAGCGACGACGGCACTTTGCTAAATGCTGTCGGTACCTTAACGCTGGCTGATTTCAAGCCTGTTTCATTGCTCGTTCCTTCAAGACCTCCAACGAGGCAATGGGTTGGGCTTTTTTTACTAAAAATATCGTTTTTTCAGCCAAATAGGTCAATTTAGTTAGTCATCATCCTTTGGAACCCTACCTCGCTAGCCTTTTAACGGCTAAGTGACTTTTCGTCACTTGAATGCTAACAGAAAGTGCATTATGTTCTTGTTTTATCTTGGGTGGCCCGATTTATTTGCAGTTTTCTACCCGCTTGAAAATGTTTCATAACCCAGACTCCGCTAAAACGAAGCAAATTTTTGAAGAGTTTTTCGGGATTGATGTTACAGAGCATTGGAAATGGCCGAATTACATCCCTAAACAAGCGAGAGAAACCCTTAATACTTGGCTAAGAAAGCGTGGAGATGCGGTTCATCGTGCGCAGGTTGAAATAGGAACACCTCAAATTATTAAGCGTGATGAAGTGGATAAGTGTATTCGGTTTATTACTGAATTAGTGACAGCAACAGATAAAGCATTAGGTTCAGTTTAGTTAGGGTTATGTGAGCTGCAATGAAACTAATACTACAAATTACCTTAGGTATCTTGCTAGCGAGCTTAGTCACTTTGTTGGTGCGAATTGGCTATTTGAGTTATGTCGAATACCGCCTGACACAAGGGCTTAATGAGTTTGCTATGCAACAAAAGCAAACGGAACTTGCTCGCCAGCAGGCTACGAAAGATCGCCAGCTTGCTGAGTATCAGATTCAGCAAGAGTTACAACACAACGCGGCTGAAAAATCCAGACTAGCCAAGCAAAACGAGGCCGCTCGAATACGCAAAGCCGAAGCATGGCGCAAGTATTATCTAGTCCCCGAAGACTGTAAAAACTTTAAGTCCGATGAACACATGGTCAACTGCATCAACCACAAAGCCGATGCAAAAGCAGAATTTGATAGGGCGTATGATTCAGGAGAATTGATACTATCTAGTAAGTAATCGTATAGGGAATGCAGAGTTAATACTACTGCAAACTTATTGAATACTTATACTGTAAAATTTTTATGAAATGTAACTATTAAAATTTTGAGGTAAGTTATGTCTGATAAATATAAGTCACAGTATTTAACAAGAGTGAGGTTTGTTAATTTGTGCGATAAGTTTAAATACTCACCGTTATGTATTCCTTATGCTTTTGAAATTGTTGCCGGTTCTCGTTCTATTTCTGACGGTTTTAGTATTTTAAACTTTAGAGGTAAACCAATTTTATCCATAAACGATGAGCATTCAAAGTTAGTGATTAACCATGTGTCAGAATTGTTAAAAGAGTTGTATGAGGTAAAACAAGGGAATAGGCATAAGATTGTTGCTAATGTGGTACAAATGCTCGGAGAAAACTCAGAAAAGTATGTTTTTAGATACGATATTAAAAAGTTTTATGAGTCAATACATCCTGAGTATATTTATCGTATGGTAATTAGTGACCCTGCTATATCCCCAAATAGTAAAGCATTAGTTAGAATGTATCTCAAGGGTATCGAAGATAAGGGCATTTTCGGAGTAGGTAGAGGAACAAGTTTGAGTGCTGCACTGGCCGAGTATTACTTACTCGATTTTGATAAGGTTATTAGAAGGATCGATGGTGTTTATTATTACGCACGATTTGTTGATGATATAATTGTTTTTTCTTATAAAAAAGTTGAAAATTTTAAGGACATTGTACAATCTAAATTGCCTGTTGGAATGATTCTTCACGAACGAAAAGATAAAAAGTCAGAAGTATCTTTTGTTGATGATGCTGAATGGACTTTTAGTTATTTAGGATACAAATTTACTGCCAATAAGAAAAGGTTAATTAAGATAGATTTTTCAGATAATAAAGTTGAGAAGATCAAGTCTAGATTGGTTAAAAGCTTTATGGATTACGGTAAAAACAAAGATGAAAGATTGTTGATTACAAGAATTAAATATCTTACTGGAAATAGGTTTATACAATTGAGTAATGGGCTGGCATATACTGTCGGGTTCTATTCAAGTTATAGAAATATTAACCCAAGTAACTCTGATGGTTTAAGAGAGCTTGATAATTTTTATAAAAAAATAATTTATTCTAAAAGTTTTAGAGTGAATAAGTTGATTCCATTTTCGATGCTAAGCCAAAAGGGTCTTAATTTTGTTAAAAACGTCTCATTTCTAGAGTCTTATAAGTCAAAACCATATTACTACTTCTCAAATATAAACAGAGTTAAAAGGTGTTGGTCTAATGAATAAGTCAAACGTTGATTACTTAGATGAAAATAGGGTTATAGCTACTGAGCTAACTCCTTTTGAAACACCATTGGTTTTCTCAAATGAAGGTTTTTATAAGAATGTAAAATCTAAAATTCCTTCTGGTTTTTTAAATTCAATTTTATCTCTAAAAAAAGATGGATATACAATTCCATACTCATTTAAAATTGATAAGGATGAGAATTCTGAAAGAAGATTGGCGTTAATACATCCTGGTTTGCAAATAGATTTTGTTAGTTTTTATGATAAATATAAATTTAGGATGATTGAATCTTGTGATTTTAGTGGATGCTCACTCCGTCGGCCGATTAAATTAGCATCTAAGTATTATAGTAGTAGATATAACAAGGTTGAGTCTGAACTGAAGTCTGATGATGTTGAGCATAAAGATAATCAGAATGAAAATTCATTTCAAAACTCATTTTTTGCATATGATAGATATTCACACATAAATTTATTTACTTCATCTAACGAATTTATTGAGCTTGAGGCTGACTTTAAGTATCTACTAAAGCTTGATATTCAATCATGTTTTGAATCGATATATACACACTCAATTTGTTGGGCGGTTAAAGATAAATTATTTTCAAAGAAAAGTGTTGGAGTTGATAATTTTGAAAATAAATTTGATAAGCTCATGCAAAGAATTAATTTTAATGAAACAAATGGGATTATAATTGGCCCTGAAATTTCTAGAATTTTTAGTGAGGTAATTTTACAGAAAGTTGAAGATGATGCTATTTCAAAATTAAATAACATTGGGGTGGTTAAAGGGCGTGATTATGTGCTTCTTCGGTATGTTGATGATTACTTTATATTTTCAAATAGAATCGAACATCTTAATGAAATTGAATATTTATTAGCAGATAGTCTGTTTTTCTTTAAGCTATCTATTAACGAAAGTAAGCGTTTTTTACATGAGCGGCCCTTCTATACTTCGAAAGATATTGCAATAGATAAAATTAGAGTGTCAATTAAAAAGCTTGATCACTCAATAAGTAAGTTGTCTACTATTGGACTTATTCAAATTCGAGTTCCTTTTTTTGGTCGGAATGAAAGAGTTAGATTGGTATCTAATACGGTCAGAGAGATTAA
This sequence comes from Shewanella sp. SM23, assembly GCF_025654295.1. Classification (NCBI taxonomy): domain Bacteria; kingdom Pseudomonadati; phylum Pseudomonadota; class Gammaproteobacteria; order Alteromonadales; family Shewanellaceae; genus Shewanella; species Shewanella sp. SM23. The sequence continues at coordinate 4,418 of NZ_JAKKRM010000005.1, forward strand.
AGCAATTATATCAGAAGAAAAAGTGAAGATTTCAGACGTAACCCCTTACTTGCAGAAGACAATTAAAAATATAATTTTCGGAATGATAGATAAAGTCATTAATCATGCTGTCTTGATAAATGATGATATGTTTGAATATTTAGCGACATATTTTGATTTGCTTCTGTATTTCTACTCTTTAGACCGAAGAACTACGTCATCTTTTTCATTCTGTTTCACGTTAATAGTATTGAATGATTTCTTTAAGGAAAGGTCTCAGTTGCATCATCTATATTTTTTAGATAGAGGTTGCCACTTTCTTAAAAGTAAAATAGAACGAACAGACATTGGGGTGAAAAGTAGTTCTAAGATAGAATTGTATAATCTTACTATGACGCTTCAATATATTAATGTAAAATTTGAAGGTCTATTAGATCTTGTTGATTACAATATCTTAAGGAAAGTTTCAGATTTTTCGTATTTTGATTTTGTTTGTTTAATGACTTTGGTTGTCAAAAGCAAAATTTTAAATTTTCTAATTCCTGAAATAGTTAATGAGTGTGAGGCTCGCATTTTGTTTTTGATTTCTGAATATGGCTATGCATCTTCTGAATTAATACACTTAACATTAGATTATATGGCTTGCCCTTCGATTGATAAAACTAGGAAAGTTGAATTCTTAAATAAATTCTTCGATAATGCTGATTTCAAAGCAAAAGTGTCGCAAATTTCATTTGCTATACCTAAGAGTAATGTCGATAAAAATAATTGTATTTTAGACGCTATTAATTATTCGGAAGCCAATCATTGGTTTACTGATTGGAATAATATTAATATTAGGAAGATTTTGCTCAAAAAAGAGTTGAATCCTACATACTAATTGTTATATCTTATAGTCCCATTTCTAAGAAGGCAACCCTAAATATGTCTAGATTTTTAGCATAAATAGGCAAGTCTTTTTGCTTACTTGTAAGTATACGTGTAGCTAGATATATGGCTGCATTGGCCGAAAGGCACACACAGAAGAAAGGGTAAAAAAGGCTGCCAATAGGCAGCCTTTCTTTTTCTAGCAGATATATTTACTTTATTATAACTATAGCTGCAGAATACCGATCCCCTGTGAAGTTGCCGCAAGCGTTGGAATAAATTGCGTGAGTCCGGTCATGGATGACCGGCTAGCTTTCGTAGGTACAGGGACGTTGCCTTCGGAAGCGATAGCAATTTATCCATAAGACCAAGGCTAGTATCTAATTGCATGTAACTTCGCTAGGGCGTCTTGGATAATCCAAGGAGGATGGGACGAGCAGTCCTCCTTGGTCGACTCTTGATAAAAAAATCAGGGGGTGAAGCCCCACGACCTTGATGTAGATTTTTAATTTGAAATTGAGGCCAGTGTAACTCTGAATAGAGTGCATTCCATTGGAGGTAAATTGAAGTTTTTAGTGATTATCTTCGGCATAGCTGTGTCGATATTTATGCATGGAAGTGGGTTGTCTGTCGATAGCAAATGGTGGTGGGATTTACTGTTATCTTTCAATGTAAAAGCATTAAGTGAAAACTTGGGGATGGTTGTATTTTGCTTTTGGATACATCTTCCACTGATGATCATATTTTCTTTAGCATGTGCTTTGATTATTAATCGAGTTGGGTATCCAAGGTATTTTATTTACTCTGTGTTAGGTACTTCATTTTTTACATTTGTTGTGCTGCCATCACTGCCTGTTTTCGATGTGTTATTAGCTGGCGGGATGAGTCCATTACGTTTTATCGATATCTTTGTAAAAACACTCATGTTTCTGACCTTGTTCTTTGTTTTTAATATACTTGTGAAAAATTATAAAAGTTTGAATTTATTGGGTTAACTTCACTTTCAAGACGTTTCGCTGACTGTGTTTATTGATTTATTTTAGGGATGATTTAAGAGTTTTTTATGAAAAAAATTAGTTTTTTGGGTATGAGCATAGTGCTTGCTTTGACACTTGTTATCGGCCTTGCTGTTGATTTTTTGGTTGAATTTAAGTCTGAATCGATTTTTATGCAGATGAATATTTTTAGCTTTAAATTATTGTTTTCTTTACTTAGCATGCTCTGTGTGCATATTGCTATTGCAGTCACTTTTAATTTGAAACTGTTACCTATGCTTATAGGTAAAGATTATCCGTCAAATTACTTTAAATGGTCTAAATTTCGACTTATAGAAGTTTTATTTTTATTTAACTTATGGGCTATGGGTCATCTTCAATATTTCACTGTCGTAATAGTTAATTTAGCTTTGGTTGAGTTGATACACTTATATTTAGTTTATAGAAGTATCAATAATAAGCTTGAGTCTACTATATAAATTGGTAAGTTGAGGGTAATAAGGCTTGTGGCGTTGGCATAATTCTTTCAATGCGAAAAGTTAACTCTAATCTCACAGAAGTTCACCGATCCCCTGCGAAGTTGCTGAAGGGCGTTGAAGGAAATCGCGTGACGCAGACAGGACGTCTGCGTAGCTTTCGGGGGGAAGGGACGCCCCATCGGAAGCGTTAGCTATTTTCGAATAAGCACGAAGCCAGTAACTAATGCATGTAACTTCGCTAGGGGCGGCAAGGGGAGATGCAAGAGGGGGATTGCTGTTGATCCCCTTCTTGCCCTGGTGTGGAATGGAATTCCACGACTTTGATTTTGATTTTAAATTTAAAAATTAAAACCAAAAATTAAGGAGTGATAACTCAGCCCCTTGATTCTACGTTTTGCTTAATTCCCCAAGTGAAACTTGGGCATTAACGAGTACCAATGACTACTCTGGGTCACTCCCTATTCAGGATCATAATCCAACACTGGCGCCAGCCACTTCTCCGTTTCCGCAATGCTCATCCCTTTACGCTTCGCATAATCTTCCACTTGATCGCGGCCTATGTTACTCACGCCAAAGTAGCGGGATTTCGGGTGGGCGAAATACCAGCCCGATACTGCCGCTGTGGGGAACATGGCGTAGCTTTCGGTGATGTTCAAGTCGATAGTCTCATCGGGCTTGAGCAAGTCCCATAACAAGCCTTTTTCTGTGTGGTCTGGGCAAGCTGGGTAACCCGGTGCTGGGCGTATGCCTTTGTATTTCTCGCGGATTAAGGCTTCGTTGCTTAACTGCTCGTCGGCCGCATAACCCCAAAACTCTTTACGTACCCGTTCGTGCATCCGCTCGGCAAAGGCTTCGGCCAAACGGTCGGCTAAGCATTTGAGCATGATGGCGTTGTAGTCGTCGTGGTTGGCTTCAAAACGTGCCACATGTTCGTCTATGCCGTGGCCTGTGGTCACCGCAAAGCCGCCCATGTAATCGGCGACGCCTGAGTCTTTTGGCGCAACAAAGTCGGATAGGCAGAAGTTGTCGTTGCCGACACGTTCAAGCTGCATCCGCAGGTGATGCGTGGTCATTTCGACTGTGGTGCGTGACTCATCTGTGTAGAGCTCAATGTCGTCGTAATTGACGGTATTGGCTGGGAATAAGCCGATAACCGCTTTCGCCGTGAGCCACTTTTCTTCGATGATTTGTTTGAGCATGGCCTGACCATCGGCGAACAGCTTTTGCGCCTCGACGCCGACGACTTTATCGGTAAGGATTTCAGGGTAATGGCCGTGCAATTCCCACGAGCGGAAAAACGGTGTCCAGTCGATACGCTCGACTAAATCTTCTAACGGATAATTATCAAACACTTGGCGACCGAGCACGTTTGGCGTGAACGGGGTGTAATTGGCCCAATCGTGTTGGCAGCGGTTTTCACGGGCCGCTTCGAGTGAGACTATCTCTTTGCGCTTGGCTTGGGATAGGCGCTTAGTGCGCATGTCGTCGTATTCGGCATAGGTTTCGTCTATGGTCGCTTGGCGAGTCTCGTTGTTGATGAGCTTACTCACCATAGGCACGGCGCGGGACGCATCGGCAATATAAATGGCGCCATGGGGATAATGGGGCGCAATTTTCACCGCTGTGTGGATTTTAGAGCAAGTCGCGCCGCCGATAATTGCTGGAATCGTTAAGCCTTCGCGGTGGAAGGTCTTCACGTTATGCACCATCTCGTCCAGACTCGGCGTGATGAGGCCCGACATGCCGATGATATCGATATTGTGTTCTTTCACGGCGTCGAGAATTCGCTCCACCGACACCATCACACCTAAATCGAATACCTCAAAACCGTTACAGGCGAGCACCACGCCGACGATATTTTTGCCGATATCGTGCACGTCACCTTTTACTGTCACCATCAAAATCTTGCCGTTAGATTGGCCTTCGACCTTTTCTAGCTCAATATAGGGGTTTAAGTAAGCCACGGCTTTTTTCATCACCCGCGCCGATTTCACCACCTGCGGCAGGAACATTTTGCCTGAGCCGAACAAGTCGCCGACCACGTTCATGCCGTCCATCAAGGCGCCTTCAATCACATCCAGCGGACGTTTCGCTTCTTGGCGAGCGGCTTCGGTATCTTCATCAATAAATTCGGTAATGCCTTTGACGAGCGCATGGGATAAGCGTTGGCTCACCGGCCAGCTGCGCCATTCTAAATCTTCTTTTTTGCCGACCTGTGCACCATCACCGCGGAATTTCTCCGCAATTTCAAGTAACTGCTCGGTATTGCTTGAGCCTTCAACTGGGCAGGGCAAGTTAAGCACCACGTTTTCGACCCGCACTTTAAGCTCAGGATCGATATCGTCGTAAATGGCTAACTGACCCGCGTTGACAATGCCCATGTCCATGCCGACTTTGATGGCGTGGTAGAGGAAAACGGCGTGGATCGCTTCGCGCACTGGGTTGTTACCGCGGAACGAGAACGACACGTTCGACACGCCGCCCGAAATCATTGCGTGGGGCAGGGTGGCTTTAATCGCTTTAATGGCATCAATAAAATCGACGGCATAGTTGTCGTGTTCATCAATACCCGTGGCGATGGCGAAAATGTTCGGGTCGAAGATGATGTCTTCTGGCGGAAAGCCGACCTTGTCGACCAGCACCCGATAGGCGCGGGTACAGATTTCGATTTTACGCGCCTTAGTGTCGGCCTGACCTTGCTCGTCGAACGCCATGATAATGGCCGCCGCACCGTAGCGTTTCACTAAGGTGGCTTGCTCAATAAACTTGGCTTCGCCTTCTTTGAGGGAAATAGAGTTAACTATGCCCTTGCCTTGAATACATTTGAGGCCAGCTTCGATGACTTCCCACTTAGAGGAGTCGATCATAATAGGTACGCGGCTGATGTCGGGCTCAGAGGCTATCAAGTTTAAAAACTTGTGCATGATCTCGGCGCCATCGAGCATGCCTTCGTCCATGTTGATGTCGATGATTTGCGCGCCGCTTTCGACCTGCTCGCGGGCGACATCGAGCGCTTGCTCAAACTTGCCTTCTTTGATCAACTTTAAAAACTTGGCCGAGCCTGTAACGTTGGTGCGCTCACCCACGTTAACGAACAGGGATTGGGCGTCGATAGTCAGTGGTTCCAAACCTGCCAAGCGGCAAGCGACCGGAATGTCCGGCAAAATACGTGGATCGTGACGGCTCACCGCTTCGCGGATCACGCGGATATGTTCAGGCGTACTACCACAACAACCCCCGATAATATTAAGCATGCCTTCGCGCGCCCAATCTTCGATCACGTTCGCCATGTCTTCTGGGGTTTCATCGTAACCGCCAAACTCGTTCGGCAGGCCCGCATTCGGATACGCCGACACATAACACTCACTGATGCGGGATAATTCTTCCACATAGGGGCGTAATTCTTTTGGCCCAAGTGCACAGTTAAGACCGATAGATAAGGGCTTGATATGGCGAAGGGAATTGTAAAAGGCTTCGGTCGTTTGGCCAGTCAGTGTGCGGCCAGAGGCATCGGTAATGGTGCCCGAAATCATGATCGGCAATCTGTCTTTAGAATGCTGACCGAATAAGTCATCGAATACGGATTCAATCGCAAACAGCGCAGCCTTGGCGTTTAAGGTATCGAATATGGTCTCGACCATAATGATATCCGCGCCGCCTTCAATCAGCGCCTTAGTGGATTCTTTGTAAGCAGTCACTAACTCATCGAAGCTGACGTTGCGGTAGCCTGGGTCGTTCACATCAGGGCTAATCGAACACGTACGGTTAGTGGGGCCTAACACACCGGCGACGTAGCGTGGAATGCCTGTTGCAGCAAAGGCTTCATCACAGGCTTCACGGGCGAGGCGCGCGCCGACTAAGTTAATTTCGGCGGACAGCGACTGCATGTCGTAATCGGCCATGGCGATGGTGGTGGCGTTAAAAGTGTTGGTTTCAATGATGTCGGCACCGGCATTTAAGTAGTCGGTGTGAATTTGTTTGATGATGTGGGGTTGCGACAAGACCAAGAGGTCGTTGTTACCTTTGACATCTGTATGCCAATCTTTAAAACGTTCGCCGCGATAGTCCTCTTCTTCCAGCTTGTAGCCTTGGATCATAGTGCCCATGGCACCGTCTAAGATCAGAATGCGCTCTGCAAGCTGTTTGCGAATGTCTGCTAATATTTGGCTGGCTTTGGTTGAGGGTATCGTCATAAATAATTACCTTAAATACAGCTAAGTTAAGTCCAAAAATCGGCCATTGTTATGCTAAGTGCATTTTATTGTCGTCTGCCGATATTTTTTGAATACTTGTTCTTAAAAATTTGTTTTGGACATTTAAACGTATAGACGTCCATAATACGCGACTTATGATTGTCAGGGCAAGATGAAAGTCAAAGGCATTAGGAGCGAGAATCGAGAATCAAGAATTTAGGCCCTTGGCTTGAGTTCCTAGCATCTAGTCCCTAACTAAAAAGGCATATATGAAACAAGTTCGATTGTTATTGTTACGCCACGGTGAGTGTGAAGGCGGCGCTATTTTGCGGGGTCGTGTGGATGTGCCTTTGAGCGAAAAGGGTTGGCAACAAATGTCGGCAGCAGTTGAGTCACAGGCCAGCGTGTGTAGTGCGATTTACAGCTCGACTTCACGCCGCTGCGCCGATTTTGCCCACGCTTTTGTCGCCGAGTTGCATTCGACGGCGGCACTGATATCTGAGTCAAGGCCATTGCAGGCGCAGTGTTTGTCGGGTTTACAGGAAATTGATTTTGGTGATTGGGACGGTTGTCGGCTCGATGAACTGTATCAACAAGAGGGCGAACGCTTAGCGGCGTATTGGCAAGACCCTTGGCAAACTCCGCCGCCTAATGGTGAAACTATGGCAAGTTTTGAGTCGCGGGTGAATGGGACTATTGACCAGATACTCGCCGCCGAGTTTGAACGATTGGCCCTTGACTCACATAAAATGGGTAATGAAAACAGTGCCATTAATGAAACCACTGACAATATGCCAGCCACTCAAGTGTGGGTCGTGACCCACGGCGGGGTGATCCGTCACTTAATGGCGCGTGCCTTAGGAGTTGAACGGGCGGTAGGGTTTTATAGTCAACTCGATTTACCCGTGGCGGCCGTGGTGAGCATTAATGTGCTGCAAGATGAACAGGGTGCCTGCTATTGGCGTTTAGATTGGCCGAGTGGGCGCACGTGTTGAGGCCTTATTTCACGACCTATGCGCTATGGTTTAGGCGTGATCGTTTGGCGAGAATAAGCTGACATGAAAATATTCTGATTTAAACAGCATTGCCTAATGGGATAGATGTAGGATAATGCTTTTCCCTGACGTTTGAACGAGATAGCGTATTACATGCGCAATGAGTGATAACGTCGCAGAAATAGGTGTTGGGAATAGACTCTCTTTGTTCGAATCGCTCCGCTGTTTTAATTAATAGTGGCGTTGTTAACAAAGAGCATATCAACCCAAACATAATAGGGAATCGGGGAGCTGCTTGTTAGTCAGCCCGAACTGTGCCCGCAACTGTGAGTAGTGAAAAAGATCTCGAATCTTCTTCCCTACAAGTCAGGAGACCTGCCTATTTCTGTTATCGCTGCGTGCAGCCTTAGTTCTCGAGCGGGTGACTCGAGGGAGCAGATGACAATGTGCACAACCTTTGTTTATACAGGTTTGGACTCGATAGGAGCGCCGCTTAGGTGAAACTTTCCGCAATCCAAACTAACAGCCCCGTGAATGACACTAACCCGTCATTGAGCCCGTCAGTCGCGCTCAATGTGAGCCAGTTGAGCTGGTGTATCGATGGCAAAACCATTCTTTCCAATATTAACTTTACGCTGCCAACGGGGCAGATGCTGGGGCTGATTGGCCCTAACGGTGCGGGCAAGTCTAGCTTGTTGCGCTGTTTGTATCGGTTTGTTCGCCCGACTCAGGGCAAAATTACCCTTTTTGATCAAGATATTGAGCGCTTGTCACCCAAGGCGTTTGCCTGTCGCGTTGCCGTAGTGCAGCAGGATACACCGCACTATTTTGACCTCACCACAGAGCAATTGGTCAGCATGGGCTTAACGCCCCACAAGGGCATGTTCGATACCAATTCGAGCTGTGATACTGAGCGTATTGCTAAGGCTTTAGAGAAAGTCGGCTTGAGCCATAAGATGCACCAACAATATGAGCACTTATCTGGCGGTGAAAAGCAACGCGCCTTGATTGCCCGCGCCATAGTGCAGCAGCCGCAGCTTTTAATCCTCGATGAGCCAACGAACCACCTCGATGTGCGCTATCAAATTCAAATCCTCGAATTGGTGCGTAGCCTTGGCATCAGCGTGATTGCCTCTATTCATGATCTTAATTTAGCCAGTGCCCTGTGCGACAGTTTGTTGTTGATCCATAACGGGGAAGTCAGCGCTATGGGGACGCCAACCGAAGTATTAACCGAGGCGCGAATTGGCGATGTGTTTGGCGTGTGTGCTCAGGTATCGCCCCATCCACAACATAAAAAGCCCTTAATCAGCTATTTTTATGGTTACCACCATGTAGATCATGGCCTGAACGAGCGAGGCGAGGGTGGATGACTCAGGGGAGTAAACAATATTTCATCTCATATTTGGGGCGTATCGTGACACCGTTGACGAGACAACAACTGATGCTGCTCGTATTAGGTATCATCACTTTGATAACGCCTATTGCCGCCACGAGTTTTGGCGCGGCGAACATCAGCTTTATGGATGTTATCCAAGTGTTTATCAATAAAATGGCCAACCTCACTCAAGCCAATGGCATTACTGAGCGCATTGTGATGGAGCTCAGGTTGCCGCGCATTTTACTGGCTTTTGTGGCGGGAGCGGGTTTGTCACTGGCGGGCAGTGTGTTGCAAACCGTGACTCGCAATCCGCTCGCCGATCCCTATTTGTTTGGCATTAGCTCTGGCGCGTCCTTTGGCGCTGTGGTGATGTTGACCTTATTCACTGGCTCTGGATTTTTTGATAATGCGGGCATGGCGGCACATTCTGGGCTTTTTAGCGGTTCGGGTGCCTTGTCTGGATTACTTTGGTTTAGCTTGCCCTTGGGCGCTTTTATTGGCGCGAGTTTGTCGGTGTTGATAGTGCTTGCTTTGTCTGGGCTTGGGCTCAATAGCCAAGTGGAGCGCATGCTGCTCTCTGGTGTGGCGACCTCCTTTATGTTCGGCGCATTAACGAGTCTGCTGCTGTATTTCGCCAGTCCGCAGGCGACAGCCTCTGTGCTGTTTTGGAGTTTAGGCAGTTTTGCAAAGGCCAGTTGGTCCTTGTTAGTACTGCCGACACTGGTGATTGGTGCGAGTTTATTCATTATTTTAGGCATGAAACGGCAGATCATGGCGTTGCAGGCGGGGGATGAAACGGCGCATACCTTAGGGGTGAATGTGCCTAAGCTGCGGCTCAATATGTTGCTGCTCTGCTCCTTGATTACCGCTATTTTGGTGGCTACCTGTGGCGGTATCGGTTTTGTCGGGTTAATGATCCCCCATACAGTACGCATGCTGTTTCCCGGTCGTCAGCCGATTTTATTAACGGCGCTGGTGGGCGGATTATTTATGGTGTGGATTGATGTATTAGCGCGCTGTTTATTGGGCAATCAAGAGTTGCCCGTGGGCATTATCACGGCCGCCATAGGTAGCATGTTCTTTTTGCTGATTTTGCGTAAGCGTAGAGTCATGCCGTAAATACAAGGTCATGCCGTAGGCACCTAGTCAGGACGTAAACCCAGAGTTAAGTCGTCATCCCAGAGTCATGTCGTAAGTGCAGACTGGCGGGATAATCAGTATTTCTGTTGATATCCCACCCGCGATTGGAAATGCACAATTGGACATGTTCGTCATAAACGCGGGATGCGTTGTGGTTATTTAATGTAGATTACAAAGTGGAGTGTGGATGTCTCAGTCAGCCGTGTCTTTTCAAATAAGCCCTGTGAGTAAAGCGCAGGATCTGGTGATTTTGCAGAAAATTGATCTTAAGACTAAGCCGCCCGGCGCCTTAGGTCAGCTCGAATCCTTAGCTTTGCAGATTGCCCGCGTGCAAGCGACTGATTTGCAACAAACGGAGCAGCCACAAACGGATGTGCTCAAAATAGTCCATCCAACCATGTTAGTGTTTGCGGGGGATCATGGCATTGCCGCAGAAGGCGTGTCGATTGCCCCTAGCGAAGTGACTCACCAAATGGTGCAAAACTTTGCCCATGGCGGCGCGGCGATTAACGTTTTTTGTCGGCAGGTGGGCTTTAAGCTCGAAGTGATCGATTGCGGTATTTTAACGCCAGTTGAAGGGGTTGAAGGCATTATTGATCAACGTCTTGGTGCTGGAACGGGTGCAATCCATTTAGAGCCCGCAATGGCGCTTGAAACCGTCGATAAAGGCTTTGCTATAGCGCGCGATTTGATTGAACGTCACCATCAAGCGGGTTGTAACTTAGTCGCCTTTGGTGAAATGGGCATAGGCAATACCTCCTCTGCTGCGGCTATTATGGCGGCGATTATGCAGCTGGATGTGATTGATTGTGTCGGCCGTGGTACGGGCATTAATAGCGAAACCTTAGAACGTAAACTGATGCTGATTGAGCTCGCGTTATTGCTGCATCAAAGCGCCTTAACTGGGCCTAAGTCAGTGTTAGCTTGCCTAGGAGGTTTTGAAATTGTGCAGATGACGGGTGCTATGTTAGCTGCCGCTGAACGTAAAATGCTGGTGGTCGTGGACGGTTTTATCGCGACAGCGGCGGCATTAGTCGCGGTGCAAATCGCCCCCAATGTGCGTGATTATTTGATTTTTGCCCATCAATCCGATGAGCAAGGTCATCTGCGAATGTTAGAATTTTTGCAGGCTAAACCTTTATTATCCCTAGGGCTGAGATTAGGCGAAGGTACGGGGGCGGCCTTGGCATTGCCGCTTATTCAAGCCTCAGTAAATTTTTACAATCAAATGGCGAGTTTTAGTGATGCGGGGATTGAGGCTGTTGTATGATGTGCTCTGCTAAGTCGCTTATTTTACTTATTTAAAATAATAGCCTTTTAGCCAACCGTTTTAATTTTAAACCTTGCAGCAAGTGTGAATTCACTAAGGATGCTTTATGTCAGAACGCGAAAGCTGGCACAAAGAGATAGATTTATTTTTAGTTGCCATGGGCTATTTTACCCGCATTCCTATGCCTAAGTGGGTCGAAGTCGATAGCGATAAGTTGAATAAGGCCAGCCGTTATTTCGGTCTCGTCGGTCTTCTGGTCGGCTTGTTAAGCGCCATAGTGTTTTGGCTGACGCAGAACTGGCTCCCCGCCGGCGTTTCTGTTCTTTTAGCTATGTTGGTTGGCGTCTTGCTCACGGGCGGATTCCATGAGGATGGCCTCGCCGATACCTTCGACGGTTTTGGCGGGGGTTGGACGGCTGAAGACAAGCTGCGGATCATGAAAGATTCGCGCCTTGGCAGTTATGGCGCACTGGCGCTGATGTTGGCCTTGCTGCTGAAATGGCAGTTGCTAGTCGAGTTGGCCCTGTACGATCCTGTCGTGGCGGGTTCTGCACTTATCGTCGCGCACACAGTGAGCCGTGTGGTATCAGCCAGTATCATCTTTAGTGAAAAATATGTCCGCGATGACGAGACCAGTAAGTCTAAGCCGCTATCGCAACATCAAGGCATTAATGAGCTGCTTATCCTGATCGCCAGTGGCGTATTAGTGCTGTTATTCCTCAAGGGATTAGCGGCATTGTCATTGCTATTGGTGATGATAGGATTGCGCCGTTTGATCATAGTGATCTTTAGACGCCAGATTGGCGGTTACACGGGTGATACCTTAGGCGCGGCGCAGCAAATATCTGAAATCATGTGTTATTTTGTATTGCTCGTTGTGGGTAACATACTGTGATCCACCTCGTCCTAGGCGGCGCCCGTAGCGGTAAGAGTCGCTACGGCGAAGCCTTAGTGCGTCAGTACACTGCGCTCGGCTTCGATGCCTGCTATGTGGCGACGGCGCAGGCGCTAGATGATGAAATGGCGACACGTATCGCCAAGCATCAAGCGGGACGATCGGACGATGGTATCGAATGGCAATTGTTTGAAGAGTCGCTCGCCCTCACTGCACTGCTAAAACGGTTAGCAAAACCTGGGCGAGTGATTTTAGTAGACTGTTTAACCCTTTGGTTAACGAATCAATTACTTGCATCGAACATTAACATCGATGATGAACCTGCGCCGACTGAGTGGAATGCGACTGACTTTGCCGTTTCAACCTCTGCCACTTCAACCTCTGCTACTTCAATCTCTGAAGATAAAGCTCATGCGAGTTGGCAGGACGAGAAAACCGCTTTTGTGGATTCCCTCATCGAGCTCGAGGGAGTGGTGATTTTGATCAGTAACGAAGTCGGTTCTGGCATAGTGCCCTTAGGTGAGTTGAGCCGACAATTTGTCGATGAAGCGGGCTGGTTAAATCAAGCCGTGGCGACCTTAGCGGACAATGTCACCTTAGTGGTCGCTGGTTTACCCTTAGCATTGAAACCACTTTAGACTTTGTGCTCAGTCCACGTTTTAAGCTTAAGTTGCTTACTTAAGTGATTTTTAGACTGAGCTGTTATGTTAATGACTGCAAACTAGAATAAGTTTTTTAACCCTATGCCCTCTCCAAACACAGACAACACAGGCGGTACAAATGCACTCGATACCGCTGACGCACCTGTAGTTAATACGCCCGCAATTAATACGCTTGCGGTTAATTCACCTCGGCGCGCGGCAGTCTTGATGGTGCAGGGCACAACATCGGATGCGGGCAAGAGTACCTTAGTCGCAGGCATTTGTCGTTTGCTCGCTCGTCAGGGGATTAAGGTTGCGCCCTTTAAGCCGCAAAATATGGCGCTCAATAGCGCTGTCACTATTGATGGCGGCGAGATTGGCCGCGCACAGGCCTTGCAAGCCGTGGCCTGTTATCTTGAGCCCCATACCGATTTTAACCCCATACTGCTTAAACCAAGCTCGGACACGGGCGCGCAAATTATTGTTCATGGCAAAGCCCTGAAAACACTCGAAGCCTCGGCCTTTTTTGGGCCTAAATCTAAGGACTACAAGGCAATGGCGCTCGGCGCTGTGCTGGAATCCTTCGAGCGATTAAGTGGCCAGTATCAAACCATAGTGGTGGAAGGCGCGGGCAGTCCGGCGGAGATCAATCTGCGCGAGGGCGATATTGCCAACATGGGATTTGCCGAAGCCGTTGATTGCCCTGTGATTATCATTGCCGATATCGATAAAGGTGGCGTATTTGCCCATTTGGTCGGGACCTTGGCCTTGTTATCAGAATCCGAACAAGCGCGGGTAAAGGGCTTTGTGATCAACCGTTTCCGTGGTGATATTAGCCTGTTGCAATCTGGCCTCGATTGGCTTGAAGCTTATACTCAAAAGCCTGTTTTAGGCGTGTTGCCTTATCTGCATGATTTACATCTCGATGCCGAAGATGCGCTGATAAGCTCGCCGACTAAAGGCGCTAACAGCCGCTTAAAAGTACGGGTATTAGTGTACCCAAGGATCAGTAATCACACGGATTTTGATCCGCTGCGGCTGCATCCCGATATTGATTTTGATTATGTGTCGTTGCAAACTCAAGCCGCAAATCACGCGACTCATTTGCCCGCCGCCGATGTATTGATCTTGCCCGGCAGTAAGAATGTGCGCGCCGATTTGGCCTTTTTACGCCAGCAAGGCTGGGATAAAGATATTGCCACACACCTGCGTTACGGCGGAAAAGTGCTAGGCGTTTGTGGCGGCTATCAAATGCTAGGCCAAAGCATTGCCGATCCCTTAGGTATTGAAGACAGTGCGGGCGATACCGCAGGACTTGGCTACCTGCCGCTGAGCACAGAACTCAAAGCCGAAAAACAGTTACGGCGAGTGAGCGGTGAGCTAACGTTACTTGGGCAAAAGGTTGCTGTGAAGGGCTATGAAATCCACTGCGGTGAATCAAGCTATCTTATCCCTAGGCTTGAACAAACGAATGTGCCCTTGCAGTTAATCCCTGAATCCACATCTGTGAGCTTTGCTGATGGCCTGCAAAGCGATGACGGGCAAATCCTTGGCACTTATTTACATGGGCTGTTTGATAGCCCTGATGCGTGTCAGTTGATTTTGCGCTGGGCGGGATTAAACGATGCTAAGGCGATAGATATCAATCAAATACGTGAGCAGCAACTCGATCGTTTAGCCGATGTGTTAGCCGAGCATTTAGACATGCAAAAATTACAGCCAATTTTAGAAGCATAAGTTTTAGAAGCAGACATTTTTAGCAGCAGAGTGAAGAGAAGACCATGACAGCACAGAACGACAACGAACAAGCACAAATCAAGGCCGAACGCCACAAGGCTCGCCAACAGAAAGTGAAAGCCGGTGTGGATGCTAAAATTGCCGCCGCCCAAGAGGAGAAGGGGATTCTGCTAGTGTTAACCGGTAACGGTAAAGGCAAATCGACCTCAGGTTTTGGCACAGTGGCCCGCGCTGTCGGTCACGGTAAAAAAGCCGCGGTAGTGCAATTTATCAAAGGCACTTGGGAGTGCGGTGAGCGCAATTTACTCGAAGGTGCAGGGGTTGAGTTTCATGTGATGGGCACAGGTTTTACCTGGGAAACCCAAGATAAAGAAAAAGATACCGCCGCCGCCGTACTCGCTTGGGAAGCTGCTGAAAAGCTGCTGCAAGATGAGTCGATTGACTGCTTGATGCTCGATGAGCTGACCTACATGGTGAGCTATCACTATCTGGATGTGGAACGTGTCCTTAGCGCACTTAAGAATCGTCCACCCATGCAGCATGTGATTATCACTGGCCGCGCTTGTCATCGGGCGATTATCGAATTAGCTGATACTGTGAGCGAAGTGCAGCCGCTGAAACACGCCTTTGAAGCGGGTATCAAGGCACAGCAAGGTTTTGATTATTAAACTGAGCGTGTTGTTATCATCATAAAGCGATATTTTTTATATCCATATTGGGCAGATAGTAAATGGCGGCCATGCCGCCAACGATCACTGTTGCAACAATGGCAATCTTAACAATCCCTTTAGCTATTCGTTCAGCTAAAAAGCTAATGCCCCAAAGCAAGACAGTTGAGTTACGCGCATTCCGTATTAATTGTCATTGCTTCCCCAGTGACACGCCGTAAATATATCCCTATAGGCTCGACGGCGACATCCATGTCGCCAACGGTCACTGGTACACCAATGCCAATCTTAACTAACCCTCTCGCTGCTCGTTTAGCTAAAAAGCTATTGCCCCAAAGCTTGCTAGCACTCGTTTAGTGTATCGAAAACTGACGAATGAGTTGCCCTACAAAATCTCATCTTTTAGCCTTGTATTTAGCGCGTACATTATTTGATTGTTTGAAACTGGATTGGTGTACCGTCGTATTCAAATCGCTTGGTTTAAAGCTATTTTAAGTTGCTATCTTTGCGTGATATCTCGAATTCTTAAATCTAAAGACCCTTAGAATTAATAACTTAAAGATTATCGTTTTTAGATAATAGGTTTAGAAAATGCGTATGCATGTTTTTCTGCTGGTTTTTTGTATATGAAAAGCAATAAAAAGCTGATAACTTCTTGTTAATACAGATAGTTAAGGACGCGCAATTTTGCTTGTCTAGTGAGTTAAACGTGCATGTGCACTACTAAATTATAGCTATCATCAACGAACATGGACGTAACATGAAAATTTTATTTCTCTTATTCTTTTGTTTCTTTTCTATTGGCAGTGATGCCGTAGTGATGAGACATGACATTCCCCCTGAAAATTATGTTGTAGAAAAAACACCTGAATATCTAATTGATATGCCACATGAAGGTCATGGTGTTCTTATCAACTCTCAATGGATTCTGACTGTAGCACATACTATTTTTTATGATTATGTTGGTAAGAGTTTAATTGTTGGTTCAAAAAATTATGAAATAGAAAGCGTTCATATACACCCAGATTACTCCGAACCTGATAAAAATTTACTCAAAGGTGATTTAGCGCCTTTGATGAGATTTTTTAAATCTAGAAGTGATATTGCATTAATCAAATTAACTTCACCTGTTAGCGGTATAGAACCAATCAATATATACACGGGTAAAAGTGAAGAAGGCAAAAAGATCACAGTATACGGTAAGGGAGCTACTGGGAACGGAGTAACTGGTGAGTATCCTGATACTAAGTCACTTCGTGTTATGAGCCATTTTCAAAATGTTGTTGAAAGCGCAGAAGGTAACTGGCTAGCATTTAAATTTGATGAACCAGCGAATGCACTATCACTTGAAGGAATGCATGGATCTGGAGATAGTGGTGGAGCATCAGTCATATTTGAAGACAGTGTTCCTTTTCTTGTAGGTTTATCAAGTTGGCAATTGGGGCATGGAGATATATCTACTTTTAAAGGTGGTTTGTATGGAACTATTGCTTATCAAGTTAGGGTGTCAAGTTACTGTGACTGGATATTAGGTGTATTGGATAGCTAACAAGAATCTAAAGCGAGACTGCTAACAGTTTGTTCTGTTTCGCTTCGCTGTACATTTCAGCAAACAATCAGCCCCTTAAATGGGCGTCTATAAAACTGATAGGAAGCGTTGATGTGAATCATTTGTATAGAGTTGTTCCTAAAGAAGATTGGGTTGAGGCTCAGCGTTGCGGGCGTGTCTCTCGATGCCAGGCAGATAAACGGCGGGGCAGAGTTCATCTGAACGAGTTGAAGGATGTGGAGCTTGTCGCGAACCGATGGTTTTCTGTTGAGGAAGAGCCTGTCGTTCTTGAGATTGATGTTTCTGGAATGGCGGAATATCTGAAATGGGAGGAGAGGGCTGAGGAGCCTTTGGGTACATGGCCAAATCTCTATGTTGAGGGCGTACCAGTTGAGAATGTGGTTCGAGTTTTTACGTTAGACGCAGGGCCAGATGACGAAGGTGCAGTCTCATTTCGGATAGGAAAAACTCTGTCTGAGGAGCTGTATTCTAACTAAGCATTGAAGCGCATTCTCTGTGTGACGCTAAATTAAAAAGAGGGATCGGGTGAATATCTATTTTTCAGATTATGTCGGGGTCAGCAAAGAGTAAATTGATGCTTTGTTAAGTATCGTTCTGCATTTACCTCCGTAGGGTAAAATGCTAACAAGCCCCTTAAACAGCGTGGCCAGCGGCCGCTGGACTTGCAACAAGCGTTCGTTAATCCATAGAAATTTTAATCTTAAAGCTTTGAAATAGAGCTAAACATCTAACAAGGTTTTGTCCAAAAACTGTGTTGCGTATGTCTTTTAAATCTACAGGTTACGCTAAAGCCAAAACGGTGAGCCATGGTGATTTGCGAGACGACCGTCCACCCCATGGACGGGGCGGTTGAGCATCCAAGGATGGACTGGCTGCGAGTCGATGAGCAAATGGCATGGCAAACCTATAAGTCGGGGCGGTCGAGCGGCTTGGACAACATCCGTGTTTAATTGCCAGTTCGTCATCCATGGCTCTCGTTCATAAGCTTAGAAACCCTAGGTTTCTATTCACCATGTCGTCGAGCAAATACCATGGAGCGCCCCCTTCAATAGGGGCCTGCATTTAATAACCAAGCAATAAGTCATTTAGTGATATTAGCCCTTCTATATTTAACGCTCCTCTGTCTAACTCTTGTTAAAGAAAGCATTAATCTTCTCTCGTACGAACATTACATATGCAAACTGTAGCGGCATCTTATTGTTCTAATTTGTCAGCTTAGGTTTTTATGTCACTATAGGTTTTTTGCTGTGACGTTAGCATGTAAAGCAAGATGAGCTTTTAACGCCTTGAATCGCTGGCAAACAAGGCTATCGAGGCTGTTATTCTTGGTAAAACCCGTTAGCGTCTGTATCGACAGCTTTTTACCTGTGAGATTGGGCATTAGTGACTCAAGGATGATCCTATGAATAAACGTATTGTGATTTGTGCCGACGGCACGTGGAATCGACCCGAGAAAGATCTTAAGGTCGATTTCCCAACCAATGTGCTGCGCCTCGCGCGGGCGATTAGCCCTTTGGCCAGTGACGGTAAACCCCAACAGGTATTTTATGACTGGGGCGTGGGTTCCTATTACGATCAAACCATCGGTGGCGCAACAGGGCGCGGTTTACATAAAAACATCATGGATGGGTATCGCTATATAGTGCAAAACTATTCCCCTGGCGATGAGATTTATCTCTTTGGCTTTAGCCGCGGTGCTTACACTGTGCGTTGCCTGTGTGGCTTGATTAATAACTGCGGCATACTCAAACGTCCCGATGCGGCGTTGATTCAGCAAGCTTTCGACCACTATAAAAAAAGCAGTGCGCCCTTTGCGCCTGATGGTGAAAAATCCCTCGAATTTAGAGCGAGATACAGTCATGAATCTCGGGAAATCAAGTTTGTTGGCGTGTGGGATACCGTGGGTGCTATGGGGATCCCTATTTCATTTTTAGGCTTGTTCGAAGATAAAGACGAGTTTTACGACACTAAAATTGGCCGCAATGTGCGCGTTGCCCGCCATGCCTTAGCCATAGATGAACACCGCAGTGATTTTGAGCCGACTATTTGGCAACTACGCGACAATATGGACATGCAGCAAGTGTGGTTTACCGGTGCCCATAGCAATATTGGCGGCAGTTATAAACCCGATAAAGACGGTTCATTGTTGTCGGATATTGCACTGTTGTGGATGATATCCGAGGCGCAGAAATTTAATTTAAGCCTAGAGCCACACTTAGCCGCGAGTGTGCATCCAAATCCGCTTGCGACCTTACATAACTCGAGACGCAGTTTTTATCGGATAAAACAGGAATATTTGCGACCACTCGACCCTGAGCAAATCCCAGTACTTTTGCATCATTCGGTGAAGGCCCGCTGGGATCAAGATCCTCAGTATCGCCCGAAGAATCTACAAACCTATATCGAACACTATGGCTGGCCAGAGCAGCTAGTTTAACTCTATAACCCCAAGTGACCTGAAGAGACTACGCCTGCATCTTCAGGCGGTTTGGGGATAAATACTAAGGCATATCATGATTAAGCGACACTTAGCTGGACTCGTTTTTGGGCTCAGTCTGTTTTTTCCCCATAGCGTATTGGCCGAGCCCGCTAAACGCATTATTGCGCTCTCGCCCCATGCGGTGGAAATGCTTTACGCCATAGGTGCGGGCGATACGATTGTGGCCGCAACCGATTATGCGGATTATCCCGAGGCGGCAAAAAATATCCCGCGTATTGGTGGTTACTATGGCATTCAAATGGAGCGGGTGATGGAGCTTAATCCCGATCTGATTGTGGTGTGGGATTCGGGTAATAAAGCCGAAGATATCAACCAGCTTAGGACGTTAGGATTTAACCTTTATGGTAGCGATCCTAAAACCTTAGAAGGCGTCGCCAAGGAGCTTGAAGAGTTAGGCCAACTTACGGGGCATGTTGAAGAAGCAAGCAAGGCTGCAGCCGCTTATCGCGCTGAGCTTATCCGATTGCGGGTTGAAAATGCTAAAAAATCAGAACCTAAGGTATTTTATCAACTCTGGTCGACCCCCTTGATGACAGTCTCTAAAAACAGTTGGATCCAACAGATCATCAGTGTGTGCCATGGACAAAATGTGTTTTACGATGCCGCCAGTGATTATCCGCAAGTCAGTTTAGAAAACGTCTTGCTGACCTTGCCCGAGGTGATTTTGCAAAGTGAGGAAGAAGGTAATGTGAAAGGGGTTGATTGGCGCCAATGGCCAGAAATTCCTGCCGTGAAGAAACAGCATATTTATCAACTCAATGCCGATTTATTACACCGCGCGACGCCCAGAGCTTTACTTGGCGTTCAAGCCCTATGTGATGCCTTGGATAAAGCACGTTAAATAAAACGCCTGACAGATTATTCCGTCAGGCGTTTAGTCAGATGTTGCTATTTTCTAAGCGTTTAGAAAGGCGCGTTGATGTCGACCACATTAATAAGCTTGTGGTTTACAAACTCTTTCAATCCTAAATCAATCAACTCGCGGCCATAACCTGAGCGACGTACTCCACCAAAGGGTAAGTCGGCCTTGACCATAGTTGGATGATTGACAAACATCATGCCTGTGGAAACCTGCTTAGCGACCGCGAGCCCGCGTTGGGTATCGGCGGTAAACACTGAGCCACCCAATCCAAAGGGCGAGTCATTGGCGATGGCAATCGCCGCTTGCTCATCTTTCACCCTGTGGATACTGGAAACTGGACCGAAGAATTCCCAATAGTAGGCGGGGTTATCTGGCGTCAGGTTTGTCAGTATTGTTGGCTGCACAAAGGCGCCTTGCTGCGGCACTTTTGGCCCCACTTCGGTCGCGGTTGCGCCGTGTTTTACGGCATCACGGATCTTCTGCTTCAACTCATCGGCCGCGCCTTGGGAAGACAGCGGTGCCAGCGTAGTCGTCGAGTCCATAGGATCGCCTGCTTTTAGCGCTTCAATCCCCTTGATATAGCCCTTCATAAATTCATCGTAAATGGCTTCAACTAAGATCATCCGCTTAGATGATGTACAGACCTGTCCCGCGTTCCAGTGACGGCCAAACACAGCCCAGTCGATGGTTTTAGGCAGATCGGCATCTTCAAGTACGATAAAGGCATCTGCGCCACCCAGTTCTAGGGTGGATTTTTTCAGTGCCTTACCCGCCAGAGCGGCAATGATCGATCCCGCATCTTCTGATCCCGTGAGCGCCACACCATGCACTTTGGGCGAATTGATGATCTGTTCTATCTGCTCTCGGGTGGCATACAGATTTTGGAATGCACCAGAGGGCAGTCCGGCATCGCGCATTAAGCCTTCAAAGGCCGCAGCGCACTGGGGCACATTGGATGCATGTTTGAGTAGTAAGGTATTTCCGGCGGCAAGCTGCGGCGCTAAGATGCGCGCAATTTGGTAGTAGGGAAAGTTCCAAGGTTCGATGGCCAATAATACGCCCAGCGGTTCGTTAACCAGTATCGCTTCACCTTCGGCGGGATCGGCAACCGGCAGTTTTTGCGGTGCCAGCAGTCGCTCGGCATGTTCGGCGTAGTATTCGAAAATTTGCGCCGACAGTTCGACTTCAGCTTCGGCTTCTGCTGTGACTTTGCCCATTTCTAAGGTCAGTAGATTGGCGTATTTGGACTTGTTGTCTCTGAGGATCTTCGCTGCCTTAGACAGTATTGCGGCCCTGTCGGCAAAGGGAGTGGTTCGCCAGCTTAAAAATGCCTGATGGGCGGATTCTATCGCCTGTGTGACTTCGGTATCTGTTGCATTTGGAAATTCTTTAATGAGCTTTCCCGTAAAGGGATTGGTTGTTGCATAAGCCATATGTGCCTCCAAGCGTTTAACAAATAGAGCGTAAATGCCAGCTTTGGCATCGAGGGTGGAAATGTCTTGTTTGTTGTGGACTCCCTTGCCATTGATTATGTGGCAAGGAAGCCTATGATGAACGGTAAACTCGTGTGGCAGCAGGAACTATTTCAGTAGTATTAATTAATAAAATCAGATTGTTGCCACCTACGGAGTACACGTCATATTGTTACGGTTAACAAGCTTCAGCTGTTTTATAGCGTTCAGCCATGGCATTGGCGGCTATCATGGCTTGATAGACATCATCTGCGGTTAATTTCATCGGCATATTGCCCATAGTATCGCCCTCAGCACAGGCTATCTCTGCCACTTTGCGCCACTCGGCCTCGATAAAGGTTTTCAGCCCTAAATCGGCGAGTGTGAGCGGCAGTCCCGCCGTTTTGATGATGCGGATAACGTTATCGATTTCGGCTTTTGGGGCATTTTCGAGCACGAGCTGAGTTAGCAGCCCAAAGACGACTTTCTCGCCGTGCTGAGCTTTATGTAAGTCCGCCACCGCTGACATACCATTGTTTACGGCATGGGCGGCGGCTAACCCGCCTGCTTCTGCACCAACACCACTGAGATAGATGGTGGCTTCAATGGTTTGCTCTAGCGCAGGTGTGACTATTTTGTTTTTAACGGCGTCCATAGCAGCTTCAACATTTTCAGTCAGTAACTGATAACAAAGTTGGGCCAATCCCAGCCCTGTGCGGGAAGGCTTTTTCAGGACTAGGTTGACGCCATCCGATTGATAGCAGGCACGAGCTTCAAAATAGGTTGCCAGTGCATCGCCTATGCCTGCCGCAAAAAATCGGGCCGGAGCCGCGGCAATAATGGCAGTGTCGGCAACGACAGCATCTGGGTTCTGTGGCAGAAACAGATAGCGTTCAAACTCACTTGTTTCGGAGTAGATCACTGCAAGTGCAGTACAAGGCGCATCGGTTGAGGCAATTGTGGGGTACAAGATGACAGGCCGTTTTTGATAGAAGGCGACGGCTTTGGCGGCATCTAAGGTTTTTCCACCGCCAACTCCAACAATAACGTTGGTATGATGCTGTTCTGCCAGCGCGCCTAAGCGCTTTATCTCGGCTTCGCTGCACTCATAGTTGAATTTTTCGAGGTGGCTGCTGATCCCATTTTGATCTAGCCCAGCGACCGCTTCATTCTTCACGCGGCTGAGGATAAATTCATCGCAGATGATAAAAGCATTGTCACCAAAGTCCTTAACATAATCATGCATTTGAGCTAATAGGCCCTTGCCGATAATGAATTTTTTAGGGGAAGTGACGGTACGTGGAACGACAGTGCTCATAGAGCCTCCTTTGCACTTATGACGGTTATCCTTTCATTCTTACCCTAGCATACGCCTAAATTAATGTCATAGCATGAATGGTGGTAATGTTTTTATTGCTAAGCGTAAATTACTACTTTAGTGCTTAATTGTTAGATTAATAATGTGGCTTATTGTTTTATTCTTCGAGTTAAATGCTTTTGTTTCTCCCTGATTTAAGGCAAAGATAGGGCTAAGAGAGCGAGGCGATCTAAGCGGGCGAAGAGATGTCAGAACTCAAAAAAAGCTAACGGTGGATTGTGCGAATAGCGGTAAACGTCTGCTGTCTAAACACAGGATAGTCATTAATGTAATGGGATTTTATTACCTTAAACTCGTCCCAAGTCTTGCTCGGTGTTCATGCTTTATGTGATGCTCTGTACTGTCGTTCATTAGTGTCATAGCGAGTGAAATCGTCGGCTGAGATAAAAGACCAGTAATCAAGGAGTGAAGATGACACAGCAGAATGCGTTAGGACAATTGGTCAGTAAAGGTACGTTAATATTCTTTTGTGGCAAAATGGGCGCAGGTAAATCAACCTTATCGCGACAACTTGCTGAGGCCGAAAACTGTATTTTAATCTCGGAAGACGCATGGCTGGCGGCGCTATATCCCGATGAAATTAAAGATTTTGATACTTACTTGAGCTATTCCGCTCGCCTTAAGCCTTTGCTTAAAAAGCATGTGCAGGAACTGCTCTGTTCGGGTGTTTCTGTGGTCATGGACTTTCCCGCGAATACTATCAATCAGCGCCTGTGGTTTCGAAGCATTTTTACTGATTGCGCCGCCCATAAACTTATTTATCTTAATCACAGCGATGCGCTTTGTTTGAGTCAACTCGATAAACGCAGACAAAGCCACCCTGAGCGCGCTATGTTCGATACCGAGGCGATGTTCTGGCATGTGAGCGGTTATTTTCAGCCGCCGACTATGGATGAAGGCTTTGAGCTTGAGGTGATAGAAAGCTAAATAGTTGAAAACCAAGTGACTGAAAGCAAGTGACTGAATAAAACAATAGGAAATATCATGTACCAAGTGCTTGAAGGCGTTGTGTCTGCCAATGATTTTGTTCGCTTACGACAGATTTCAGGCTTAAGCCCTAGACCATTGGAGGGCGCCATTAAGGCCTTGCCAAGGAGTTTATATGGCGTGCAAATAAAGCTCGCCGAGCAGACTGTGGGTATGGGGCGTGTGGTTGGTGACGGCGCACTCAACTTCGAAATTGTCGATATTGCAGTGGATCCTGAGCATCAAGGTAAGGGATTAGGGCGGCTTATTATGCAACACATCATGGCTTATTTAGATCGTGAGGCTTTTGAGGGCGCGTATATTACCCTGATGGCGGATGTGCCTGAACTCTATGAAAAGTTTGGCTTTAAATTTAGTCGTCCCGCAAGTGAAGGCATGTATATGGTGAAATAACGCCGCTAACCAATACACTTGTAACTTAGGCACTTATAGCTGTAGAACTCAAACAGTAGAGCTCAAAACAACAATCAAAGGAAGATTACCCCATGAATACCTTACTTATTTGCTTATTTGTCGCCATGTTATTGCCATATCTTGCGAAAGGTCCAGTGGCTTGGGCGATGGCAAAGGCGGGTGGTTACGATAATAATCATCCCCGTGCTCAGCAAGCACAGCTAACCGGTTTTGGCGCTCGCGCTTTAGCAGGACATCAAAATGCCTTTGAATCATTGCTGGTGTTTGGCCTAGCCGTATTAGTGGTGATTGCTACCGGCAAAGTAAATCCCACCACTGAGTGGCTCGCCATCGTCCATGTCGGCGCCCGCTTTGTGTATCACATCCTCTATCTTGCCAACAAAGGCACCTTAAGATCCCTCACATGGTTTGTTGCCATCTTCAGTGCTTTCGGGATTTTCTTTCAGGCTTTTTAAGCTTGGATATTAAAGGATCTGCGCCAGTTTTTTGATACTTTCCCGCAGATCATCAGGCGTATGAGCGGCATAGCCCAGTAAGATAGCTTGCCTTGGATAGGGCGCTTGGCAATATCGAGACAAAGGCTGTGCCCCCAAACGTATTTGGCGGCATTTGTTAAGCACTTCCTCTTCGGTCAAGTCGCCTTTTAGCCAACACACGAGGTGAATACCTGAGTCAGAGGTTTGAACGGACAATTTGTCGGGCAGATACTGCTCAATTGCCGCGATTAGCGCCGTTTGGCGTGCTAAGCAGGCTTTTCGCACTCGGCGAACATGCCGTGCATAATGTCCTTCGGCGATAAACAGCGCTAATGTTGCTTGCTCTAGGTGAGCCGTGTGCGTATCGGCGTAATACTTTGCTAGCTGGAAAGCCTGTACCAGTTTAGGGGGCACCACTAAAAAGCCGAGTCGTAATTCGGGCAGTAGCATCTTGGAAAAGGT
Source organism: Shewanella sp. SM23 (assembly GCF_025654295.1). NCBI lineage: Bacteria > Pseudomonadati > Pseudomonadota > Gammaproteobacteria > Alteromonadales > Shewanellaceae > Shewanella > Shewanella sp. SM23. The sequence goes on from NZ_JAKKRM010000005.1 coordinate 29,758, forward strand.
GCCAGCATAGATCACCCTTTGGTGTTTATCGAGCCCTTGTAATGCCTGTATTGGGCGGGCGCTATAACGAAACTCACCGTTATAGTCATCCTCTAAAATCCATTTACTCTGCTCAGCGGCCCAATCGAGTAAGGCCAATCGTCGTGGCAGACTTAGCATGCCACCGAGGGGAAATTGGTGTGAGGGCGCGGTAAAAGCCAGTTTCACTGCAGGATACCGCTGTATCGCATCGGCAATATTTGTACCCTCAACATCAACATCAACATCAACACTCACAGGACGAACTCGCATATTTTGTGAGAGAAATGCGCCTAAAGCGCCATCATATCCAGGTTCATCAAGCCAGACTTCATCTCCTTGTTGGAGGAGGACTTGCGCCGTGAGGTTAATGGCCTGCTGAGTTCCATTGACTATGATGATCTGCTCAGGTGTGCAATTGAGGCCGCGGGTCGAACGCGCATAGTCACTTATCGCCTCACGCAGCGGCAAATACCCCGCGCTATGGTTTGATTTACCTAAGGTTTTACGTGATTGCCGCCAAACTCGGCCTAACAGCCGTCCCCAAAGTTGGTGTGGGAAAATATCGACACATCCGACGCCAATATTAAGCATGCTATGGCTGTGGTCCGTATTCCCCTTCGCTTTCAGTCGCGCCATTTCTATTAACTGTGGATTAATTTCTAAATCGGAATCAAAGGCTTGAGCGCTTTCTCTGGCACGGTTTGGAATATCGATCAGTTCATCGGGAATGGTATCCGATACATAAGTGCCCGATCCCGGTTTAGTCAGCAGATAGCCTTCATCAATCAGGCGCTCAAACCCTTGCAGTACTGAGTTACGTGAAATCTGCATGGTTTCCGACAAGGCTCTGCTGGATGGGAGCTTCATTCGCGGGTGTAAACGTCCATCAAGAATGGCCTCTCTAAACGCATGATAAAGCTGATCTTTGAGGATGCCATCTTTGAGTTGCAAGTGAGGGAAATTGGATTGAGGTTTTTTCATTTGCTAACTGGTACTGTTAAAAATGCAAAAAGTGTACCTTATGCGGTACCACAATTGAATCTAGAATCTTGCTTCAGTAAAACTGAGACCATTTACTTAATTTCAAGGAGTGCGCTAATGTCCAGCCAATCACTAACAGTGACCATTGATATGGTTAAAGAAACGGACTATTCACTCTGGTTACCACACTGGCGTGATTACCAGACCTTTTACAAAGTGGCGTTATCAGAAGCGACCACCCAAGCCACGTGGCGCCGATTCTTCGATGACCAAGAACCTATTTATTGCGCCGTCGCAAGAGAGGGCCAAAACTTACTCGGTTTTGTGCACTATGTTTTTCATCGTTCTACTTGGGCCGAAACGGATTATTGTTATCTTGAAGACTTGTTTGTTGCCCCAACGGCAAGGGGTCAACATGTTGGAAAACAATTGATTGAGTTTGTAAAGCAAGCGGCCATTGAACACAACTGCGCGCGCCTGTACTGGCATACACAGGAAACAAATTTAACCGCGCAAAAACTCTATAACTGGATTGGTGAAAATCCGGGAGTCATTGAGTACAGAATGCCGCTGTAAGGAGGGGCCTTTAATAAACGCATTAATTGGCTAGCTTATTAATGCGTTTATTATCAGTTGCTTGATAGTCTAAACTCCTTTCAATCCTAATGCTAAAGGGCTTTTAGCATTAGGTTTTAATGCACGTTTTAATTGCGACTAATCGCAGCGATCACTGCATCGGTCAGCTCCCGAGTATTCGCCGTTCCGCCCATATCGCGGGTTAAAGACTGCTTACCTTTCAATACGTTTTCTATCGCGCTGAGTATCAGGTCGTGCATTGCGCCATAACCTAAATGTTCCATCATCATAGCGCCTGCCCAAATTGTCCCTAAAGGATTGGCAATACCTTGGCCTGCAATATCCGGCGCCGAACCATGAACCGGCTCAAACATCGACGGAAATTCCTTGCTTGGATTGATGTTCGCCGAAGGGGCAATGGCGATAGTGCCAGTGCACGCAGGGCCAAGATCAGACAGGATATCGCCAAACAAATTTGAGCCAACAACCACGTCAAAATGCTCGGGTTTCAGCACGAAATTTGCCGTCAGAATATCGATATGATATTGGTCGACCTTAACATTTGGATACTGTTTTGCCATTTCCCCGACGCGACTATCCCAATAGGGCATAGAGTGAAATATGCCATTGGATTTGGTCGCCGAGGTTAAGTGCTTTGCCTCGCGGCTTTGGGCTAAATCGAAGGCATATTTTAAGATGCGATCTGTGCCACGACGGGTAAAAATGCTCTGCTGGGAGACAATCTCATGTTCAGTGCCTTCATATTGAATGCCGCCGACGGCGGAATATTCGCCTTCCACGTTTTCACGTACTACATAAAAATCGATATCGCCGGGCTTTTTACCCGAGAGTGGGCAGGGCACGCCTTCAAATAACCGAATAGGCCTAAGGTTCACGTATTGCTCAAAGGCTCTGCGGATCGGTAGTAGCAATCCCCAGAGTGAAATATGGTCGGGAACTCCTGGAAATCCAACAGCGCCTAAGTAGATGGCATCAAAGGATTTTAGTTGCTCAAGTCCATCCTCTGGCATCATGCGACCGGTTTTATGGTAGGTTTCACAGGACCAGTCGAAGTAGGTCCACTCAAACGCCACACCTAAGATTTTTCCTGCGGCTTCGAGTGTGCGTATCCCTTCGGGGATCACTTCTGTACCTATGCCATCTCCGGCAATTACGGCGATTTTTACCTTAGACATCTTTGACTCCAATAGGGGATTCTGCGTTTTTAGTATGTTATTCCATATTCGTATCGTGTATGAATAGGCTAAATGTTTTGTTAAGGATTACGAATCGTGAGTCAACTGCCGCCACTTGAAGATTTACGGGTCTTTGTTATCGCCGCAACAAGCGGGGGATTTACAGCCGCTGCGGAGCAATTATCTTTTTCTCCAGCGTATGTGAGTAAACGCATTGGCCTATTAGAAAAAGCGCTCGGAGTGCGCTTGTTTCTGCGCTCTGCCAGAAGTGTCAGCCTCACCTTAGAGGGCAAGATTGCCTTGGAATGGTCCGAACGTTTGCTCGATACCATGGAGCAAATGAGCCTTGAAATTAGCTTAGAGCAGCAAGTGCCACGGGGGCGATTACGTATCGCAACTAGCACAGGATTTGGCAGCCACTGTATTGCGCCGATTATTTCAGACCTCGTGTTCCACTATCCCGAATTAGAAGTTGATTTAGAGTTGCTCGACCGCCCGGTCGATCTGGTCTCTGAAGGTTTTGATCTAGAGGTCCGTGTCGGTGGCGAATTGCCACCGCAAATGATTGCTAAGCGTCTTGCGAGTAATTATCGGGTATTGGCTGCATCGCCGACCTATATCGACACGCATGGCATGCCAAACAATCTCGCGGCATTAGCCGAGCATAAGTGCATAGGGATCCGCGAGCGCGATCAAAACCATAGAGTGTGGCGATTGGAAAGTGCGGCTGGCATAGCCTCGGTTGATTTAGCGGCTTCCTTGATGACCAATAATGGCACAGTCGCTAAGCAGTGGTGCCTTAAAGGCCACGGTATTATGTTGCGCTCCATCTGGGATTTACAGCAAGATTTCTTAAGTGGCAGATTAGTCAGAGTACTCCCCGAGTATCATCAATCCGCTGAAATTCATGTAATTTATGCATCACGATTAGAAACGTCTGCCAAACTTCGCACCTGCGTCGCCTATCTTGAAGAGGCATTACCTCGTTTTGCTGGCACTGGAATAAGTTGATTTTATTTCGCCAATCTCTATTGGCGAGTGAACGCTCGCTATTTTCATATTGAGTTTAAATAAATCAAGGTGTTGGATTTAATTGCTGACATTGGGTCAAGAGGCGGCCAAGAAGGCGCTCGTCCTATTCTCCTTAAAAAATGATCGTAATAGGTCATTTTGTATATCTATTAAGCAAACTGTCAGGTTTTTACTGTTACCTTACGCCCCCGATGTATTGGCTAATCCCATTGCTACCGTTTTACCTCAGTTAAAGAGATACCATGTTTATAAAGTTTAAGCTTCCCGTTGCTATGCTCGCACTCATTGCTTTGTCTGTTTTATGCTCTTCGGTGTATGTGCAAGAAACGCTAGCGACTAAGCTGATTTCGAATAGGCTGCCAGTTGATGCTCTTGGTTTTCAGTCACTGACGGCTTCCAATCCTTTAGTTGCCAGTCAGAGTGCTCTACATCATATGCAGAGTTTGCCAAAACTGATGACGACTTCCCTGGTGCAAGCGAATCAAGGTGCTGTTGCAAACCCAACGGTTGCTGAACATTTCTCATCCCCAAAAATGCTTGAGCAGTCATCCTTAGACAATCCAGAGTCTAAACAACTGAGTCTGAATATCAGTTCTCTCGATGAACTCATGGGCTTGTTTGACTCGCTTAATTACACGCCAGAAAGCTTTCGTGATGGTAATAAATCGGTCCCTAGATTGACCTTTGATGCCGTGGGTGAGGGCTGGAGTTCAGTGTCAAGCCAACTCCCGGTGAAGCAAAAGAAAATGGTGTTTCTTAGAATGATTGCCCCTTTAGTCTTATTGGCGAATGAGAAAATTTTACAAGAAAGACAGGTCATTATGTCTGCCCCCCTTGATGATATTGCGTTATTAGCCTTAGGGGTAAAGTACAAAGTAATAAGCAGTGAAGATAAACCGCTGTTAGAAGCACAAAGACAAATGCTACTTGAAAGGGTGGATATCCTGCCACCATCGTTAGTGTTAGCTCAAGCGGCAAAAGAAAGCGGTTGGGGCACATCGCGATTTGCCCGTGAAGGTAATGCATTATTTGGGCAGTGGGATTTCAAGGGTAATGGTATGGAACCTAGGCAAAAGCGCCAAGGTTTAGGCAATTATGGTTTAGCACGATTCGATACACCATTTGCTTCAGTAGAAGGGTATTTGTTGAATTTGAATACCCATAATGCTTATCAGAAGATGCGAGATTTTCGTGCCCAATCAAGACAAGCTAATCAAGCTGTGACAGGCTCTGCACTCGCAGGGACGTTAGACCGATATTCGGAGCGCGGGCACGCCTATGTTGAGGCGATTCGTCAGATGATCCGTACCAATAAGCTATATCTGGTGGATGATATTTATTTAAGTGATGACGCGCCATTACATCTATTAACAAGAACAAACTAAGTGATTGGTAAAATAACCATTTTCACTTAACCTGAATAAAGCGCACTTTAATTAGGCTTATATAGGTCAATTTAATCAAGGGCATCCGCATTACCCTATATCCCAATTTTAAACTTTGCCTTTTTGCTGGTAATTGTCTTCAAGGTCTTGAGTTAACCATTAGGATAAAAGGATAAGCAGTGCCTGATGTTCGATATTAATGTTTACCTTTCAGTAATCGCATAACTGCCATCTGTGTTATAGCGGATGATAAACCCTTTTTTCTCACCATCGTGGTAATACTTCAGGGACAGTAATCGATCCTTGTTATCGATTTCATATGTCCAGCCACGTTGCTCATTGTCGCTGTAATTGGACAGTGAATAACCGCCATCCTTCTTGTAGCGGATGTTGATTTGACTGTCTTGCCCCTGTTCATTATTTTGCAGCTTTTGGACATGCCCCTCTTCATCGAATTCATATTCTTTGATGAGGTTGCCATGATGGTAGTCAGAAAATTTGTATAATTTTCCTTTACTATCATAATAATATTGTTCCCCATGCTTAATTGATGGCGTATTTCTAAAGGGGGGATTCAGTATGTCCTTACAGTCATTGCTATAGGGATTTTCTCGCATTATGCACTCATCTTGAGAGGGCTTGACGGGCAAGGTTTCGTCATATTCATAATGACTTAACTCCATAAGCCGGTGATTATGGTTAGGATCAAATATCGCCTGCATGCCATGGTATTCACCTTTGCGATAGTGTCTAATGCCGTTGGCAACATCCTGTGCTGAGTACCAAATACTCTGACCATCGAGCAGTCCCTGCTTATAATGCTTATTGGCAAAGAGCACATTTTCATCGCTGATTAGTTTTTCTTCACCTTCGCGTAATCCATTGAGATAAGTCACTTCGATCCGTGATTTCTTGTCAGTTTTAAATACCCAAGGGCCAGTGCGCTTGCCATCAAGGTAAGCCCCGTTACCCACATAGTTGCGGTATTCGCCAAGCGAGACTTTATCTACCCAAGGGCCTTGTTTAATGCCGTTTTGATAGTGACCTTTATTGCCATTGCTCTCAAGCCATTCACCGTCTTTGACGCCGTTGCGATAAATGCCTTTTTCAGACAATCGTTTATCACCTGTGCTTTCGCCATATTCGGGCTCATAGATTTCATAGGGGCCATCGAGCACTCCTTGATTGTAATGGGCAAAACCGTAGTTATCTGCCTCATCGAACATGGACTGTGCAATCCATTTACCTTGCTTTTTACCGTCAAGATATTCACCTTCCCAATAGCTTGCTTGGCCGTCAGCCTCCATCCATTTACCGACTTTTTTGCCTTGTTTGTACTGACCATTCAACATGATATTGGCATTACGGTTATCGTAGGCGATATAGGGGCCATCGAGCACACCTTGGGCATAATGACTTTCAAGCGCAAGTCCAGCCCAAGAACCACCGAGATTCATATAATCATAAGCTGGGCCCGTTTTTGGGATCTCACCCTCACCGCTGTTTAGCCAGTCCACATCATCGGCTTCAAAGACAACACTCACCAACACAAAACTGCCCTGTTGTTCGCGATAATCATTGCGATAAAAGTGGGTCACTAAACTGTATTGATGCTCGCGGCCTTGGGCATCTTTATCTTTGCGGGTGAGGGGATAACGTAATTTATATTCGTCCGCGGTTTTCACATCGGCGGGTAAACCTTTAGCATTGCGATAGCCGATTAAGGTTGGTTTGAGCTTGGTTGAGCCATCGATAATCGCTTTAATGGCGGGATCTTCAATCGCCTCAACATCATAGGTTATGCGATATTGCTGCGGTGGAATTTGGTTTAACACTTTGCGGGTGTCGCTGACGGTAAATGATGATAACGTCGGGGCGACTTCATCCAGCACAACTTGAAGGCGTGGCAGTTTAGTGAGTTTTGAATCCTCAAAACCATAACCCCGTAAATGCTGGCCATCAGCATCTTTAAGCATGACCACGACTTCTTTGTCGCCACCCTTATCAAAGTCATAGTAAAAAACGGCCACAATTTCAGCCGCACCATAATCATCAAGATGTACGCCGGGCGCATCGCCGTCGGACATTTCGCTCCACACTTGATTGTCTTTTTGGTGAAAATTAAGCCATTGGCCATTCGGTAAATCGACAGTGGGATGGACGGCTTTGCCCGCAGCGTTTGCCGCAGGAATAACTGTTAAAGAGGATAACAACACTATGCCCGCTGCAGTGAATAAACTGCGAATCGAAAGTTCCATTTAACTACACCTTTTACACCGATAACTTGCGCCTCATGCGCACCAGTAAACGGGCCGAATTTTATGCGAAGACAAGCACTTCAGGAAGTAGCTGATACAAAAAAGGCCGCAATAGCGGCCTGTTAAGATCCAACATTTAACAATCAGCGATGCGATATAGCATTTATTTCGCGGGTGTCTTTTAGGGTAATCATTTAGATTTCTTTGAAAACGGGTTTTAAAAGAAAATGAGCTAAAAATATTACAATAACAGCTGCTTAAATTTAATGGGGCACTGAAGCAGTGCTTCAATTTTGCTTTGTTTCGCTTGTTCTGAATCTACATTCCCTGTGGTGTAAAACGTTATTTCTGGATCGAGTATCGGGCTACACGTTTGGTGCTCGATTTTCAATAATGAGTGCGTTCGATTAGCAATGGCTAATCCAGAATCAATGACAGTAACCTGGTGGGGAAGGGCATTTTTGATTTCTGCATTGATAAGTGGAAAGTGAGTACAAGCCAGCACTAATACATCGGTATTAAACGCATCGGGTTTGTTAAAAATACGCTGAATTTCCTGGGTTACAATGTCGGGATCAAACCCATTGCCGAGAAGTTTTTGCTCTGAGGCGAGAACCAGCGCTTCAGAGTCTTCTACTAAAACCTTACATTCTGTGGCGAAATTCGTGATCAGCATCTTCACATAAGCTGAGTTCACTGTGGTGTGAGTGCCAAGTACCATCACTACCTTTGATTTTGATAACGAAGCGGCGGGTTTTATCGCAGGGACAACGCCGACAATAGGTATATTGAGTTCAGCACGAAGTAAGTCTAGCGCAATGGTACTCGCTGTATTGCAGGCGATAACGATGATATCGGGTTGAGTCAGTGAGCTTGCTTTGGATATAACGTCTAAAATTCGCTTTTTTAGTATATCGTGTGGCTTTTTTCCGTAAGGGAAAAAGCCAGCGTCAGAGACGTAACTCAGCCGTATGTTGGGGATTCTCTTTTTTATTTCGGCCGCGACAGTCAGTCCACCTGAACCTGAATCAAAAACTAATATTGAGCTATCCATTGCACCTACCTTCACATAATCAACACATTTAATTTTGCCATAGACACAGGAGCGTTAGTCGAATTGGCATACAGCTTCAAGAGGCGCATTTTGCTCTTTCAGCCTATTTTGATCAATGAGGATATGTTTGGTTAAGACTTTTTCGTAAACAAAAAATCTTTTGGTGAGTTAATGCAATCTACCGCAGGGTGAGATCATGAATACTCAGTTTTGTCCGCAGTTTAGTTTGGATGCCAACTTAATCCTTCGTGCGTTTGTAAATATAGGTGTAGCTTTAATTCCGCATATCCATTCAGCACTATCATTCCAGTGACACGCCGACTTTGGTTTTAAAATAGTCGTCCATGTATGCTCGAGCATGGAATCTGCTGTATAGGACATACTAATGTCGCGATCACATGGATGTGAATAAGCGAACATGCCACGGACGGTCACTTCCATGATAGTGCTTAATTTGGTTAATCCCTGTATATGTCTGATAGCTGATTTTATAGAGGATTTATGACTATCTTTGGCTTTCATATTAACAGTTCAATGTTTGTATTTCGTACTGTCATCTCCAAATTAGTTTTGTTAGGCTGTTCAAATAGTTGGTAAAGATTAGTATTGAGTAAGGTTTTTCCAAACATGGATAAAGGCATTGTTGAGCGGACTCTTTGGTATGAGCACAAAGACGGTCGTAAAGAACTTAAGGAAACTGAGCTAAGCAGTTTTATCGAGCCTTTAATTATATTGGGCGATGCTGGAATGGGTAAGTCAGTTTTACTGGCTCGATTGGCCGAATTGTCAGGCTTTAAATATTGTACGGCAAGACAGCTTGCTCGTTGCCAAGATCCATTAAAACTTCTTGATGGTAATCAAGTTCTTGTTATAGATGCTTTAGATGAAGTTAGCTCTCAAAAAGAAGGCGCTGCGGTTGATGCTGTTTTAGAAAAGCTTCAACAACTCAATTGTCCTGCTTTTATTTTGTCCTGCCGAGTTGCTGATTGGCAAAGTGCTACAGCAGTGTTATCGATTTCTGAGGATTATTCAAAGAAGCCAATAGAACTGCACTTAATGCCTTTCAGCGATGATGATATTCAGAGGTACTTATCTCTATCCTTGGGAGTTGAGAGAGCGGAAGTCGTTATTCAACATTTTAATTCTCGTGGTTTAAATCAGTTACTTGGCAATCCACAAACACTTGAACTTATTGCTGAAATAGCTCAAGAAGGTGAGTTGCCAAATAGCCGAAGTGAACTATTTGAGCGCGCGATTGATGCTTTGTGGTGTGAGCATAAAGACAGTAAAGCCCAATATCAGCTTGACAAAGAAGCTATCATCCAAACTGCAGGTGCCGCTTTTGCGGCATTAATACTCACCGGAAATGAGGCTTTAACTCGTAAAGCTGCAGCTAATATTGGAGAAGGCGAGATATCATTTATTGAAATTGCCACATTACCTAAAGCGAAAAATATTAAAGATGTTATTGCTACAAGGTTATTTAAAAGTATTGGAGTAGATCGCTTTAGTTATCTACATCGTAGTATTGGTGAATACCTTGGCGCTAAGTGGTTGGCTCAAAACTCAAACTCTGGAACGAACAAGAGACGGTTTTTTTCACTGTTCTATTCTGATGGATTAGTACCCGCGAGTTTGAGGGGGATTCATGCTTGGCTGGCGCAAGACCCTGCGCTTAAGTCTACTGTCATCAAGAATGATCCTATGGGTTTTATTGAGTATGGCGATGCAGATGTGCTGACAGTACATGAAGCGAGAATTTTGCTTACGGCTTTGCAAGGTTTAGCGATTGAGAATCCCCGATTTAGAGATTGGAAAAAATATTCGATAAGGGGATTAATTCAAGAACCACTCATCGAGGATTTAAGACAATTAATTATTTCAAAAAATACGATATTTGGGTTTCGTTTGATATTGCTTGAGGCATTTAATGGTAGTGACATTAACGGTAGATTCGTCGATGATTTAAAACGTATTATTCTAGACAAAAAAGATACGTTTGCGATTAGAAGTGCTGCTATAGAAGTACTTGTTAATAGTAAAGCCAAAGATGATGTTGTTACGTTACTGAATTCTCTTTGCATATATAATGATGTAGATTCATTACGTTTAGTCATTGAGAGTTTTGAACTACTTAATTTCGAAAGTGTTGATGATAAACTTATTGTCGATGCCGTCATTTCTTATGTAGAAAAAAATAAATTTACTATAGGTGTTTTATATACTATAGAGCGAAGTTTACCTGATGGTAGGATCGGAAGTGTTTTAGACCTATTGTCTAAATCACTTACAGAAATAGGAGAGAGGTATGTGCGAACTGGTAATTACGAATTTGCTGATTTTTCCTATTATCTTATTCTTAGAAAAATTAAGTCATCAAATAAAAATCCAAATGTTGAGAGGTTTTTTAATTGGTTAAGTCCACATCATAGCTCACAAGGGTACAATCAAAGTAATAGAAATGAGCTAAATAAACTTATCAATGAAAATAGTGATTTTAAACTAGCCATACAAAAGTGGGTGTTGCTTGAGGCTCCTATTGATAAAAGTATTATACGTAGAGGTAATGATCTAGCTAGTGCTTTATCCGCACTAACTGTTTCCGAAAAAGATCTAATTATTATTTTAAATACATTAGATGAACATGATCAACGCTGGAAAGAGTTGGTTCAGCTCATTCAACATGACGGGGAAGTTGGAAGTCAGTTAAGACAAGCAGCACAACGTTTTGCACGACATAAGCAAGTAGACATCGATTGGCTATCGAGTTTAGCCGTATTGTTCGTTCCTGAGTGGCAAGTTAAGGAGGAAGAAAGGCTTCGTAAAGAAATAGAGGAAAAAACTGTAAGACATCAAGTTCATCGTGATGAATGTCAAATTCACATCAATGATATGCGAACAGGAAATTATCAAGATATTATTAACCCTGTAAAGGCATATTTGAAATTATTCAACGATATTAGTCATGATACTCCAGCATACCAACGCATTGCTGAATGGCTGGGTGATGAATTAAGTCAAGCTGCCTTTGAGGGAGTTGAAGCATACTTAACTAAAAAACCTTTATTCCCATCAATTGATCAAATGCAACAAATTAGAAATGATGGGCAGTTCTATGAGGCAGAGTACATTATTATTGTAGCTACTGCCGAACGTATCAGAAATGGCATAGGGATAGCAGACCTTTCAGATGAAGTGATATTCTCGGTATTTTCATCGTTGCGTCATCATTCTAATCTTGAGCAGCATGCAGGCATAAGTGATCTTCAACTTACTCAGTCAGTAGAACAAGAGATTGAACTGCGAGGATTGTGGGAAACTGCCATAAGACGTTTTTATGAACCACAACTTGCTATTGGTAAAAATACTATTTTGGGTTTTTATGAGCTAATGCATAATGATTCAAAAAAAGAGGTTTGTAGCCAATTAGCATTTGAATGGTTACAACGATATAAATCACTTCCTGAAAATATTGAAAGTGAGTGCATTAAACGTCTGATTTACCCATCTAAATTCGAAGAGTTACGATCTTTACTTGTTGAGTACTTTAATGTTAGCGAGAAACATCATCGTTTAATTTGGGATGCGATTTGTTTTATTGTGGATTTTGAAACTATTACTGAAAAAGTCGGTAAAAAAATTTCCCCTGATTTTATTTGGCAGATTCGTGACTTAGTACAAGGTCACTACAGGCACAACGCATATTTAGAACTTAGTGTTGCTCAATGTGAATGGATAGTACAGACATTTAGATTGTTATGGCCAATGGCAACAGATCTTTATGAAGAAACCCGTGGTTCTAATAATGCTTGGGATGCTAGTCAATTTATTAATTCGTTTATAGAGCGATTAGGGAAATCCTCCAATGAAGATGCTGTCTTGGCATTAAGGGGTTTGCGGCAAGCTCCAGAGGATAGTTATACCTCGTGGATAAAAGTCGTTGCAGCTGAGCAACAACGGCTTGTGGTTGAATCAAATTATGCGCCACCGACATTAGCATCAATTAAGGCTATTACTTGTAATATATCTCCACAATCAATGGCTGATCTTCAAGCTTTAATAATTGAAGAGTTAGAAATTGTTCAGGCAAAGATAAAAAGCGATGACATAGATAGTGGTCGCGTTTTTTATAACGATGACAATATCCCACACAATGAAGAACGCTGTAGCAGTTTGTTAATTGGGTTACTTCGTCAAGGCGCAGCAGGCGTTGAATATACGCCAGAGCAGCATGTATCGAATGATAAAGAAGTTGATATCTGTTGTTCTGTTGGCGGGCTTAGGCTTCCAATTGAAGTAAAAGGGCAATGGCATAGAGATTTATGGCATGCCGCAGATACTCAATTAGATAGGCTATATACGCAAGACTGGCGTGCAGAGCATCGCGGGATCTATTTAGTGCTTTGGTTTGGTAAGGGTCAGCTTGAGACTAAGAAGTTAAAGCCGCAAGGAAGGGGAAAAGCTATACCTAAAACAGCGGAAGAATTGCAAGAAATGCTCATGGCTAATTGTCTTGCTGCACAACAAGGGAGAGTAAAGATTGCTGTTTTAGATTTAGAAATCAATGGGTAAAGACATTTTCTATTTAGCTAGTAAAGAATAAGTTGGTCAGCCGTAAGTCTTTTCAGATTAACAGCCAATACCAAAGCTAAGGTGATACACTATCTGCACTCTAACTTGTTGAAATAATAAAGTAAAATACCGTGGCGACATCATGGATGATGGCGTAGGCTCGGGGGCACATTCTGAGCCGTTAGGTGATTTTTATTGGAGTATGAGACTGGTTACTAAGGTGTTTACGGAGATATGAGTCATTTAGCTACAGACTACTCAAGTGTTGACGAAATTAAGCACTTGCATGTAAGTGACCGTTGGCGGCATGGATGCCGCCGTCGAGCCCTCAAGGATGAGTTTATGGCGTGTCACTGGAATGAAAGTGATTAATTCTATGCATACAAAAATAAAGAACTAATCACTCTCTTAAAGAGGGAGTTGCTGTTAATTCCCTCTTGGTCGATTCTTGATTAACAAATCAGGGTGAAGCTCCACGACGTTGGTCAGCTAGGCTTAATAGTTATAAGTCTATTACCTAGGCAGCCAATACCAAAGCTAACCTAATACAGTTTGGATAATGAAGGCTTAGATTTGTAAACTAAACACTCCGAGAATCTTGATTCTCGGAGTGGGGGAAGTCATTACTTCTGCGTTGCGCGGTAGTGGTCGAAGTTCTCGATATAATCTTCCAGATTGGCGTCGAGCATTTCTTTATAGCGCTCCATATAATAGTCCATCATTTCCTGCTTTTTGGCCTGCATTTGCTCTTTGCTTTCAAAGCTGGTGGAACCAAACCAAGCGTTGTAGCGGGCGACGGCCCACATAAAAGAAGCGCTGACCTCACCAGTTTGGATTTCGGTGCTCTGGTTTTGCTGGTTCGCGAGTTTTATCAACTCAGAGGCACGGTCGTAAAAGGCTTTTTCGTTATCAGACATCAGCAATTCCTATTGTTGGGCAAAGTGGCTAAAGAAAGGGCGTGTGGTGTGTTTTCACCCTTTTGGTTATTGCTACTTACCCTAAGATATTTTGCGACAGAGGGACAGTCGCAGATCTCACAGAATGCGTTGATATCACACTAACATAATGTGCCTAAACTCAATTTGGGATAGGCGTAACACTTTTCAGTTAGTTGCAAAACTCCAGATGGCTTGAATAAGCCCATTATTAACCTTAAACACCACTATCACTTCAATCGGTTCATCCTTACTGAAATAAATTATCTCGAAATGCATTGCTGTGTAGGGAGGGAAAGAGCGCTTGTCGTCGCGCTACTATCATTGCGCAACTCTCATCGCACTCAATATCATCGCCATGATAGCTTGCTTGCCCTCTAGTATTTTCTCAGTTAAGTACACTATTCCAACAGCTTAAGTTGTGTTTGTCCCCATTGGGTGGCATAGGGCATGGCTTCTTGCGGGCTGAGGATAAACTCATTTTCACAGCCATCGCCGCGGGGCGTTTCCCAGAATTTGATGCCCTTTGGCTCAAGGGTGAGCTGGTAATATCCCGAGCCGTCTGATGTGGGGCATTCTGCGTCCGGTGCTTTGCCAGCAAACAATTTGTCCCTTAATGCAGGGGGTAAAGGATGACTCATACCCTCGAGCATGCTTTGTGGTTGAGTATCGGCGAGAAACCATTGCCATGGGTGGAAAGGTTTGCCGTCGGTAAGGGAGAAACTCACAAATTCTTGGCTGATACCATTGGCGCCATAACCTGCCGCCCAGCGATATAGGCGCACACTGAGCCAATGCTGATTAATAAAAATCGGTTCGGCAAAGGTTTCGTCAGTTACAAAACTGCCCATTTGTGCCAGCATTCTGCGGCGAGTGTCAAAGGTTTGTGCTAGTTGGGCTTCATCGGTGAGCTTATGTTCAAGCCATTGATTAATTGCCAATATACCCGTTTGTGGGCCTTTAAATTCGATACCTACATCTGTGCCAAAAGTCAGCGGGCGATACTCAATATTTTCGTAGCTTTGCCATTTACCTCGGCTGAGTTTTGGCTTGGTTTCTAGCGGTAGATTGTAAGCATCGGCACCACAATCCTCGACCTTATCTGGGCTGATTTCTCGCTCAAGTTGCACTGGTAATGATTTACTCGCAGTATCTTTAAACCAATGGCCGCTCAGTTTTTGTGGCGTGACACTATCAAACTGCCAATTTCCGGTATTGCCTTCTTCTTTCCACAGTTCATCTTGCTGCTCGAGTCTTATCGGCGTTAAGTAGCGTTGATAGTAATAACTGCCTGTTCCATATTGATTAAAACAAATTCTGACTTTGCTTTTACCTAACTGTCCCTGCCAGATCCCTGTGAGTTCATTGGCCGCAAAGGTCGGCAAAGAGATCGTGGCGGTCAACAACAGGCTTGAAGATAAAACGGAGAATAACATCCTTGTGGGCATACTGATTTTCTCTTAAAAGGTGATAAGTAAGGGCCGTATTCTAAGCGCAGGATACTGACCGATTGTGGATTAAAAATCAAAATCTGATAAAAAAGTCGCCCGTAGGCGACTTGATGTTAAAGACTTAAGGCTTACTCAACTTGCCAATCAATGGCTTCTCCAGCACGAATAGGCACTACGTTAGTATCGCCAAGCGGGTAAGTGGCAGGGACATCCCATGACTTTTTGACCAGCGTGATGGTATCGGTATTACGTGGCAGATGGTAAAAGTCTGGGCCGTTAAAGCTTGCGAACGCTTCGAGTTTATCCAGCGCATTGACCGACTCGAAGGCTTCGGCATACAGCTCTATGGCAGCATGAGCCGTGTAGGAACCCGCGCAGCCACAGGCGGCTTCTTTCTTATCCTTGGCGTGTGGCGCTGAATCTGTACCGAGGAAAAACTTCTTGCTGCCGCTTGCCGCTGCACCTAACAACGCCTGCTGGTGGGTGTTGCGTTTTAAAATCGGCAGGCAGTAAAAATGCGGACGAATACCGCCTGCCAGCATGTGATTGCGGTTATACAGTAAATGGTGGGCTGTGATAGTCGCGGCCACATTGTCTGAGGCTTGAGTGACAAAATCGACGGCATCTTTGGTGGTGATATGCTCAAGCACGATTTTAAGCGCTGGGAAATCGGCGACAATTTTACTGAGGATATTTTCAATAAAGACACGCTCGCGGTCGAAAATATCAATGGCTGAATCTGTGACTTCACCGTGGACTAAAAACAGCATGCCGACTTCTTGCATGGCTTGGAGTACGGGATAGATGTTTTTAACATCGGTTACGCCGGAATCTGAGTTAGTCGTCGCGCCCGCTGGGTAGAGTTTAGCGGCGACAATTTTACCCGAGGCTTTAGCCTTGCGGATTTCATCTGGGCTGGTTTTGTCGGTTAAATACAATACCATCAAAGGTTCGAATTGTGAGCCCGCGGGCACTTGCGCTTTAATGCGATCGTAATAGGCCAGTGCGGTTTCGGTATCGATAGCGGGGGGCACTAAGTTTGGCATCACGATGGCGCGGCCCATATAGCGGCTGATATCGCGCACTGTATCTTTAAGCTGGGCGCCGTCTCTTAAGTGAATATGCCAGTCGTCTGGGCGAGTGATTGTTATTGTAGTCATAGGGTTTGGTCTTTTGATCGTTTTTGCTGCGAGGGTGGCGGGATCTTATGTGGCAAGGATTTTACTGTAAAGGGAAACTCGGCTGTTTTGGTTAATAAATCTAGATTCTAGACCCTAGAATCTAGGAACTGCTTTTTTTCAATCGGACACTTTTCATTTCACTGCTGCGGACACTTTTAAATAAAAGCGCCAGTGTCCGCGGACACTTTTATCTGTGATTTTTTGTTAAGGTTATGAAAGTAAATAATTTTACTTGTTTGGCATAGGCTTTGCTAACTCTGGGGTAGAGATTTCCAATAGTGTCCGTTGATACGTTCCGGCACTGATGATTCCAACAGGGAAGCGAGTAAAGCCATGATTAAAGATACTAGCGGCCAAGATACAGTACTTGTGCCATCGACCTCTAAACGTCTTAAGTTACCGCTGATCATTGGCGGTTGCGCCTTATTAGTCAGCGCCTTAGTGTGGGCAAGTTTAGGCTCTGATAGTGTTAGCAAATCCCTTAGCCGCAGCGACATCACTACCGCAAAACTCTTTATTGGAACGTTAACCCGCGATGTGGCGACCACAGGTAAAATCGTGGCGGCCAATGCGCCTATTTTGTATAGCACAGAGGAAGGCACAGTGACTCTGCTCAGCAATCCTGGCGATACTGTTAATAAGGGCGATGTGGTCGCCAAACTCGATAGTCCAAGACTCACTAATCAGCTAGCGCAAGCCAAGTCCCTATTAGCGGGTATGGAGAGTGCATTAGAGCGCGCTAAGTTGGATGCAAGACGCGATCAATTACAAGCTTATCAAACCTTAGATATCGCAACGGTCGATCTTGAAGCGGCGGATAGGGAAAGCCGACGCGGAGAGGAACTGATTCAAAGTCAGCTTATTGGCCAGATTGATTATGAAAAGGGCAAAGATGATTTACACAAAGCCAAGCTGAAGTTTAAGCATGCAGAGCAAGAAGTTGCGTTAACGAAAGATACGTTAACCTTTGAGATTAAAAATAAAGCCCTAGAAGTTGAGCGTCAAACTCTCGCGGTGCGTGAATTAGAACGCCAAGTCGATGCCTTGAATATTGTTGCACCTGTTAACGGCATTATCGGTAACTGGATTACCGAGCAGAAAACCCGTCTTAGCGCTAACCAACCGATTTTAACCGTCGTGGATTTAAGCGCCTATGAGGCTGAGTTAGCCGTGCCTGAGTCCTATGCGGATGATCTGGGTTTAGGCATGGAAGTCGAGTTGAGTTTTGGCAGTATTAAGTTAATGGGCAAGTTATCGTCGATTTCCCCTGAAGTGCGTAACCGTGAAGTGACCGCTAGGGTGCAATTTGACCAAAGCGACAGCCTAACACTGCGCCAGAATCAACGCATCTCGGCCCGAGTGTTATTAGAGCACAGACCCAATGTTCTTATGGTAAAACGCGGCGCCTTTATGACCAGCGGTGGAGGGGAGAAAACTTATCAAGTCGAAGGCGATTTAGCGACCCGCCGTGCGATAAAACTGGGTAGTACGAGCCTGAGCCAAGTGGAAGTTCTGGATGGCGGTAAAGCGGGAGATGAGTGGGTGATCTCAAGCCTCGATCCCTTTAATCGTGCTGAGCAGGTAAGAATGAACTGAATCACACGAAACAAGGCATCCCTAATCAGTTGAGCCCTTAGGTGAGCCATAAAAAGTACAGCGTTATGCATTAAATAGGAGCCAGATATGCGACATAACCCCTTAAATATTAGCGTGTTGATGTCATCTAAAGTGTTTGGAGTTTTGGCATTAGCATTGTTAGTGATTGCCGTTGAGCTAAGTATCGGTGAGGCCAATAGTTGGTTTTTTCTTGGGCTTAATCTGCTGGAATGGATTGATCCCTTGGAGGATGTACATCAGGTGGGTGAGGTGTCGGTTGCATTTACGGATTTGATGATCCAAGCCTTTGTATGGTTTTTAGACTGTGTTGTTCAGCCCTTTTTCGGCTGACTCTGTGATGCCATGGCTTAATTGAAAAATAAATATACATTGCGTTTT
Organism: Shewanella sp. SM23; assembly: GCF_025654295.1. Taxonomy (NCBI): domain Bacteria; kingdom Pseudomonadati; phylum Pseudomonadota; class Gammaproteobacteria; order Alteromonadales; family Shewanellaceae; genus Shewanella; species Shewanella sp. SM23. Next base: position 48,395 of record NZ_JAKKRM010000005.1, read on the forward strand.
ATCGAGTTGTTTACGCGCAGAATACACTGATTATTAAAGGAAATTAATATGTTATCAATGAAGAATGTGAGCAAGGTTTTTAAAACGGATCTCGTTGAAACCCACGCCCTGCGCGATTTTAACCTCGAGGTGAACGAAGGCGAATTTGTCGCGGTAACGGGTCCTTCAGGCTCGGGTAAAACCACCTTTTTAAATATCGCAGGTTTACTCGAAGGCTTTACCCATGGTGATTATTTTCTCGATGGGATTAACGTGTCTAACTTGAGCGATAACAAGAGCGCTACTGTCCGTAATGAGAAAATTGGCTTTATTTTCCAAGGTTTTAATTTAATTCCCGATCTTAACTTAGCTGAGAATATTGAAGTGCCGCTGCGCTACCGTGGCTTTAATGCCAAGGAGCGTCAACGCCGCGTACAAGAGGCATTAGAGCAAGTGGGCCTAGCTTCACGCCTCAAGCATTTACCTACGCAGTTGTCGGGCGGACAGCAACAAAGGGTGGCGATAGCTCGGGCATTGGCGGGTAAGCCACGCTTCCTGCTCGCCGACGAACCCACAGGAAACCTCGACAGCCTAATGGCACGTCAAGTGATGGAATTACTCGAAAATATCAATCAAGCGGGCACGACCATTATCATGGTGACGCACGATCCTGAACTCGCTCGCCGCGCCCAACGCAACATTCAAATTGTCGATGGTCAAGTGTGTGATTTTACTATGTATCATCAAGGTCATCGACATGTCAGTGATATCACTGCTGCGACTGATATCGACAAACTTGTCGCCAACGCCGACCGTTAAGGATATGCATTATGTTCTTTTATTATGTTGATTTAGCTTGGCGCAGCATTAAGAAAACCCCAGTGCTGTCGCTGTTGATGGTGTTGGCGATTTCGATTGGTATTGGCATCACAATCACCACGTTAAACGTGTACAAAATGATGTCATTTAATCCTGCGGGTGAACGCTCTGATGAGTTAAATGCGGTACAGCTTTGGAGCCAAGGTCCTGATTCTTGGGATGAGTTAAACTCGTTAGTGACTTACCAAGACGCGATGAATCTGCGCAACAATACCTTACCTAAACGCCAAGCTGCGATGTTTCGCACTGGGATGGCAGTGCAAACGGAGGATGCCAATTTTGCGCCTATTTTAGAAAGCATTCGGGTGACGGACAGTGACTTTTTCAAGCTGTTTGACGTGCCATTTTTGTACGGTAATGCGTGGGATAAATCCGTCGACACTGAGCCTGCTTATCAAGTGGTGATTAACGATAAACTCAATCAAAAGTTATTTGCGGGTCAAAACAGTGTTGGCAAAGTTATCTATCTTAATCGTAAACCTTATCAAGTGGTTGGTGTGATTGATGCTTGGGATCCTAAGCCTAAATATTATGATCCCACTAACGGTGCCTTTAACGACACGGAACAAATTTTTGTGCCGTTTTCGCTGACGCCTATCGAAGAGTTTGATATATGGGGTAACACGTCAGGTTGGAAGTTTGAGACGATGAATAGTTACAGTGATCGCCTTAACTCTGAAAAAGTGTGGCTGCTGTATTGGGTTGAGTTACCAAATAAAGACGCAGTAGCCAGTTACCGTTCTTGGCTCAGCAATTATGTGGCGGAGCAAAAAGCCCTAGGCCGTTTTACGGATAATAAATCTGCCGCTGATTCAGTCAAAGTATCCGATGTGGCAACTTGGCTTGAATACAATCATGTGGTGCCAGAAGACAATAAAATCTTGGTCGGTTTGAGTGTTCTGTTTTTAAGTGTTTGTTTAGTCAATATATTAGGTTTGATGCTGACCAAGTTTCTCAAGCGCGCGCCCGAAGTGGGTGTACGCCGCGCCATTGGCGCTAGCCGAGGTCAAATCTTCGCTCAATATATGGTTGAAGTGGGCATGATTGGTTTATTCGGTGGTTTGCTGGGACTGGCTTGGGCCTATGCTTCGCTTTATGGGTTATCGGCCCAGTTTGAGGTCGCGAAGGGGTTAACCCAGTTATCGGCAAGTATGTGGATTATCACCCCAAGTATTGCGGTGGGCACAGCGTTATTGGCTGGTTTGTATCCCGCGTGGGTGGTGTGTCGCACTAAGCCTAGCGTTTATCTTAAAAGCCAGTAGGGGACTTATTATGTTGCATATTAAACCTATTCTCAGCAGTTTATTGCGCAGTAAAAGCGGTCCAATCTTACTGCTTATTCAAATTATTTTGTCAGTGGCGATTGTGGCGAATGCGAGCTTTATTATTCAAGAGCGTTTAGTCCTGATGCAGCGTGATTCGGGGATTAAAGAGTCAGAAGTATTGACCTTTAGCTTGTTTAACTTTGATCCATTGATTGATAAAACCGCGCAAAACAAAATTGATCAGCAAATTTTGCGGGGGCTACCCAATGTGATTGATGCGACCTCAACCAATATGTTGCCGTTAAGCGGTGGCGGCTGGTCGAGCACGTTAAATCTGGGCCCCGACCCAGATAGCGCTAAATCGACACCGCAATTTGCCATGTATTTAGGGACAGATCACACCATTGAGACCTTAGGCATTAAGCTGATTGAGGGGCGTAACTTTTACCCCCATGAACTTAAGGATAACCTCGATAGCCCTAGCCGATTAGCGATCATCTCCAGTGTGTTAGCCAAAGCCATTTGGCCTGATGAATCGGCACTTGGCAAAGTGTTGTACGAGGGTAAGGATGCGCAGATCACTGTGATTGGCGTAGTCGAAAAACTACAAGGCGCGTGGATTGACAGTTCTAGCCTTGAAAATAGTGTGATTCAAAATGTGGATTATGGCAGTAGTTCTTATATGGTGCGGGCCAAACCTGAGTTTCACGCCGAGCTTAAAGACGCGATAAAAAAAGCGCTGCTGGCAGAGAATGCAAACCGAGTACTCGATGGATTTAAGTCAATCGAGGCCTTAAAAGATAGTTCATATCGCGATCATAAATTGATGATTACTGTGTTAACTATGATGGTGGTGTTGTTATTGCTTATCACCTCGCTCGGTTTAACGGGCATGGTGATGTTTAATATCCAGCGCCGCACTAAGCAGATAGGTACCCGCCGTGCATTGGGGGCTAAAAAGCGCGATATTATCAGTTACTTCCTCGTGGAGAACTATTTGATTTGCTTAGCGGGAGGCGTGCTGGGCGGCTTGTTAGCGATACAGTTAGGCCAACAGTTGATGAAAATCTATAGCTTGCCTATGTTGGACTTAAGCTACCCACTAATTACTGTGGCAGGTTTGTTTATTGTCACCACGTTAGCGGTTTACTTACCAGCGCGTAAAGCGGCAAATATTTCGCCAGCAACCGCAACCCGCAGCGTATAGCGGAATATTTGATGTCACTCAAGGTACGATAAAAGCTCGACAAAAGTGCGATAACAATAGGATGTTATTGCACTTTTTGTTACTTTACGGTTAACAGTTTTACTTAGGACAACACTCACACTTATGGATACTATCCTTATCGTCGATGACAATCATGCCATCTGCCAAGCCCTAGGTTTGATGCTAGAACTCAATGATTATCGGGTGCTGATTTGCCATAGCCCAGAGGACGCCCTTGGGTTATTGGCGACTCAAGATGTGGATTTAGTGATCCAAGATATGAACTTTACCCGAGATACCACCTCGGGTGAGGAAGGTCGGCAGCTGTTTTACGCCCTGCGCGAACGCCAAGGGGATTTGCCGATTATTTTGATGACGGCGTGGACGCAACTCGAAACCGCAGTTGAATTAGTCAAAGCGGGCGCCGCCGATTATATGGGCAAACCTTGGGATGACGCTAAGCTACTCAATAGCATCACTAATCTGATTGCGCTTTATAAACTCTCCCGTGCTAACCACCGCTTGGAGCGGGTGAATCATCAACGCCAAGTGGCGATCGCCGATGCGGATCTCTGCGGTATTGTCTTTGGTAGCGGTGCTATGCAGCGTTGCATTGATTTAGCCTTGCAACTGGCGCGCTCCGATGTGTCGGTCTTGATCACTGGCCCCAATGGCGCGGGTAAAGACAAGCTTGCCGATATTCTCCATGCCAATTCTCCCTTAAAAAACAAACCTTTCATTAAGGTCAATGTCGGTGCTTTGCCGATGGATTTATTAGAGGCCGAGCTGTTTGGTGCCGAGGCGGGCGCTTTTACGGGCGCAACTAAAGCACGTATTGGCCGTTTCGAAGCGGCCGACGGCGGCACGCTGTTTTTAGATGAAATTGGCAATTTACCTTTGTCTGGTCAAGTGAAATTATTGCGGGTGCTACAAACCGGCGAATTTGAACGCTTAGGAAGCCATAAAACCCAGAAAGTAAAAGTGCGGGTGATCAGTGCGACCAATGCGGATCTGGCCCAAGATATCGCCGAAGGGCGATTCCGTGAGGATTTGTTTTACCGCTTAAACGTGATTGAACTGGCATTGCCACCGCTGAATCAACGCACCGATGACATTTTACCTTTAGTGCAGCATTTTATTGGCAGCGATTTTAGCTTGAGTAAACCTGCTTTGCAGGCGTTATTACAGCACCGCTGGCCGGGAAATGTGCGCGAGCTTGAAAACGCCTGTAAGCGGGCCGTATTGTTGGCGCAAAGCCATGTGCTGGCTGAGGCTGACTTTGGTTTGGCACCTGTTGCGAGTGTCATCAAATCTGCTTCCAGTGTTTCGGCTGTATCTGAGTCGCGGCTATCTGGCTTGAGACACTCTGATCCTCTGCCTGTTTATTCGCCCGCTTCCATCCCCGTAAATACCGCATTTTATCATGAGTCTGTTCGTGCCCAAGTGTCAGATGCCAATGAGGCGATAGACGTGAGCCGAGAAGATATCGAAGCGGCGCTAAAACAGCATCATGGCGTAATTGCTCGGGTGGCAAAAGCGCTTGGACTCAGTCGCCAAGCGCTGTATCGGCGGATGGACAAGTTTGGTTTAGATAAGTCATAGGCTAAATGCAGATGCTAGGCTATCGATTAAGGAATCTGAGTGTTAATTCGAACTAAACTTATCATTTTTTCAATGGCTTGCTGCGCCTTTGGCGTCTTGCTGAGTTTTGCTTTGGTGAAGTATATCTCACCCTATGCTTCGTCTGTTGCCACGTCTAACACGATTGAAATCCCTGATGTGAATGTGCAACTGGATTTTGCGGAGCTTGAGAAAACGGTCGCCTCCATCGAACTCGCCCTTAACAATAGTGAGCAATTGCAGGAGGCTGCGGCGATGCAAGCGCACCAGAGGGCCGAGCAGATTAAAGCCGAGCTGCAAAAGCTTGAACAACTTAAACAAGAGCAGTTACAAATAAAACTCTTCAAGTTAGAACAACTTAAAGAAGGGCTGTTTAATTCTATTCCTCATGTGGTTGAGCCTTTACGTATAGAACCGCTATCCATTTTACCGCCCAAAGCACCTGTATCTCCTGCGATATCCGCTGATATAGCTAAGGGAGATCGTGTATCGAGTTTGACCTTAGGTGAAGGTTTGATCGTGTTGCTTCTCGCTTGTGCTGTCTGTGGTTTAGGTATTGCTTGGTTGACTCGACATCTCGGCCGCAGTTTAGATTCCCTTGAAGTCGGCTTGCTAAATTTTAGTGATAATGACTTTAGTGTGAGTATTCCTGAACATGGCGAAGGTCAGCTCAAAACCTTAGCGCAGTTATTTAACCATTCGGCGGCAAAATTGCGCCAAGAAAGGCAGTACATTTACCAGCGGGAGTTATTACTGGATAAGGTGATTCAAAGTTCTCCCAATGTGATGTTGTTACTGGACGATCATCAGCGGCTCATTTACGCCAATGATGCGGCGCGTCACCTATTCCATAAAAAGGGCAGAATGGAAGGCTTGAGCCTAGATGAATTGCTGGTGGATTTGCCCGAAGTATTGGCCTTGGCGCTTAAACATGAAAAGAACGGACTCTTCGCCATGGGTGAAGATGATGTGGAAACTTGGTATTTAAGTCGCGGCCAATTTTTATTGAATAACCAACAGCATAACTTAATTTTGCTCAAGCAGATGACCCGCGAGCTCAATCGTCAAGAGGTGGCAGTATGGAAAAAAGTCATCCGCATTATTAGCCATGAACTCAATAACTCAGTGGCGCCCATAGCCTCTATGGTGAACTCGGGCCGACTGCTCACCAAAGATATTGATAATCCCAAGCTAACCTTAATTTTCGATACGATCGAGAATCGTACCAGTCATCTAAGCCAGTTTATCTTCAACTATGCCCGTTTTGCTAAGTTGCCGCTCCCGCAACGGCGTCAGGTAAATTGGGGGCAATTTACTGCCCAGTTAACTCAGCATTATCCCTTTAAACTCATTCATGAGTTACCTGAGGTTGATGGTTTTTTCGATCAAGGACAGATGGAGCAAGTGCTCCTCAATTTACTTAAAAACGCCCATGAATCTGGCTCAAACCCCGAGGATGTCACTCTATCGATTCGGTATCAAACCTTAGTGGATGGTGCAGGTTTTAGTATTGTGATTGAGGATCGCGGCGCAGGTATGTCTGGTGAAGTATTAGAGCAGGCGCTACTGCCGTTTTACTCAACAAAACAATCGGGTACAGGCTTAGGTTTACCTTTGTGCCGTGAAATTATTGAAGCCCACGATGGCAGTATTAGCATGCATAATCGCAGTGACGGTGGCCTGTTGGTTCGACTATGGTTACCACAATAATGCTCACGTTTTGAATAAACACCGTAATGCGACTCTTAAGTCGCATTTTTTATTGCTTATCTTATCCGCTTGTTTAAAGCATAACTCCTATCCTCAACTGCCTCTTGGCGTATTAGCCAAATGGGCTATTTTTGCCTTTTTACCTTAGCTCTTCGGGCTAATTTGCCCCCCAGCGTAATGACGGGAGATCTTTAACCCTGTTAACCTGTTTTATCGAAAATTTGCGTTAAAACTCACCTTGTTCTAACAGAGGTTAGCGCGGTTTTTAAGGTTCGATTAAAAAGGTTAAGGAGGGATAAGTGAAACAGTTAAAACAGCGTCTGCTTACTTACGTTTTATGTCCATTCCTGCTGCTGGCTTCCCCTATCACTATTGCCGATAACGACATTGAAATTAGTGGCTTAGTAATAGATAGAACCTTGACTCGGTTTGGTAAGGACTTTGGCTTTTACTACTCAAGCTATTGGCGCGAACTGCCCTTTACTCAAGGCTTTAACGTCACTCTATATGAGACAGTGTTTCCACAAGCTGGAACCGTTTTAACCTTAGAGGTAAACGGGACTCGGATTTACACCACCCATTTTGGTCGTCGTGCAAATCCGATTAAAGAGAGCGCAGAGCAGGCGATTTTGCTTACGATTGATTATTTAGCGCAAGTCAGAGCCAATGCAATAACAGGTGATTTTTCAGGAACATCGGACGACTTTTAGGATAATAATAATGACATACAGGACGTTACTTGCTCTTGTCACGCTATGTGTGGCAAGCAGTGGCCAAGCCACTGAATTGATTTATACGCCAGTGAATCCCAGCTTTGGCGGCAATCCACAAAATGGGGCTTTCTTATTAAATAAAGCTCAAGCCCAGAATGATAATAAATCTACCTCGACCGAGAAGGACTTTGTCACCCGTTTTAAAGAATCCCTAGAGCGTAATATCATTAACTCAATCACCCGCGGTGTTGCTGATGGTGAAATTACCGATGGTGTTTACGATACAGGTGATTTTCGGATTGAAGTGGCTTCTACGGGAAATGGCGTGATGCTAACTATTACTAATACTGAAACCGGTGAAGTCACTGTGATTGAAATGCCGACATTCGGAGGAGTCAACTAATGGCCCGTCTAGTGTTAGTGAGTTTATTACTGCTAAGTGTGTCGGCCTGTAGCCTGATCTCCAAACCCGATTTAAATATCACGGCTGCCGAGGTTAACCCCTTGAGTGAGGTGATGCGTGGGTTGCAAACTCAACCAGGACCTAAGTTTCCTATCCCTGTGGCCGTGTATTCCTTTCGCGATCAAACTGGCCAATATAAGCCGCAGGCTAACGTGAGTTCATTTTCGACCGCGGTTACTCAGGGTGCAACATCGATGTTGATGCAGACTTTGCTCGACTCTAAATGGTTTACACCCGTTGAGCGTGAAGGGCTACAAAATTTGCTTACCGAGCGTAAGATCAGCAATAAACAGAGCGGTACTAAGGGCGATGAAGTGCCCGTATTATCCACCGCCAGATTGTTACTCGAAGGTGGAGTGATTAGTTATGAGACCAACACTAGCACAGGCGGTAGCGGGGTCGAATACTATGGTATTGGCGCCTCTGAAATGTACCGTGAAGATCTGGTGACCATTTATCTACGAGCCGTGGATGTACACACAGGTAAAGTTATGATGTCGGTCTCAACCAGCAAACGAGTCTTGTCCCAAGAAATGCGTGCGGGTTTGTTCCGTTACACGAGTTTAAATCGATTAGCCGAGGCTGAAGTCGGTTTTACTACCAATGAGCCAGTGCAGTTTTGCGTATTACAAGCCATTGAATTGGCGGTCGCTGAGCTGATTGATAAGGGTATCAAACAAGGTTACTGGAGCCCAACTCAAGTGGCGCAGCCAGCAGAAAAAGCCCAGGAGTTGAGTCAGGGCTAGGTGTCTGAAAGCCGGTATTAGATGCTAGAGCAAAGCAGGCTTCTGCTTTAGCACTTAGTCGCGATAGCGTAAAAGAAAACCGAGCCAGTTAAGCTGACTCGGTTTTTTATTGCAGTTATTGCAGCAGTCAGTTGATATTAGGCTATTTTAGTCCGCTTGCATGGCCTTCCAAAACAGTTCAAAACTGGCATCGCGGTATGTTTTATCTGTCCCCAAGTGCGGGTTATCGATAAAGAATCGGGTTGCTGCTAGATATTGGCCGTGGCAGTTTTCTAGCATCAATTCCACTGGATAATGGGCGATTAGCCCCATCATTTGTCCCTGCTTAATGAGTTCGCTAATAAAGCCTAAGATGCTATTCATCGCTTGATCGCGCACCTTAGCGGCAATCATGGGCGACATTGAATATTGCTGAAAAAACAGTTGTTTGACAGGGTTATCCAGCGACCAATCTATCGCACTTTGCCATAGTTGTAGGGCATTGTGTTTAAGATCGCTGCCCTTATGGGTGTTTAACAGTAAGGCATCGGCAAATTCTTGTTTTATGGTAAGAAACAAAGATTCCATCAAGGCTTCCTTAGAAGGGAAGTGATGGAACAAGGTGCCCGTTGCTACACCTGCTTGTTTCGCAATCGAGGCGGTAGACGTGCCATGAAATCCTTGGCTGACAAAGAGCGCTAAAGCAGTATCGAGAATAGCTTGGCGTTTATCTGTCATGGTTTTAATGGGTTGTGTTGTTGATGGTTTATTCAAGATTTATCCCCCAATGACTAGCGCAAAAATAGCTTCATTAAGATGCGCTGGATAAAAGTGCCGTAGGGCGGGTGAACAAATTTGCCTGTGTTGAATCGGCCACGGCTGAGTACCGTTTTAGCGTGGCTGAAGGTCAAAAAGCCTTCCTTGCCATGGTAATGCCCCATGCCCGACGGGCCTATTCCGCCAAAGGGCGCATCGTCGGCGGCGACATGAAATACGGTTTCATTGATACAAACACCGCCAGAATGGGTCTGCTGGAGGATCTTTTGCTGAGTTGGCTCATCGAAACTCATCACATAAAGCGCTAAGGGTCTGGCTCTGTGGTTGATGTACTGAATCGCTTCATCTAAGGAGTCGTAGCTAATAATCGGTAACAATGGACCAAAGATTTCCTCTTGCATCAATAGCATGTCTTCACTGGTGTGAGTTATCAACTGAGTTGCGAGTTTACGATGTTGGCTATCTATGGCTTCGTCCGTCGCCGAAATAACACGGGCACCTTTTGCTTTAGCGTCTTCGAGCACTGTCATCAAGCGGTCAAACTGACGTGTATTAATGATGCTGCCATAGTCCTTATTGTGGTTAATGGTGCCGTACATGGCCTTAAACTTAGCTTGGTAGGCGGCGATAAAGTCATCCACCTTGGTTTTAGGGCAAAGCACATAATCAGGGGCTACGCAGATTTGTCCGGCATTCAAACACTTACCGTAAATCATTCGTTCTACTGCTATCTCAAGCTGCATATCGGGGGCGATAATCACAGGCGATTTACCACCCAATTCGAGTGTTACTGGGGTGAGGTTATTCGCTGCGGCGCGCATCACATGACGGCCGACTGTGGTCGAGCCTGTAAAGAGTAAATGATCGAAGGGCAGGGCAGAAAATTGGGCAGCAATGTCCGCCTCACCTTCAACAACCGCCACGTGGGATTCATCGAAGACTTGTGCCAATAACTGTTTGATCACTTGGTTGGTCGCTGGGGTAAATTCTGACATTTTGAGCATGGCATGATTACCCGCGGCAATAGCAGTCACTAGCGGGCCAATTGACAGCATGACGGGGAAATTCCACGGCACGATAATACCGATCACCCCCAAAGGTTGATAATGCACTGTGACTTTGGCGGGTGCGAGTAAGATGCCCGCATGGCGAGCGCTGGGTTTGAGCCATTTTTTGAGATTTTTCAAGCTGTAATTGATGTTGTTGATGACAGGCATAATGTCTGAGATCAGGCTGTCATCAATCGATCTATGGCCGTAGTCTTGGCTTAAGGCTTCGACTAAGGGTGTTTGAAATTGCAGTATGGCCGCCTTCAGTCGAGTTAATTGCTCCACTCGCGTAGCGTAATTAGGATTCGGCGCCGCTAAATAACTGCTGCGTTGGCGTTGGAGCAACTGAGTCAGTGGCGAAGTATTAAGGTGTTCGGTGGCCATATTCATAGTGGTTGCTCCAAGGGAAATGGTAGGCAGAGTCTTATTCGGTACTTTATTTAAGTAATCGTCTAGATTGAGTCTTTTATTAAATCAGTACCGACTGATTAGTCGGTTTATCCTAGCTTGCTTAGTGAGATGGTGCAAGGTATCTGGTGTATTTTTGAGCAAGATCACGGCTTGTTGTGGCGTTAGCTTTTACACTAAATCAAGGGTTGTTACATAAGGAGTATGTATGGCATTGTTAAAGCACGGAATTTCGATTGGTATTGAGCGTTATGGTGATGATGATTTTTTCGTTACCTTTAAAGCTATCGGTACCTTAACTCATCAAGACTACGAAATGATGGTGCCTGTGTTGGAGTCTGCATTAGCTGGGGTGAAAGATCCTGATATCTTTGCCTTGGTAGATGTCACCGAGTTGGAAGGCTTGGAACTACAGGCCGCTTGGGACGATCTCAAACTTGGGGTGAAGCATATTCGTCATTTCGAGAAAATAGCTATCGTCGGTAAGACGACTTTGCAGGAAGTGTTGGCTAAATTGGCAAACTGGTTTACGCCTGCTGAGGTAAGGTTTTTTGTTGATAATGGCGATGCTGTTGCTTGGCTAAGAGACTAAGGTTGTGAGATGAAGTTTGTGGTCTGCCAATGCGCTAAATCGGGCGTTATAGCAGCACAGTAAAGATTCACCCAGCAATCCATTCGCGCCATAGAAGGAGTACAAATTATGCGTACAGGTCAAATACTCTGGCCCACAGATTTTTCGGAAACTGCGGCCCATGCACTGAGTTATGCCATTGAAATGGCTAATCTATACCATGTAGGGCTAAAAATCTTACATGTGGTTGAACAGCCGATCGGTGATGAAAACTTTATGATTCTATCTATTACCCCTGAAGAGCTTGCTAAAAGCATGGAGGAAGCGGCGGCAACTAAAATGCGAGCACTATTGGATGGATTGAATACTGAGCTTCCTATCACTACCTTGATCCGCCGTGGCGATCCTGTCTATCAAATTTTAGAAGAGGCCAACAGTAAAGACATTGGCATGGTAGTAATTGCTAGCCATGGCCGAACTGGGATTTCGCATTTTTTACACACCAATGTCTCAGAAGCGGTGGCGAATGGTGCAACTTGTCCTGTGCTTGTGGTTAAGTAACTGGCTTTGACTCTATAAATCCAAAGGGCGCTTATAGCGTCCTTTCTTTTTGATTGATAAAGAATAATTAATTGAAATGGGTACGCAAGAAGCATAGCAAACTGCTATAAAATAGTGGTATTTTGGCCTTAATAATTAGCTTAATTAAAAACTCAAATGATGGATAAGCTTATGCGTACTCAAGAAGTGTTATGCCCTACGGATTTTTCATCCACTGCGGCCCATGCGTTAAAATATGCGGTTGAAATGGCAAATGTTTATCACGTCGATATTCGGTTGTTGCATGTGACTAGCCCTGCCCGTGGCGCCCATTGTTATGGTATTGCGGTCGATATTCCCGCTACATTGGAAAATGAACTCAAAGCTTTCGTTGATGCAAAAATGCAAAGTTTGCAGCAGGAAATGCAGCAGAACCTTACCGAAGGGCTCAATATTAAGTTAGTCGTGCGCCATGGTGATGCTATTGATGAGATTTTAGCGGAAGCCGTTGATGTAGGCATGGTGGTTATCGCTAGTCATGGGAGCAGCGGTTTAGCTGACTTTTTAAAACCCCACGTTACACAGGATATTGTTAAGTACGCTAAGTGCCCTGTGTTGGTGGTGAAATAACACTATGGGATAAGTTTAGTAGGAATCATTTTTGATCATTTTAGGTTCTGTTAACTTAGTCGACGCCTCGGCTTCATTGTCAAATGACATCAGGCGTCGATACTTTTCCTGCAGAGCCACTAAGCTACCATCTTGGGTAATTTGTTTGAGTCCCGCATTAAAATCATCCCGAATTTGTTCACTGAGAAACGCGAACTTGTATTCTGTAGGTGGGAATATTTGGTGGCAAATCGCCTGTTGTTTTAAGTCTTTCTCAGTGAGTTTGCCCTCAAGATAGGCCTGCTTTAAGTAGTATTTGAAAATATTTTTATCCATCACAACGACATCGGCTCTGCGCTTCATCAGCATATAAACCTGCTGCACTTGCCTCGCTTGTTCTTGGTAGCCGCTATTGGTCTTAACCATGTTGGCAAACTCTTCCCCCAGTAACGATGATGCACGTTGAAAGGCGACGACTTGTTTGTTGTTTAAGTCTTCTATGCTATTGATGTTAAATTGATTACTCTCGAGGCTAATGGCGCAGTTTTGGTAGGTTATCGCAACGTTGGAATAAAAAACGTTGTTAATCATTCCTTCTTTGATGTTGATGATGCCATCGAGTTTACCCTCCCTGAGTTCATGGAAAGTGCGCGCCAGTGGTAAGTAGTGGATAGAAGCAGTATGGCCTTTAACGGCGAGGGCTTGGTTAAGTAATTCGAGTTCGATCCCGCTATTGGTTGCTTGGATGACATAGGGCGGGATAGACAGGCTGACGCCTATCTTAATTTCAGCCGCTTGGCCGAGCTGAGCGCCGCATAGGATGAGTAACCCCATCAATTTATAGCGGTTACGACGAGCCACTGAGCTATTTGGCTTATTTAGTTTATGCGCCATAAGTTACCAACACCTCCGCGGTATACACTTGCAACTGTGTTTGATACTCGCCAAGTCATTCCATGACTTTCTTGAGTAAGTGTAGTGTGTCTGTGAACTCAGCACGGCTTTATTTATCAAATACACATTAACGCTTTAACCTATTACAGGCTCAAAAGGATGAGCCCGGTTCAGTCAGAAAAGCAATTTCTTCCGCCGTAGACTCCCTGCCTAAGATAATATTTCTATGTGGATAGCGGCCAAACCTGTCGATAATCGCTTTATGGCGCAGTTCAAACGCGAGGTTTGTTATCGCAGCTTCGCGATTAAACAGTTTTACTGCTACTTGGTGAATGGCTGCCGATTCGCTGTGCATATAGGGCATAAATAGAAAAGGGACTTGTTTGGATTTTAGTGCTGTATCTACCCGTTGGGCAACGGCCTCTTGGGCGAGCACTAAGGCTATCGCATCGGCTTCGAATGCGGCAGGCGTATCGCGGTAAATATTACGGGAGAATTGATCGAGCACTATGATTTCAGCCAATCGACCTTGAGGCGTGATTCGCCAATGTGAAAGTTCTCCCCGTTTAGCTTGAAGTAGTACACCTTCGAAGCGCTGTTTGATCTGGGTATCAAATTCAACATCTTTAATCCACCAAAGCTTTGGGTCAATGTCTTCAAACCAAAATGTCAGTATTTGGTCTGCTGTGATTGTCTGGCTCATTTTAGCCTTTCTTCATAGGTGTTGAGTGATATTAGAAATAACAGTTGTTGGGGGAGGATGACAAGTCGTTTCGTTTGATTTAAGTGCAGATTTGTTATCTGATGATCTTGTCGCGAACCGTAAGTATTTAGTATTGGCTATTGCCTTATTGACTGAATATAAAGTAGTTTTGATGATAATTACTTTTGTTTCCAGACAGGTCATCCTATGTCACTTTCAATGCCAGCATCCCAACAGGTTTCAAAGCAAAATAAGGCGTTTCTGCGTAAGTTATATTTGGCGCATTTAATGGATGATGACCGCCATAATCTATTATCACTCAATAAGTTAACCGGAATGCCTCGCCGAACTTTACAGGATGCTATCGCAGCTTTTGAGGATATAGGTATTCGAGTCGAGTTTGTGCAGGAAGGCAGCCGTAACAATTCAGGTTATTACCGTATAGTCACCTGGGGGCCGATCAGTAGCGCTTGGGTCGATACCCATCTAAGCGAAATCGCTGAGCTGATAGGTGTTGTTGAGAGCTGCGAAACGGCTGTGTGAAGAGGTAAGTTTTCGGTTCGGCACTGATCCTCTATCTAACGTAAAACCGCTTGTTCTCCAAATACGTTTAAGCCATTCTATTTCTGTGATTAGATTTTTTAAAAGATAAATGAATACGCTAGATATGATTGCCTTTCGCAAATGACCCTATAGAGCTATTTTGAGCTTCTTACTTTTATTCAGACTAACGGCTTATTGTCATGACATGTTGTTGTCAGTAATTTAATCAATAAAATATAATTTATTTTCATTGGGTTAAGATAGGTTGTCAGTACTATCGTTGATAGGCTGTTGTATACCAAAAGGAATCGGTATGGCTAAGTTTTTAAATCTATTTTCTTTAAGTTTGATTTTTGCCAGCACATTTTGCTATGCAAATGAGTAAACTCAAGTTTCCCTAGACGGTGATAAGATTCACTATCATGGAGGGTTAACAAAAGAAGCCAATGAAATGGTGTTTGAAATATTTAAGGAAAACACTTCAAAAATAAAATGGCTATCTATTAAGAGTCTTGGTGGTGCAGTTAATTTAGGCCTTGATTTAGCAGAGTTTATTAACAGAAATAGTTTAAATGTTGAGGTGACTGAGTATTGTTTATCTTCATGTGCTAACTACGTATTCTCTGCTGCACATGAAAAACGAATCACGAACCATGCCTTGATGGGCTTCATGGTGGAACCTCTGGCATGGCTGCTGGAGTCTCTGAATTTATCAAAACCTTACCTGAATCTGAGCGTGAGGCCACTCAAAAACACTTTGATGAATATGGTGAAAAAACGGTGGCAAGAGAAGCTGATTTCTTTCAAAAATTAGGCGTTAATCCCAACATCACCACACTTGGCCAAAGTGATAAATATAAAAAATATGAAGATGCGGGTAGTTATGTCGGTTGGTATTACGCCATCAGCGATCTGAATAAACTTGGCGTCAAGAACATATCGGTACTGAATCCACCTTGGGTATTTAAACAGCTTTCAGAAAAGAGTCAGTTTTATAAAGTTGAAGTTACCGGAAGTTAATATATAAATTCAACTCAGAAGTGCTATTCTCGCCAATTAAGCAGCTAATTGATTAACGCTTCGGTAGCTCATATTTCGCGCTATTGGTGCCATGCGTTAGGACTAAATAAGGATCTGTATGAAAACATTATTTAAATTTAAAAATCCTTTAACAATTGCGGCCTTGGTCTTTTTTATGGGGGCAATATACAACGCATATTCAATGGATATCATCGGTCTGGTGTGCTTTCTCGTCGCAGCTTTGGTATTTTTAGTCCTAAGTATTTTCCGTACTGGTAAAACAAGTTACAGCAAGCAAGATTAGTTAATATTTCCCCCCATTATTTTCTCGTACGACAGCCTCTTCTCTGGCCTGACCAGCCTAAACTCCCTATAATCGGCTGCAAATGTTATCACGTTACATAGTGTTCACATCTAAATACCCTACATACTTAAAATAAAAAGGAACCTTGTTCCATGTTAGAAAAACTGTTCAAACTGAAACAAAATCAAACGAGCCTCAAGCAGGAAGCGGTCGCAGGTTTGACAACATTTATGACGATGGCCTACATCATTTTTGTGAACCCAATGATGTTAGCCGATGCGGGCATGGACCATGGAGCTGTATTTGTGGCGACCTGTTTGGCGGCGGCTGTCGGCTGTTTGGTTATGGGGCTGATGGCGAATTATCCCATTGCGCTTGCTCCAGGTATGGGACTTAATGCCTTTTTTACCTACACAGTCGTGGGTGAAATGGGTTACAGCTGGGAGACTGCGTTAGGCGCGGTATTCCTGTCGGGAATTTGCTTTTTAATCTTGTCCTTAGTGCGTATTCGAGAATGGATTGTAAATAGTATTCCCATGTCGTTACGTATCGGTATTGCTGCAGGTATTGGTTTGTTTCTTGCCCTGATTGGCCTTAAGAGCGCCGGTATTGTGGTGGCAAGTCCTGCTACGCTAGTGACGCTGGGCGATATCACGGCATTTCCGGCGGTTATGGCTGTGCTGGGCTTTTTCCTCATTATTGCTATGGTGCAGCGGGGAATGAAGTCGGCGGTGATTGCCAGCATTCTGATTATCACTGGCCTAGGATTAGTGTTTGGTGATGTGCAGTATCAGGGTATTGTATCAATGCCACCTTCAATCGCACCTACATTTATGAAGATGGATTTATCCCAAGTATTTGAAGTAACTATGCTATCAGTCGTTTTTGCCTTCTTATTTGTGGATCTCTTCGATACCTCTGGCACTTTAGTGGCGGTTGCACAGCGCGGTGGTTTTCTCGATGATAAAGGCCGTTTACCACGTCTGAATCGTGCCTTAACCGCTGACAGTTTAGCAACGATTGCGGGGGCGGCTTTTGGCACTTCCACCACGACAAGTTATATCGAAAGCACCGCGGGTGTGAGCGCGGGTGGTCGTACTGGTTTAACGGCCGTTGTGGTGGGATTACTCTTTATTGCTGCGTTATTTTTATCGCCATTGGCGGGGATGATCCCGGCTTATGCAACTGCGGGCACACTGTTTTATGTAGCGATTTTGATGATGTCGGGACTGGTGCATGTCGAATGGGAAGATTTGACTGAAGCCGCGCCTGTGGTGGTTGTGTGTATATTAATGCCGCTAACGTTTTCTATCGCGACGGGCATTGCCTTTGGGATCATCTCATATGCAGCAATCAAATTACTCACAGGTCGCTTTAGCGATCTTAATGTGGGCATTTTAGTATTAGCCGCATTGTTTGTAGCTAAGTTTGTCTATGGTTGATGCTGTCGATTAATTCACCTGTACAGTAAAAACTCGCAGCGTAGATTGTTTACATTTTTTGAGGGCCATCTAATCGATGGCCCTTTTTAATGCGCGATTCTAAGCAAAAACGAAAATTTATCTCGAGTTAATAACTCCTTGCTACCAATTACTCAGCGGATTAGGTATAAGGATTGTTCGGTTATTTTGTTACAAATGAATAATGAACTTAAGTGAGATTGCGTATCGCCGCGTGGTAGTGAAGTTAGGGACGAGTGTGCTGACCTCTGGCAGTAAACAGCTAGATAAAGCCCACATGGTTGAGCTTGCTCGTCAAATGGCCGCACTGATGAAGTCAGGGGTCGAAGTCGTATTATGCACCTCAGGGGCAATTGCCGCTGGGCGTGAACATCTCCAATACCCGACACTGCCCGACACTATGGCCAATAAGCAATTGTTAGCCGCTGTCGGGCAAAGTCAGTTGATCCTCGCTTGGGCACAACTCTTTAGTATTTATGGGCTGCATGTGGGCCAATTGCTGCTGACCCGTGCCGACTTGCAGGATAGGGAGCGTTACCTTAACGCCCGCGACACGCTCAATGCCTTGTTGGCCAATAATATTGTGCCGATCATCAATGAAAACGATGCCGTTGCTACCAATGAGATTAAAGTGGGCGATAACGACAATTTATCGGCGCGCGCAGCACTCTTATGCGATGCTGACTTATTGATTTTATTGACGGATCAAAAGGGCTTATTCGATGCGGATCCACGTACTAACCCGAACGCTAAGTTAATTTCACAGGTGGTGAAGATTGACGATAGTCTGCGTATGCTGGCGGGCGGTTCTGTATCGGGTTTAGGCACGGGTGGTATGTCGACTAAATTGGAAGCAGCGGATATTGCTCGCCGTGCTGGCATCGAAGTGGTTATCGCCTCTGGCCATCACCCAGATGTGATCAAAAAAGTGGTCGCCAAAGAGTCCGTCGGTACTCACTTTAGTGCCATCGAAAACCCGCTCGAAAGCCGCAAACAGTGGATTCTAGCGGGACCTGCAACTCAAGGTTCTTTAGTGCTTGATGCGGGCGCGGTCAAAGCCGTGACTGACAAGGGCCGCAGTCTATTGTCTAAAGGTATCGTAGGCGTTAAAGGTCAGTTTGAACGTGGTGCGACGCTACAATTAGTTGATCAACAAGGTAAAGTGATTGCTAAAGGGATGACACGATACTGTGGCCAAGCCCTGAGTTTGATTGCGGGTAAGCATTCCGACGAGATCGAGTCTGTACTCGGTTACGATTATGGTGACGCAATAGTGCACCGCAACGACATGGTTGTCTTATAAGCGAGGTCTGTTTTGAGTCAAATGAATCAAGATCAGTATTTACAGCAACTTGGCCAAAATGCCAAACAGGCCAGTTATGCTTTAGCCAATTTAACGGCGAGCCAAAAGGCTGACTTACTCGAAGCTATTGCCGATGCGCTGACGGCAAACTCCGCCGCCATTTTAGCGGCTAATGCTAAAGACGTTGCCGCCGCTAAGAACGATGGATTAACTGAGGCGATGATCGACAGACTGTTGCTCGATGATGCGCGTTTAGCGGGCATTATCGGTGATATCAGCGATGTGATCCGCCTTGCCGATCCCGTGGGCGAAGAGTTTGGCAGCAAGTTATTAGATAACGGTTTAAGGCTGACTCGTCGCCGCGTACCGCTGGGCGTGATTGGGGTTATCTACGAGGCGCGCCCGAATGTGACTGTCGATATCGCGGTACTTGCCCTTAAAACGGGTAATGCGGTGATCCTCCGTGGCGGAAAAGAAACCCTTGAATCGAATAAGCTTATCAGCGAAGTGATCCGCGGCGCGATTGTCGCCCAAGGTTTGCCCATAGATGTGGTGCAATTTATTGATTCTTCAGACAGAGCCCTAGTGACAGGTTTACTTAAGCTCGATCAATATGTCGACATGATAGTGCCGCGCGGCGGTCAAGCATTGCAGCGCTTATGTGCCGAGCAAGCGACGATTCCAGTGATTTTAGGCGGCATTGGTATTTGCCACTTGTATGTCGATAAAAATGCCGACCTTGAGCGTGCCTTAGGCGTAATCGCTAATGCCAAAGTGCAGCGTCCAACTGTGTGCAATGCTCTTGATACCTTGCTGGTGGATGAGCGCGTGGCGAGCAGCTTTGTACCGCAAATTGCCGAATATCTGCATCGTCTAGGCGTGCGTTTTTCAGTTTGTGACACAAGTTTTAGTCTGCTGGATGGTTTAGGGTTCGATGTGATGCTTGCTAAGTCTGAGGATTTTGGCATTGAATGGTTGTCGTTAACCTTAGGTATCAAAGTCGTGAGCGATATCGATGCTGCTGTTAGCCATATTCGCCAGTATTCTAGCGGCCATTCGGAAGCCATTTTGACCGATGATATTCATGCAGCGGCGCACTTTATGAATGAAGTGAACTCAGCCGCCGTGTATGTCAATGCCAGTACGCGTTTTACCGATGGCGGTCAGTTTGGTCTTGGCGCTGAAGTGGCGGTGAGCACGCAAAAACTGCACGCCCGCGGTCCAATGGGGCTTGAGGCATTAACCACATATAAGTGGTTAGCGTGGGGTGATTACACTAGTCGTGTTTAGCGGTAAATACCGATAAACCCAAAGCCGTTAACCTACTACGTTGACGGCTTTTTTGTTTGCGGTATCCAACTGAATAGCGACATCAATGTGTTTGGCTAACAAGTTTAGCTGCTTATGGCGAGCGGGGTATAAGTAACAAGTAACCAGATACAGAAAAATATCGTCGACATAACGACAGTGAATTTACGAAAGGCCTTGATGTATTCCAAGGTATAAATAAAGTACTTTTCTTGTACTCTGCGAGTGAGTAAAACCGAAGGCAGCATAAAACTGCAATAGAGCATGACTACCATAGTGGTAAAACTGTTTCCCCAGAAATGCTCATAAATAAATAAGGCGATGCAGAGTAGCATGGCGCACCAACTGATAGGGCTGATGCTATTTTCTGGATTCCATTGGGTTGATTTTTCCATCTGACTATCCTTAGTCGATTTGTACCTCAGTACAATTTATAGACGGATATCTCGGCTTTATCAAACGCTTTCCACTTTAGACTCAGTACGCTGGCCAGTTTGTTGCCGTTTGAGCCTTGTTCACCATTTATCTAATATGAGCGCGTACAACTTAAAGTGAATTGCTTACTTAACGCCGAATGACTTGTGCTTAATGTGGCCTGGATAGCTTAAAGTGTTTTGATATCGGCAAATTCGCCTTTGCAAAGCAGGGCTAAGTCTGTGGCCGCTAAGCTTATCTCTAAACCGCGTCTGCCCGCGCTGACATAAATCCTGTCGAAGCCTTGAGCGCTGGCATCAATCAAGGTTGGTAATTGTTTCTTTTGCGCTAAGGGACTAATACCGCCGACTAGATAGCCTGAGGATTTTTGTGCTAGGTCGGCATCGGCCATTTGTAGTTTCTTTTGCCTTAAGCATTTCGCTACGGCTTTTAGATTAAGCTGATGATCGACGGGCACGAGCGCAACGGCAATCGGCGCATGGGCTTTGTCGATTGCAACTAAAAGGGTTTTAAATACTTGCGCGGGTTCGAGCCCTAAGGTGTTAGCGGCTTCTTCGCCGTAGGCGGCGCAGTGTGGATCGTGGCTGTACTCTAAGATATCAAACGCGATCTTGGCTTTTTTCGCCAATCGGACGGCCGGGGTCATTTTATACTCCTTCACAAAATGGGGGATATTAGCGCTTAATCTTGGCTTAGAATGTTAGCCAGCTCTTTTAATTGGCCCATTGCCGTGAGCTAACATTATTTAAGGCTGCTACTCAACGATTATTCCGCTAGCTTTGTGCTTATCTTGTTTTTACGCTCTAAATAACGGGGCAGAAGTTGCTGCAACATCATCCCCGATAAAATAAAGGCTAGGCCGAGATAGGTTGCCATCGCAATCGTTTCCTGCAAAATCCACGCGATAAAACCAATCGACATCACAGGGGATAAAAACACCATAGTGCTGATGTTCGCGGTGCGAGTGGCGGTTTTCAGCGCCATTAACCAGAGCACGAAGGTAATGCCCATCTCAAATAAGCCCACATACATACCTGCAAATATCGCCTTAATACTAAAACTGGGCAGGGTATCTGTCAGCACTAAGGTGACGGCAATAAAAGGTAAGCCGATAAGAAAACTCAATAATAAACTGACCACAGGATCGCCTTGATCTTTAGTGTTGACGATCCAATATAGGCACCAGAGTAAGGTGCTAGTCAGCGCTAATCCGATACCGAGCGGGCTATCAAAACTAAAGCCGCTGATATCGCCGCCGGTAGCAATGATAAACACGCCTGTATAGGCAATCAGCGCCGCAGCAATGTCGCTCTTACGTAAATGTTGCTTTAACAAAGGCGCGGCAAGTAACGGCAGTAATACCGCCCAAGTGTAATTAAGTGACAACGCTTGCTGCGCTGGCAGTAAGGAATACGCTTTAAATAGCACGACATAGTAAAGGAAGGGATTGATGAGTCCAGTCACCAGATAAAACATGGGGCGGTGTAAAAACTGTTGCTTGAGTAAGGAAAGCTTTTTTTGCCAAGCAAGGATTCCGGCAAGGGCAATAATCGAAGTGAGTACGGCAACAAACACCAGTTGCAGCGGTGTGTAGTAACTCAAGGCAATCTTAAAGGCAGTGGCCACTGTAGACCAGAGAAAGACCGCCGCCATGCCATACACGTACGCTAAATTCGAAGACTTCACTCTGCTACCTTACTAGGATAAACATCCGCCAAATGTGGGCAGATTGAATAACAGCTTTGGTTGATAAGCAAGACTATTTTATGTGATTGGATATTTTATCCAGCTGTAGATGCGAGAAAGATAAATCAGAAAATTTTTTTGTTCGCCCTTGTAATTAAATTCCCTGTCCCAATATAGGTATCAAGGCAGAGAAGGTGGCCAACGATGGACTTGATATTTAAACCGTCTAGCCCCATATCAAAACCAACTAAACAAATTTAGATTGAATGAAATTTTTCGGAGGACCTCATGGGTAAAATTATTGGTATCGACTTAGGCACAACAAACTCTTGTGTAGCTGTCCTCGATGGTGGCAAAGCACGTGTGTTAGAAAACGCTGAAGGCGATCGCACAACCCCGTCAATCATCGCTTATACAGATGATGAAACCATTGTCGGTTCGCCAGCAAAACGTCAAGCTGTGACTAACCCGACTAACACATTCTTCGCGATTAAGCGTTTGATTGGTCGTCGCTTTAAAGATGACGAAGTCCAACGTGACGTGAACATCATGCCATTCAAAATCATTGCAGCCGACAACGGTGATGCATGGGTTGAATCGCGTGGCAACAAGATGGCTCCACCACAAGTTTCTGCAGAAATCTTGAAAAAGATGAAGAAAACCGCAGAAGACTTTTTAGGTGAAGAAGTAACTGAAGCGGTTATTACTGTTCCTGCTTACTTTAACGATTCACAACGTCAAGCGACTAAAGATGCGGGTCGTATCGCAGGTCTTGATGTTAAACGTATTATCAACGAACCAACGGCTGCAGCATTAGCCTACGGTATCGATAAGAAACAAGGCGACAACATTGTTGCAGTATACGATTTAGGTGGTGGTACATTCGATATCTCTATCATCGAAATCGACAGCAACGATGGCGACCAAACATTTGAAGTGTTGGCAACCAACGGTGACACCCACTTAGGTGGTGAAGACTTTGACAACCGTTTGATCAACTACTTAGCTGACGAATTCAAGAAAGAGCAAGGCTTAGATCTGCGTAAAGATCCATTAGCAATGCAACGTCTGAAAGAAGCAGCAGAAAAAGCGAAAATTGAACTTTCAAGCACCAACCACACTGAAGTGAACCTGCCATACATCACGGCAGACGCAACAGGTCCTAAGCATTTAGTGATTAAAATCACTCGTGCTAAATTGGAATCACTGGTTGAAGACTTGATTATCCGTACATTAGAGCCACTAAAAGTTGCCCTGGCTGATGCAGATTTATCTGTAACAGACATCAACGAAGTGATTCTAGTGGGTGGTCAAACACGTATGCCTAAGGTTCAAGAAGCAGTGACAAACTTCTTCGGCAAAGAACCTCGTAAAGACGTGAACCCAGACGAAGCGGTAGCCGTAGGTGCTGCAATTCAAGCGGGCGTACTGTCAGGCGACGTGAAAGACGTATTACTGTTAGACGTAACACCACTGTCTCTGGGTATCGAAACCATGGGCAGCGTGATGACTAAGTTGATTGAAAAGAACACTACTATTCCTACTAAGGCGCAGCAAGTGTTCTCAACAGCCGATGACAACCAAAACGCAGTGACGATTCACGTACTGCAAGGTGAGCGTAAGCAAGCGAGCGCGAACAAGTCATTAGGCCAGTTCAACTTAGACGGTATTGAGCCAGCTCCACGTGGCCAGCCACAAATTGAAGTGATGTTCGACATCGATGCCGATGGTATTCTGCATGTGTCTGCGACAGACAAGAAAACCGGCAAGAAACAAAACATCACCATCAAAGCTTCTTCTGGCTTAAGCGAAGAAGAAGTGGCGCAAATGGTACGTGATGCCGAAGCTCACGCAGATGAAGACAAGAAGTTTGAAGAGTTAGTGCAAGCACGCAACCAAGCTGACGGCTTAGTCCACGCGACTAAGAAACAAGTGGAAGAAGCGGGTGATGCATTGCCAAGCGAAGATAAAGAGAAAATCCAAGCTGCTATGGCCACTGTTGACACTGCCAGCAAAGGCAATGACAAAGAAGCCATTGAAAAGGCAACTCAAAACTTGATCGAAGCATCTGCTAAGCTGATGGAAATCGCTCAAGCTAAGTCTCAAGCTCAAGGCGGCGACAATGCCGACGCGGGCAAACAGGCTAACGCTGCTGCCGATGACGTTGTCGATGCTGAATTCGAAGAAGTGAAAGACGACAAGAAATAATGACTTGTTTTCAATCAAATAGATTGATTTCAAAGCGTTAATTTCTAGGCGGGCGTTACGGGGCAACCCTAACGCCCGTTTGTTCAACACCAGCTGAGAAGCATGAGATTATGTCAAAGCGAGATTATTACGAAGTATTAGGTGTCAGTCGTGACACCAGCGAACGTGAAATTAAAAAGGCCTACAAACGTCTGGCCATGAAATTTCACCCAGATCGCAACCCAGGCGACAAAACCGCAGAAGCTAACTTTAAAGAAATTAAAGAAGCCTACGAGATCCTAACCGACGCCGACAAAAAAGCGGCCTATGACCAATTTGGTCATGCGGGTGTGGATCCTAATCGCGGTGGCGGTGGTTACGGTGGTGGTCAAGGCGATTTCGGTGATATTTTCGGTGATGTCTTTGGCGATATTTTCGGCGGTGGACGTCGTGGTGGCGGTCAACGCCAAGCGGCCCGCGGCTCAGATTTACGTTACAACCTAGAGTTATCACTGGAAGAAGCCGTTAAAGGCTTAACCAAAGAACTGCGTATCCCAACACTGGCGACTTGCGATCTATGTGAAGGCAGCGGCGCTAAAAAAGGCACCTCTGCAACCACTTGTGGCACCTGTCATGGCCAAGGCCAAGTCCAAATGCGCCAAGGTTTCTTTGCGGTGCAACAGCCTTGTCCAACCTGTCATGGCCGCGGCAAGATCATCAAAGATCCTTGCACTAAGTGTCATGGCGATGGCCGTGTTGAAAAGAGCAAAACCTTATCGGTTAAGATCCCTGCCGGCGTAGATACGGGCGACCGTATTCGTTTAGCGGGTGAAGGCGAAGCGGGTGAGTTTGGCGCGCCTCCAGGGGATTTATACGTTCAGGTCAGTGTGCGTGAGCATGCGATTTTCGTCCGTGATGGCAATAACCTTTACTGCGAAGTGCCGATATCCTTCAGTAAAGCGGCCCTAGGCGGTGAGATTGAAGTGCCAACACTGGATGGTAAAGTCAGCCTGAAGATCCCAGCCGAAACGCAAACGGGCCGTATGTTCCGTTTACGTGGCAAAGGCGTCAAGTCGGTTCGCAGCCATGCGGTAGGCGACTTGCTCTGCAAAGTGGTTATGGAAACCCCAGTTAACTTAAACGATCGTCAAAAAGAACTGTTACGCGAATTTGAAGCCACCTTAACTGGTGAGTCGAAAAAACACAGCCCAAAGGCTGAGGGCTTTTTCGATGGCGTGAAAAAGTTCTTTCAAGATCTGAATAGCTAACTTGGTCTAGTGTCGCAGAGGTTAGCTGCGCACTAGAAGAAAAAAGCCCTGCAATGGTTAACCTTGCAGGGCTTTTTTATATTCGGATTTATGCCCAAATATTAAAGTGTTTAAAGTTGAAGCAGCCTGCGGTGGTGTTTCACCAATTAGCTGCTTAATTGTCCTGTGTCGTACTTCGGAGTTGAATTCGGAATCAAGCAGTTGCTATAAAACAAAATGACTATGACCGTAAATAGCGTTACTATAATGAAAAGTAACACTTAATATGCACCGTAACTGCTAATGAGAGAGTAATTATGGATTCAATAACTGGAGAATATGGACAAATCAGAAAACCCTTAATTTACTATAAGGGAAATCTCGTAGCATTGAATATATCTGAAGAGTCTGAGTCATATTTTGGCGGTAACTTACCATTAATATCTAACTTTCCCGAGACAGCGAAGTTACATCTTTTGTTTACATTAAACAGAGATATATTAGATTTATTCGACAACATCCAGTTTTCTAGCATAGCATTAATTTATCCGTTTATGCATGATGGTGGTTCAATCAAATATCAAATAAGATATGACGGAAGTATCAAGATACAATCAGTCCATCCCCGAGAAGCTGAAAATGATTGGCCCTATGAAAATTACCCAACCTCCTTTTTAAAAGTGAAATTTGCACACGAACAAATCCTAAAAATGGATTTTAATGATTTCAAAAATCTACTTCCACAAGGCCAATTCACTAACAATAGTGAAGAAATAATAATAGTCATTCCTCCTCAAGCTGGTTATGAAGTTTCTCTTTGGGGCGATGATGGTGATGCAGAAAATGTTTTATGTGTTTTTAGAATCTGCCCTAAAACTGGTAATGTATATGCAGACAATCAATGCAGCTAACAAGAGCAGACCACGGACTTGCAAACCTATTAATTTAATTGTCCACTAAATAATAAAACTTGTACCAAATTTAAATATAGCCACTACTCCCTTCATGATAATGCCCAGAAGATCAGACGGGCATCCACAGTAATTGCGTGGTAGTTAATCTCCAGCTTTGCTTAAGCATTGAACAAGGAGGTTTGTATGTAGTGTCATTGAAATGATTGGACAGGCAGGAAATGTTATTGAGATACTCATTATTAAATTTTAGAAAGATGGAGTGTTAGTTCTTTTTTTAAATACGAATAAGTAACACTGAAACTTCAGGAGTTCATATTCCGTGCGAAGTTGTCTAAATACGGAGTAAAAATGCCGTGGCGACATCATGGATGATGGTGCAGGCTCGGGGGCACATGGATGTGCCATCTGAGCCGTTAGGCAATTTTTATTGGAGTATGAGACAGGTAATTAATGCATGTAACTTCGCTAGGGTGAGTGCTGCGTAGCAGCGTTTCGAACGAGAGCCTGGGATGGCGAACTGGCAGTTAGACATGGACGTTGTTCGCCGGGGTATTTCCAAAAGGGGAACAAGCGCTTTTCCCCTTTTGGTCGCGTGTGGGGTGAAGCCTGACGACTTTGATGTAGATTTTGATTTAAAAATCCAAACGAAGTTTGGAAATTGGGTATGCGTGAGCCATCAATTATGATCAATGGCTCCTTTGAGATGTGTACTGGCCTAATCCATCATTTTTGCGTCACATTCCGGTACGCTTGTCACAGGTGTCAACGTTTTGAGGAGTACAAAACGTAACAGGTGTGTAGATTGCTTTCTCATACTTTTGTTTTGTGACAATTTTATAAAGCGTCAAAATTGCCTGTCTTCCCATTTCATATGGATTTTGACCCACATTGACATGAGCAAGACCATCTTTCAGCATCATTAACTGCTCTGGAGATGTATCGGTAATAATAATGACGATCTCCTTGTTATTAATTTTTTCTTGGTATGGAGCCATCATTTCACGATAGAGCGCATCATTATTTTGCGCCCAACCACCAACGGCGATAAAAGAGTCTGCCTTCACAGGCTTACCTTTCATTACGGACTCCATTTGTTTAACGGCTTGACTAAGTTGATCAAAGTTAAAAAAAGGTTCTCTAATTTCTGTCCAGCCAAAGTCGCCATTAAGTAATTCCCCTGGAGGAGTATCGTATTTTTTCCCTGATAAGGCGGAGCGTACACCCATAAGTCTTAAATTTAGATTGGGAGAATCTGGCCGCCCAGAATGCATTATCAGAGTTCCCCCATTTGGCCGTAGTTTTTTTAACTGTTCACCCAATGATTTACCTAGTTCAAAATTGTCAGTGCCTATATAAGCGAAGCGTAAATTCTCAGGTTCTTCTTTGATAGAAGCGTCAAAATCAGAGTCATAGGTAATAATCGGAATTCCTGCATTTTTAGCTCTTTTTAGACTATTTTCAACGAGGTATTTAGATTGTGTAACAGCGACAGCGATACCATCTATACCTTCATCAATCAGTTGATTGATTACCTGATCTTGCAATCTAACACTGCTAATTTCAGGTCCTCGATATATACATTCTACGCCTTCTATTTGAGCCGCTGCATCTATACAGCCATTTTTGCTTTGATCAAAAAAAACACTATAAAATTTAGGCACAACAGCAAATTTCAGCTCTTTTCCATAGGCAGAGGATATTGGTAATTGACTTAATACAATGAGTAACAAAAATAATCTCACCACACTTCCTCCTAAAAATAATGAGACAGCGACTTAACGCTTTACAACAGAATGTAGCAAAGGAATGGATTTAAAGACATGAGATGCAACGGTGTTATTGAACATTATTGATCTGAATCAGTAATTCACAATACAATGGCGAACATGTCTGTTAGACATGAACGTTGTTTGGCAAGTGAGATCCAAGAAAGATATAATGAGCAGTCCTCCTTGGTCGATTTCTTAATAAAAAATCAGGGAGAAGTCCCACGACGTTGATTTGGATTTAAAAATCCAAACGAAGTTTGGAAATGGGGTATGCGTGAGCCATCAATGATGATCAATGGCTCTTTTGAGAGGTTACTCTTCTGTATCAGTAAATGCGGCTTCGGCTTTCTCTAACTCTTGCTCGGTTTTAAGCTGAAACGCTTGCTGCTTTTTAAGCTTGGCTTCTTCTTCAAGTGCGGCTTCTCTTTGTTTAAATTCGTGTCTCTCTGGTTTAGTTAGAAACTTAAACGCGAGCTTGTTGCCTAGCACGTAGGCGACGACGTCTTCACCTTTTGTGCGGCGTTCATCGACACGTTGTGAAAAACGGGCGTTATCGCGGGCTTTACGTTCTTCGGCATTTAACTTACTCATAATCTGTTCTCCTCATTTAGTTAATCACGGTAGTGTTCCACTACGTTCAGTTAAACAAATGAGTTGTGTTGCACATTCATAAAGCTGATTGGGCGGGATTCTACCATAAGCGCTCACGAAAGCTGTGGGATTAAAATCTACCATTCCATCACCTGCGTTAACTTTGCGCACATAAGAAAGATGCGGCTAGAGTCACTTTTAAGATACACCACGAACACCGAAGCGACAGGAATTCACCTATTCCTGCGAACTGGCCGTTAGACATGGACCTTGTCCGCAAGGGAGATCCAAGAGGGGATTACAGTTGAGCCCCTCTTGGTCGACTCTTGATTTAACATCAGGGGGTGAAGCCCACGACCTTGATGTCGATTTTGATTTGATATTCGGTTTAGAAATTCAAACGAAGTTTAAAACTTAGGCTTTCTTAGCGGCGTAAGGCAAATGCCGTAACTGTATCGTTGCAAGCAGTACCGTTGCGAACTGTGCCAAGGCTTGCGTAAAAGCCGAAACAACATTGGTATTCAAAGGCAACTCTCAGTAAACTTTCGCTCCCATGTTTTGATCCGGTGCTGTGATGACCTTTCCCGAGCTTTCTTCTTACCCTGAGTCGTTAACTTTTGCTGAGCTTGGCTTAAATTCGGCGTTACTTAAGGCCTTGCCTGCAAGTCTTAAACATCCGACAAAGGTGCAGCAACTCACGATTCCGGCCATTCTTGCAGGACGGGATTTGTTAGCCTTAGCACAAACCGGTAGCGGAAAAACCTTAGCCTTTGGTTTGCCACTCCTACAACAAATTTTGTTGCAACAGCAAACACAGTTGCAGGGCGCTAAGTCTGTACAGCGTCCAAATGCACTGGCGTTAGTGCTGGTGCCTACACGGGAATTAGCGCTGCAAGTGACTGAGTCGCTGCAAACAGTGGCGAGTCAGTTATCGACTTCGTTGAACATTCAGCTTCTGTGTGGTGGGGTCGCGCTGGAAGACCAATTAGCCGAACTTGCAGCCAAGCCGCAGGTATTAGTGGCAACCTCTGGGCGTTTACTGGATTTATGTAAACAGTCCCACGTCAGCCTCGATTCGATAAAACATCTTGTGCTGGATGAGGCTGACCGTCTGTTGGAAATGGGGTTTTGGCCCGATGTGCAAAAGCTGATGGCGTTTATGCCTAAGCTTAAGCAAACCTCGTTGTTTTCTGCCACCTTGCCCGAGGCTTTGGATACATTGGCGGGCAAGCTACTGGTGAATAAGCCGCTACGGGTCGAAGCTCACAAGGTGAATTCAGTGGCTGGTGAAATCGAAGAGCAGCTCTATTTAGTCAACAAGGGCAGCAAAGCACAGGCATTGATTGCGCTGTTAAAACAGTATCAATGGCCGCAGGTGTTGGTGTTTATCAGCGCCCGCGATGATGCCGATGCCGTCGCTAAACGGCTCGCTAAAGCGGGGATGAAAGTTGCCGCGCTGCACGGTGAAAAAGAGCAAACCGTTCGCAGCCAAACCTTGGCCGACTTTAAAGCCAATCGTATCCAAGTATTAGTGGCGACAGATTTGATGGCGCGCGGCATTCATGTTGATGCCTTGCCTGTCGTCATCAATTTGGATTTGCCCATGAGTGCGCCTGTGTACGTGCACCGCATTGGCCGCACCGCGCGCGCTGGCGAAAAAGGGCTGGCGATTTCCCTCGTGTGCCACGGTGAAATGGCAACTTTAACGGCGATCCGCAGTTTAACTGCGCGGGAGTTACCGCTGGCATTATTGGCTGACTTTCCGGTAACGGATAAGCCGAGTGAAAAAATCACTGATGACGCCACTGAGATCAAAGTTGAGCGTAAGCGACCACCACGGGATAAACAGGCGAATCGCCGTAGCATCAATAAGCACAGCGCTAAAGAGTTTAAAGGTAAGCGCTGAGCTTGAAGCTATTCATAGCGTTCAAGCTTGGCGTGCCTCAATCACTAAACTGATAACAGAATAAAGCGCATTGGCCGCTGTTATCACTTTCGCTCTGGGTGTAACTTAGTGACTTATTTACATTAAGGAACTAAGTCATGGGATCGACATTGGCGTTAAGCAAAACACTTCATAAAGTGGTGAATAACGGTTTAACGACCGAGCACTTTGTACTTAGGCCATTCCAGCGAGCGGATCTTGAGGCTTTTACCTGCTATCGAGCCGACCCTAAGGTCGCCAAATATCAAAGCTGGACGGATTACAGCTATAGCGATGCACTCGCGTTGTTCGAGAAGATGGATTATGCACAATTTGGTGCGGTTGATACTTGGTTTCAGCTTGCAATTGTCACTGTCGCATCGGGAGCAACACCGACCCAATTAGTTGGCGATCTGGCGCTGCACTTTATTGATGAGCTGCAGGTGGAAATTGGCTTTACGATTGCGCCTGAGCATCAAGGTAAACATGTTGCTTTTGAGGCCGTCAGCGCATTGCTGGATTACCTCTTTATTGAATTGCATAAGCATAGAGTTATTGCTATCACCGATGCACAAAATCTTGCCTGCTGTCGCTTACTCGAAAAACTCCGCTTTAGGCGCGAGGCCCATTATGTGAAAAACATCTTCTTTAAAGGCGCGTGGGGCGATGAGTTCGTCTATGCCTTGTTAAAGGAGGAGTATTAATTCACTTTAGGTGCAAAGTATCGCTAACGCGCGCCGCCAGTGTTTCTCTATTTGGCTTATCTTGTCTATCTCAGTAAAATCTTTCCATTAGTTGAGCCCGTGTTGGCTCAAAGATCTTCACGCCCGTCATGGGATTTAAGGAGTGCCACATGAAATCAATGCGTTTAGGCTTAGTGGGGATGGCGGTCGCGCTCGGATTATCGGCCTGTGCGACCACGCAATCGCCAACAGGGCGAGGGCAGACCTTGTTGTATTCAGCGGCGCAAATGCAGCAGATGGGCGATTCCTCCTTCGAGGAAATGAAAAAACAGCAAAAAGTGAGTAGTGATAAAAAGCTGACACAATACGTCAATTGTGTCGCTAATCGTATTACCGCAGTGCTGCCGGACCAAACCCAGCGCTGGGATGTGGTTTTGTTTGACTCTGAACAAGTTAACGCTTTTGCTCTGCCGGGTGGGCATATTGGGGTTTATACCGGATTGCTTAAGGTCGCTAAGGGGCCAGATCAGCTTGCTACTGTGCTCGGTCACGAAGTCGCGCATGTGTTGGCGCAGCACGGTAATGAGCAGGTTTCCCGTGGCCAGTTAACGGGCGTTGGAATGCAGATTGCCGATGCGGCGCTAGGGGCGAGTGGTGTGTCGAATCGCGACTTATATATGTCGGCATTGGGACTCGGTGCTCAGGTGGGGGTGATCTTACCTTTTGGCCGTGCCCAAGAGAGCGAAGCCGATATCATGGGCGTAGAGTTAATGGCTCGAGCGGGTTTCAATCCGGCTCAGAGTGTTGAGTTATGGCAGAATATGTCGAAGGTGGGCGGTAGCCAAGGGCCGGAGTTATTATCGACCCATCCATCGAACAGTAATCGCATCGCTCAGCTACAACAATTGCAAGCACAGATGCAGCCACTTTATGCCAGTGCTAAAGCGCAGGTGAAGAATCAATGTGTGGCGCCGAAATAAGCTGAAGTCTATTTAAGATCAAAGTGCCCGTTTGGTGAGTGTTCGCTGTCGTTTGCGCAGAGATATGTCTCCTTAACCTATTTATGCTTTTGGATAAATACGCAATAAGTGTGTAAAAAAGCCTCCTTAGTTAAATAAGCAGTCAGTTTATCAGCATAGCTCGCTGAACTATGGTAAACTGGCGCGCAAAATTCCACTGATAATTGAGAGTCGTTAATTATGTCTGATAAATTCAGTACTGTTGAACAGCAAGCAAGCTACGGTGTAGGCCGTCAAATGGGTGAGCAACTGGCCGCCAATTCTTTTGATGGCGTGGATATTCCAGCCGTTCAAGCGGGTTTAGCCGATGCGTTTGCCGGTTTAGAAAGTGCTGTGTCTATGCAAGATCTGCAAGTTGCTTTCACTGAAATTAGCGGTCGTATTCAAGCTGCTCAAGAGCAAGCTGCTGCTGCTGCGTCTGCTGAAGGCGATGCTTTCTTAGCTGAAAATGCTAAGCGTGATGGCGTGACTGTGACTGACTCTGGTCTGCAGTTCGAAGTATTAGTCCAAGGTGACGGTGCTACTCCAACTTACGAAGATACTGTTCGTACTCACTACCATGGTTCTTTCATCAATGGTGATGTGTTTGACAGCTCTGTAGTTCGTGGCCAACCTGCTGAGTTCCCAGTTTCTGGTGTTATCGCTGGCTGGACTGAAGCACTGCAACTGATGCCAGTAGGCACTAAGTTGAAATTATTTGTGCCACATCACTTAGCTTACGGTGAGCGCGGCGCGGGGGCATCGATTCCTCCTTATTCAACTTTGGTATTCGAAGTTGAATTATTAGATATCATCTAATATTGAAAAAACGCCTAAGCCTGTCTTAGGCGTTTTCTTATGGAATACAAAGAAAGATTGAGGAGATTGAAATGAGTGGACAAGTGAGAGTGGCAATCGTCGGTGCCGGTGGTCGTATGGGACGCACTCTTATTGAAGCGGCCTACAATCACGACCATATTTTACTGGGTGCCGCCATTGAGCGTGCAGGCTCAAGTTTAGTGGGTGTGGATGCGGGTGAGTTAGCTGGTGTGGGTAAATTAAACGTCATGATCATGGATTCGCTCGATTATGCGACCGATGATTTTGATGTGTTGATCGATTTTACCGCGCCAGACGCCAGTATTGTCCATTTAGATTGGTGTGTTCGCCATAAGAAAGCCATGGTGATTGGCACAACCGGTTTCAATCATGCTCAAAAAGAACAGATCAATGCCTTTGCCGAGCAAACGCCGGTCGTGATGGCGCCGAATATGTCTGTGGGTGTCAATTTGATGTGGAAATTACTCGAACTGGCTGCCGAAGTCATGGGTGATTACACGGATATCGAAATTATCGAAGGCCACCACAGACACAAAAAAGATGCGCCGTCGGGTACAGCCCTGAAAATGGGTGAAGTGATTGCTAAGACCTTAGGTCGCGATCTTGAAAAATGTGCCGTATATGGCCGTGAAGGGATCACGGGTGAACGTGACCGTGAAACTATCGGTTTTGCGACTATTCGTGCTGGTGATCTCGTTGGTGAACATACGGCCATGTTTGCCGATATCGGTGAGCGTTTAGAGATCACCCATAAAGCTTCGAGTCGTATGACCTTTGCTAATGGTGCTATGCGTGCTGCTCACTGGCTCGTGGAGCAAAAGCCGGGCTTGTATGATATGCAGCAGGTTTTAGGTTTGCATTAATATTAAAAACGCCGATATGGCGTTTTTTTTTGCACCCAGTTACCAGTGGGTGGACGGTTTCGCGTTTTTACTGTAAACTCGCTGGAATTTGTCAAAATTTCGTAAATTAGCGGAAATTGGTATCTTAACATAACATAAAAACATTATATTTCAGTGGCTTGGCTCTTTATGGAGGTCGCGTTGACAAAGTCTGCCTTACTCGTACTCGAAGATGGAACTGTATTCTCTGGCACAGCAATTGGTGCCGATGGTCTCTCTGTTGGTGAAGTTGTTTTTAACACTTCCATGACAGGATACCAAGAAATTTTAACTGATCCATCCTACTCACGCCAGATTGTAACATTAACCTACCCACACATAGGCAACACTGGTACCAATGATGAAGATATTGAATCCGATGGGGTTCACGCTTGTGGTCTTATCATTCGTGATCTTCCGCTCATCGCAAGTAGTTTCCGTAATCAACAAAGCTTAAGTGATTATCTCAAAGCGAACAATGTCGTTGGCATAGCAGATATCGATACCCGCAAGTTAACTCGTATTCTCCGTGAAAAAGGTGCTCAAGCCGGTTGTATTATGGCAGGTGCAGACTTAGACGAAGCAAAAGCGCTCGCCGCTGCCAAAGCTTTCCCCGGTTTAAAAGGCATGGATCTCGCTAAAGAAGTCACGACCAAAACTGCCTATCCATGGCGTAAAGGTAGCTGGCGTTTAGTGGGCGGCTTACCAGAAGATACGCCAGCAAATGAGCTTAAATACAAAGTAGTAGCCTACGACTACGGCGTTAAGCAAAACATTCTGCGCATGTTAGTGGACCGCGGTTGTGACGTCACCGTAGTGCCTGCTAAAACTTCAGCTGCCGAAGTGTTAGCGATGAATCCCGATGGTGTATTCCTTTCGAACGGCCCTGGCGATCCAGAGCCATGCGATTACGCGATTGAAGCGATTCAACACATTCTGAAAACCGACACGCCGATTTTCGGTATCTGTTTAGGTCATCAGCTACTCGCGCTGGCCTCAGGTGCAAAAACCTTGAAGATGAAGTTTGGTCACCACGGTGCAAACCACCCAGTGAGCAATATCGAGAAAGGTAACGTGATGATCACCAGCCAAAACCACGGTTTTGCTGCCGATGAAACGACCTTACCCGCCAACATTAAGGTGACGCATAAGTCGCTGTTTGATGGTTCACTCCAAGGTATCCATCTCACGGACAAGCCCGCGTTCAGCTTCCAAGGTCACCCTGAAGCGAGCCCTGGCCCGAACGATGCCGCCCCGCTGTTCGATCACTTTATCGAGCTAATCGACATATACCGTCAGAACGCCAAGTAGTACGCTAGCTAGGAGAAGAGAGAAGCAATGCCAAAACGTACAGATATAAAGAGTATTCTTATCCTAGGCGCCGGCCCAATCGTGATTGGTCAGGCATGTGAATTTGACTATTCTGGCGCACAAGCGTGTAAAGCGCTGCGTGAAGAAGGCTACCGTGTCATTCTGGTGAACTCTAACCCTGCCACCATTATGACTGATCCAGAAATGGCCGATGCCACTTATATCGAGCCGATTCACTGGGAAGTGGTCCGTAACATTATTGCTAAAGAACGCCCAGATGCGATTCTGCCAACCATGGGCGGCCAAACCGCACTGAACTGCGCATTAGAACTTGAAGCCAAAGGCGTACTGAAAGAATTTAACGTCGAGATGATTGGCGCGACTGCCGATGCTATCGATAAAGCTGAAGACCGTAGCCGCTTTGATAAAGCGATGAAAAGTATTGGTCTTGATTGTCCACGCGCGGGCATTGCCCACAATATGGACGAAGCTTATGGCGTACTTGATCAAGTGGGTTTCCCTTGTATTATCCGCCCATCCTTTACTATGGGTGGCTCGGGTGGCGGTATCGCTTACAACAGGGAAGAGTTCGAAGAGATCTGTTCACAGGGCTTAGAGTTATCGCCAACGAGTGAACTGCTGATCGACGAATCACTGATCGGTTGGAAAGAATACGAGATGGAAGTGGTCCGCGATCGCAACGATAACTGCATTATCGTCTGCGCCATCGAAAACTTCGATCCTATGGGCGTGCACACGGGCGACTCTATTACAGTTGCACCCGCGCAAACCCTGACTGATAAAGAATACCAAATCATGCGTAACGCCTCTATGGCCGTACTGCGTGAGATTGGTGTTGAGACCGGCGGTTCGAACGTACAGTTTGGTATCAACCCGAAAGATGGCCGTATGGTTATCATCGAGATGAACCCACGTGTATCGCGCTCTTCAGCATTAGCATCAAAAGCAACGGGTTTCCCGATTGCGAAAATCGCTGCTAAGTTAGCAGTTGGTTTCACTCTTGATGAGCTGATGAACGACATCACTGGCGGTCGCACGCCAGCGTCATTCGAACCTGCTATCGATTACGTTGTGACTAAAGTGCCACGCTTTAACTTTGAAAAGTTTGCCGGCGCGAATGACCGCTTAACCACACAGATGAAGTCTGTGGGTGAAGTGATGGCGATTGGCCGTACTTTCCAAGAGTCGCTGCAAAAAGCATTACGTGGTTTAGAGGTTAGCCGTAACGGTCTAGATCCTGTTACAGATATGTCTAAACCTGAGGCGATGTCGCGTATTCGCCACGAGCTGAAAGAGCCTGGTTGCGACCGTATTTGGTACATAGCCGATGCGATGCGTGCGGGGCTGAGCTTAGATGAAATCTTTAAACTGACCAATATCGACCCTTGGTTCCTCGTGCAAATCGAAGAGCTGGTTCAGCTCGAAGGTGTTGTCGCTGAAGCGGGTCTGGCGGGTCTGGATATCGACTTACTGCGTAAGCTGAAACGTAAAGGTTTTGCCGATGCGCGTTTGGCCGATGTATTAGGCGTGAACGAAGCCGAAGTGCGTAAGCTGCGTGATAAGTTCGACCTGCACCCAGTCTATAAGCGTGTGGATACCTGTGCGGCTGAGTTTGCAACAGACACGGCTTACATGTACTCAACGTATGAAGAAGAATGTGAAGCTAACCCATCGACCCGTGACAAAATCATGGTGTTAGGTGGCGGGCCAAACCGTATCGGTCAAGGTATTGAGTTCGATTATTGCTGTGTGCACGCGGCGTTAGCGCTACGTGAAGACGGCTATGAAACCATCATGGTGAACTGTAACCCTGAAACCGTTTCAACCGACTACGACACTTCAGACCGTCTGTACTTCGAACCCGTCACACTGGAAGACGTATTAGAAATCGTCCGTATCGAGAAGCCAAAGGGCGTTATCGTGCAGTACGGTGGTCAAACGCCATTGAAATTGGCCCGTGCCTTAGAAGCCGCTGGCGTACCTGTAATTGGTACTAGCCCAGATGCCATCGACCGCGCCGAAGACCGTGAGCGTTTCCAGCAAGCTATTCAACGCTTAGAGATGAAGCAGCCTGAAAATGATACCGTGACTACGGTTGAAGGTGCTGTGATTGCCGCTGAGCGTATCGGTTATCCGCTAGTTGTGCGCCCATCCTATGTACTGGGCGGCCGCGCGATGGAAATCGTTTACGACAAGCAAGATTTGCTGCGTTACTTCAACGAAGCCGTGAGCGTATCGAACGCGTCGCCAGTACTGCTCGATCGCTTCTTAGATGATGCGATTGAAGTGGATATCGACGCAGTATGTGACGGTGAAATCGTGGTGATTGGCGCGATTATGGAGCATATCGAACAAGCGGGTGTTCACTCAGGTGACTCAGGTTGTTCGCTGCCGCCATACACGCTAAGCCAAGAAATCCAAGATCGTATGCGCGTTCAAGTCGGCAAGTTGGCGATGGAACTCGGTGTTGTCGGCCTGATGAACGTACAGTTCGCCGTGAAAGATAACGAAATCTATATGATTGAAGTTAACCCACGTGCTGCCCGTACTGTGCCATTCGTGTCCAAAGCGACCGGTGTGCCTTTAGCTAAGATCGCCGCGCGTGTGATGGCGGGCCAAAGCTTAACGTCGCAAAACTTCACTAAAGAAGTGATCCCACCTTTCTACTCAGTGAAAGAAGTGGTGTTGCCCTTTAATAAGTTCCCAGGTGTTGACCCACTGTTAGGCCCTGAAATGCGCTCTACCGGTGAAGTCATGGGCGTGGGCGATACGTTCGCCGAAGCCTATGCTAAGGCGCAGTTAGGTGCGACTTCTGAGGTGCCTAAGTCGGGTCGTGCATTATTGTCTGTGCGTAACAGCGATAAGAAACGCGTTGCCGATTTAGCGGCTAAGTTAATTGAGCTCGGTTACCAAATCGATGCGACTCATGGTACTGCGGTTATCCTAGGCGAAGCGGGTATCAACCCACGTTTAGTGAACAAGGTACACGAAGGACGTCCACACATTCTCGATCGCATCAAGAATGGTGAATACACTTATATCGTGAACACTACCGAAGGTCGCCAAGCGATTGAAGATTCTCGTCAATTGCGCCGCGGTGCACTGCGTTACAAAGTTAACTACACGACGACCATGAATGCTGCATTCGCCACTTGTATGGCCCATGCCGCCGATGACCGTACTAACGTGACGTCAGTACAAGAACTGCATCTGCGCGTACTGGCTAAATAAGCTATAGCGTTAATGTTGTTAATTAGAGGGCCGCATAACTTAGGTTATGCGGCCTTATTATTTCGTCAATTTTGAGCGCTTCGTTCATTTTATCTTCTACTTATGTTGCCTGAGAAAATTATGTCAGCGCCAGCCGATAGCCTTGCCAAAGTCGATACTTTTATTGCGCCGCCTTGCCTCGGGCAAATACGCGTGCTCTATCAAGATAGCGATATTCTACTGATTGATAAGCCGAGCGGATTATTGAGTTTGTCGGGAAAGAATCCGCTGAATCTCGACTCGGTGCATTATCGTTTAGTGCAGGATTTTCCGACGGCCACTTTGCTGCACAGGCTCGATTTTGGCACTTCCGGTATCATGCTGGTGGCGCTGAATAAAAGCGTGAATGGTTTGCTGACAAAACAGTTTCAGGCGCGCACGGTTGAAAAGTGTTATACCGCCTTGCTGCACGGGCATTTAGCCGCTGACAGCGGGGTGATTAATCTGCCGATCGCTAAAGATGTTGAGCATTTCCCACTGCAGAAGATCTGCCATAGCACAGGCAAAGTTGCGATCAGTGAATATCAGGTGCTGGAACGATTAACCGAACCTTTCGCCACGCGGGTCGAATTTATCCCTGTTTCTGGCCGAACCCATCAACTGCGGATCCACAGTCAGCAATTGGGTCACTCAATACTGGGGTGCGATCTCTACGGCGGCGTGGGTGAGTGCGTGACTGATAAGGCTGATGCAGATGAAGCTGATATCACTAATACGATGAGCAGCAGATTAATGCTGCATGCGACCCGCTTAGCGTTTAATCATCCTATCACGGGTGAGCGTATCGACTGGGTTTGTGAGTGTCCTTTTTAAGCGCTTTTAAAAGAGCAATAGAGTTTAGCTCTCAGCATTCAGCACTTAGCACTTAGCACGTAGAATTTAGAGCAATGGGTTTAGTTGCTAAACCCGATACGTTCGGTTTGCATGGGCGGCGCATCGTTGGGGAGCCAAGTACGGTAAATCGTTGCGAAGGTGCCATCTGCTTTTATCGCTTCTAGGCTGCTTTTCCACTGTTCGATCACATCATTGGGCGTGCCTTGTGAGAAGGCAATGTAAAGATGATTAGCACTAATCGTGAAGAGCGACTCTACATCATCAATGCTCGCGCCCGCATCCGACAGAATACTCGGCGCGGTGAGATTGGCATTACACCAAAGATCGACACGTTGCTTCATTAATTGTTTGGCACTCAATAAGGGCTCGGATGAGGCCGCAACATTCGTAAATCCCAGTTCGAGCAATAGGCGTTCTTCCACCGAGGCACGATAGACACCAATTGCCTTAGCCGTCTTTGCATCATTTATAGTGGTTATTTTTATACCGCTATTTTTTAAGGCATAAAAATTAGTCGTGCCGACAGCAACAGGCCCAATCATAGTAAACATTTGCTCCCTTTCTGCTGTGCGCGTCATAGTAAACAACACAGTATTTGGTTGCTCGGTCAGCATTTTCCAGCCGCGAGCCCAAGGTACGACCTTGATTGGATCTGGGTTGTTTATGCGCTTTTGAATTTCTTGTACTACCTGTACAGCTAAACCATCGGGTTTGCCATCGACAGAAAAGCTGATTGGTGACCATTCTTCGGTATAGATGTTGAGCGGCTGCGCGCGAAGAGAAACTGCGCTGCTAAGGGTGAGTGATAACAATAAACTTGTGACTAATTTCATTAATAACCCTAAAAATTAGAATGTTATAATTGAGTCTCACTGCTTGCTCTTGAAACGATTAAAGATGAAGGCTGTGCTTAAATCAAGTATAGCTAGGGGTTCATTTTCTAAGATTAAATTTACTATACCGTTTTGAACGATAAAAAAAGAGCGCTTGTATGGCGCTCTTAGGTAGGCTTATTTATGGGTGATAGCTTATCTTTCTGTGCTTATATATCACGCTCGATATACATCTCGCATAAGGTTATCAATGCAATGTACAACACGCATACTGGCGTCTTCCATTGAGTGCAGTTGTTTGACCATCTCAGGCAAATTACCTTTTTGTCTCGCATTGAGCGCCGCTTTTCCTGCCTCGTGTACCGCTTTATGTGGTGCATCTAATGCTTTGAAATTACTTAAATGCTGATAATTCTCGGCACCAAATCCTTTGAAATACCATTGCCCTAGGCGGCACTCAGTGTGTGAGTTCACATTGTGGTTATGCTGTGGTTTTTCAATTAATTGATAAACGCTACTTTTCCAGACTGCGTGGTCGAGCTTAGTGGTATTCAAGAATGACGCAGTGGCTGCGTTATGGATAACGTGCTGCATTTGTTTTGAGCGTTGCAGGACATCTTCAACGACTTGACCAATTTGGGTTGAGGAGGTGGCTACATCAACGGCACTGCTTTGATTGTTATGAACAATTTCTTTAATCTCAGCCGCTTGCGCGACGATTTGTTTCACGAGCTTTTCAATATGGCTACTGGCTTCATGTGCTTTGCTTGCAAGCTGGCGCACTTCATCGGCCACCACGGCAAACCCCCGTCCTGCTTCGCCTGCACGGGCGGCTTCAATGGCGGCGTTCAATGCCAGCAAGTTTGTTTGTTCTGAAATTCCTTGAATAGCCGCGACAAATTGATTGATTGAAGAGGTCGTAGCATCGAGTTCTGTGACAGCTTTCATGCTGTTTGATGCTTGATCATTAATATAAGTCGCTCTAGTGCCTAAATTGGCAATGGCCACACGGGTTTGATCAAAAACGTGATTGAGTTCAGACAGTGATTCTTGTTCTGCTGAGAGCAATTCGGCACTGCTGGCTAAGCCTTCGCGCACGGCATTAAGCATATCTCCGCCTAGGTTTTGGCAGGCGATCACTTCAGTGTAGTGGTCTGCATTTTGGCGAGACTGTTGCTGCATGGTCTCATTTTCACGGATCATGCCACGCAGTTCATCTATTTCATTTTGGTGTTGGCGTTCTAGTTGGATGAGTCGCTCTTTAAGCGCCTGGTTTTCAGCTTTGAGCTGGGAATTAAACCACATATAAAACCTCTCAAGTCGCTAGGACTATCACTATTGCTTATCGACTTACTGTGACTGGGCTCAGCGGTAAATACTGCAATGTTAATAAAAAGTAAAACGATTCAGGTATGGAAATATTAACTGATCTTTAAGCTTTATTCTTAATTTTTTTAAGGTTATTGAAGCTTTTATGCTTTGTCATAAATGGGTTAGCACTATCGAATGATAAGTGAACCACGCTAAGGTTAACTTAGCTTGGTTCACTTTGAGGTCTTAGGTTTATGGCATAGGTAAGTCGAGCACCACAGTGGCTATGCTGAAATACACGAGCACACCTATGATATCGGCGATGGAGGTGATGAGTGGCGCACTAGCGGCCGCAGGGTCCATCTTTAACTTGCTCAGCAAGAAGGGTAATGACATACCAATCAAGCTGCCAATAATCACCACAATTTGCATTGTGAGTGCCACAACTAGCGCGATTTCAGGTCCGCCGCGCCAAAATCCTAGCAAGGACACTGCCGCTGCCATGCTGGCTCCTAATAATCCGGCGACAAATAACTCGCGCCCTAGCATAGATAACCAATCCTTGAGAACCACTTCCCCTGTGGCTAGGCCGCGTACCATTAAGGTCGCCGATTGTGATCCCGCATTGCCGCCGCTATCGATCAGCAGAGGTAGGAAGAAGACTAAGGATACATAACTGGCAATCGTGTCTTCGAAGAAGGCGATACCGGCCCCTGAGAAGATATTACCAAAGACCAAAATCACCAGCCAAACCACGCGCTTGCGGTAGAGTAAGCCTATGCTGGCGGTCTTAAGGTTATGGTCAATATTGCCGATGGCCGCAGTTTTTGTGAACTCAAGATCCGCCTGTGAGCTGGCGATATCCATAGCATCATCATAGGTGACGATACCGACGAGCTGGCCTTTGCCATTGACTACTGGCAGCGCCATTAAGTCGTAATGGGCGATCATCTGCACCGCTTCTTCGCGAAAGGCATTGGCATCGAGCGCGACGGGGTCGGGTTTCATAAAGTCGACCACTCGCTCGTGCGGTTGCGCCAGCAATAACTGCCTTAAAGACACAGTACCAATCAAGCGACCTAACATGTCCACCACATAGGTTTGATAAATGGTTTCCTTATCAGCGGCCTCAGTGCGTAGGGTATCAATGGCTTCTGCCGCAGTATGGCGGCTATTGAGCAAGGTGTAATCCGAAGTCATGACCGCGCCGACTTTAGCTTTATCATAGGCGGCGAGGGTGCGCATATCTTCCCGTTTGGCCAATGCTAGCGCAGGTAAAATCGCCGCTTGCTGGGTTTCATCGAGCAGATTATAGAGATCGGCACGTTCATCTGCTGCCATGTGAACCAGCAGCGCAGATAGCGTAGTTTTATCTAATTGCTGTACTAAGCTGGCTTGCAATTCATCGGTCAGATAGCGAAACAAATTGGCGCAAACCTTAGGTGAGGCCAGTTGCAATAATAGGACTTGTTGAGCTTGATTAAAGACGTTAAATACGGCTGCAATATCGGCAGGGTGGCGTTTTTCGGCTAATTCAGCCATGGCGCTGGCACTGCGTTGCTCGATAATCATTTGCAGGTTATGGATGATTTTTTTAGTGTTGTTTGTGCTGTTATTCATGTTCATAGTTCATTCTCTCAACGATCTAGTGACCAAAGTAAAAGGTGATGTCTGCGCCAAGTTGCAGCGCGTTGCCACGAAGGGCATTGCCTAAGCTCAATTCGAGCTGTAGCTGTTGTTGTGGTGTGTGTTGATAGGCGAATTGATAGGCAGTCTCGCTCAATTCTTTTTGATAAATCTCGGCTATCACGCGATGGTGACTACTGAGTTCATACGCCGCCGCGAT
This sequence comes from Shewanella sp. SM23, assembly GCF_025654295.1. Classification (NCBI taxonomy): domain Bacteria; kingdom Pseudomonadati; phylum Pseudomonadota; class Gammaproteobacteria; order Alteromonadales; family Shewanellaceae; genus Shewanella; species Shewanella sp. SM23. Next base: position 92,026 of record NZ_JAKKRM010000005.1, read on the forward strand.
ACCCACAAGCAATTGGGTTGATTGATTAAACTCATGGGTAAAACCTAAATTGGCATAGAGACTGACATCAGAATCGCCTAAGGTTTTGCCAAAAATGCCGAAGACTTCGGTGGCTAATTCGTTACTGGCATCGAGGTTTTTCTGCAAGTTGATTACCAGTGCGCTGTGCCAATCATCCTGTTGCTGCTCTGGATCTGAGTGGGAGTTTAAGTTGAGCGGTAGCTTAATGCCGACTTCTGCTTGATCCCCACGAATATCGTCATTGGCATTGGACGCTAATCCTAAATGCCATTCCCATTGATTGCGGCTGCAAGTCGTGGCCGCGTTTAATTGTGGACGAGCATGATCCGACCTAGGTTGTTGCCAGCCCATTTCTAATTCACAGTGCTCTGCGAGGGCAGGATCATCCACTTCGAGATGGGATGCCGCCGCACTCATGCTGTAGTACAAGCTGATACTTGCGCAGGATAAAGATCGCAAAATTGATGTGTTGTTTATGTAAGCCATATTTAGGCTCCTCAGATGTAAACCCATAGATGTAAATCCATAGGGAAAACGAAGTCCACTGAGGCAAAAAACTTGCTTTGAGATACAATAAATACACATAACTGAACCCCAGCAAAATGCTGGAATTGCTAAAGCGCAGCCATAGGCTCAGGCTTATTGTCTGTGATTGATATTTTGGGGGAGGCTGAGTGAAGAATGGTTCACACTACTACCCTGCTTAGCAGGTAGCAGCAAATATTGCGGGCTAGTGCTAGGCGTTAAATCCTGTCTTTTGGACAGGGCATCTACTGTCGCTTATGTGTGTGCCCACAGTGGGTCTCCGCAATGATTAAAGTCGCCACATTCTAAGGGACTGAAATGTAAAGTCAACCGCACATGTTATTACATATGTTTTTGTTTGAATTTACACTTTAAGGAAAAGTTAATTTTATGATCATTCTTGGGTTTGCGTGATTTTGTTGGGAGTGCTGGTGGTTTTGCGCACCATTCATTGTTATGTGATTGTTTGTTTTTTGGCTGGTGGCGGTTGATTTTTGTTGTCGGATTTAACTGTGATATTGAATTGTGGTTTTTAACGGTATGACTTATCTCAGTAAGCTGTGTTTGAGTCGCCAGAGATGAGTTAGCACTTTATCCATAATGGGGATTTGGCATTAGTGCACTTCGGGTATACCCTTGTCGTGCCTGCGGTGAGTCATTGTGCTCACTCAGATTAAGTCAGATTAAGTCAGATTAAGTCAGATTAAGAGAGTTTGCTGTATTCAGATTTGGGGGGATTAAGCTGTGGCACACAATATCGATGAGTTGGAATCAATGGCTGCACCTATCGATCATAAGTGCACCGCGAATATCAAGATCGCCAGTATCAATCTGTTTAACTTTATTGAGCCGCCTTTGGCTTACTATGATTTTGAAAATATCTATAGCCATGGGCAATGGCAGAAAAAGTGTCAGTGGTTGAGTGAGTTTCTCGTACATCGCCAGCTCGATATTGTGGGATTTCAAGAAGTGTTTAGCCCTGAACCGCTCAAACGAATCGCCAGCGAGCAAGGTCTAGGGTATTTTGCGGTCGTTGATGAGCCAACTCTTATCAGTGATTACATTTATCGTAGCCCTGTGGTCGCGCTTGCCTCCCGTTATCCCATAGTGGAAATTAGCAGTGTCGAACCTGATGCGCGTTTAGTGGCTGCCATGGGATTATCGAGTGAATTTGCCTTTAGCCGTAAGGTGCTGCGCGCAACCGTTGAAGTGCCACACATCGGCAAGTGTGACTATTATGTGGTGCACTTTAAGTCAAAACGTGCCGGATTAGCGCTCGAGCCTAAGCTATTTGAACATCAGTCCCTTGAACATCAACCTCTCGAACATCAGCCACTTGGGTTAGATAACTTGGCTCCCGCAGCGAGCATGAAACTGCATTCAGAAACCCAACTACTCACAGAGCAAGCCTTAGGCCGCTGGGCATCCACCATGCAGCGCGGCGCGGAAGCTGCGTTATTATTCAATGGCATATTGGTACGCAGGCAAGAATCTAAACATCCCGTTATCGTGATGGGGGACTTTAATGACAGTCTGACAATGGGCGCCTTAGATGCGTTAACGATACAGGGTGAGAGCATTCACAGTAATGACATTAAAGCCGCTGGCCTTGGGCATTTATCTGATGCGGCGTTAGCGGCGGTGTTTGCTCAGTATCAACTTAAGGATGCCTATGAGTTATTTATTGAAGCGAACTTGAGGGACAGTTTGACTGGCAATACCGCTTACCATAGGGAACACAGAGCGGCGACCCATTACTATGGCCCTAAAGGTTCAGTGCTGGATTATATTTTGCTTTCGAGTGAGTTTGATGCGAGCCATGGCCGCAGTTTAGCGCAAGTCGTAGATTATCAGACCTGCGATAGACACTTAGTCAGACCTGAATATGAACGCGACGCCTACAGTACTGACCATGCGCCCGTCATTGTTGAGTTAGCGCTACGTAGCTAAGTTCTCGTGTTTACTGATTAATTCGTCTTATTTCAAATCATGTCAGTTGTCTTTACGGTTTTGTTAGCGTTGTTTCATTAACCATCCCTACATCATTTCGCATGAATATCATTCAGAATTAACCGTTAAAATAAGGTATGATCGGCCACCCGTGGATGATGGTAAATAAGCGCTTCGGCGTGTTCGGTACTCGCACTTAGGTGGCATTGGGTATATCATCCGTTTCCCATTTTTAGACAGCAGCCCTTTTTTAGTGGCGGCCCTATTTTTAAAGGCAACTATGGCTATCAGAATCAAACTTAAACCCGGCCGCGAGAAGTCACTCGAGCGTCGCCATCCTTGGGTATTTTCCAATGCTATTCATAACATTAAGGGAAAACCTGAAGCGGGTGAGACAGTCGATGTGGTCGCGCATGATGGTCATTGGTTAGGTCGTGGTGCTTGGTCGCCTGAGTCGCAAATTCAAGTGCGGATTTGGACTTTCGATCGCGAAGAGGAAATTGATCGCGCGTTTTTTGCTAGACGTTTACAGCGGGCGCAAATCGGCCGTAACGATTTAATCCGCGAGCAAGGCTTAACGGGTTACCGTTTAGTGGCTGCTGAGTCCGATGGTTTACCTGGGATCACCATCGACAGATATGCCAATGTGTTGGTGTGCCAGTTACTGAGCACAGGTGCTGATTTATGGCGCGATACCTTAGTCGAGCTATTGGCTGAGCAATATCCTGATTGCGCTATTTATGAGCGTTCCGATGTGGATTCCCGTAAGAAAGAAGGCCTGCTGCCTGTTACCGGTTTACTGCACGGCACTCTGCCTGAAATGCCGGTGATTATCGAAGAAAACGGCATCAAGATCGCCGTCGATGTGATTAAAGGCCATAAGACAGGTTTCTATCTCGATCAGCGTGATAACCGCGCCATTGCCGCCCGTTTTGTCAAAGATAAATCGGTATTGAACTGTTTTTGCTACACGGGGACTTTTGGTCTGTACGCTGCGAAAGCAGGCGCTGCCAGTATTGAAAACGTCGATGTGTCTTCTCTAGCCTTGGCGACAGCGCGCCTCAATATGCAAGTGAACGGTTTGAGTGATGACAATGTGCATTACAACGAAGCCGATGTGTTCAAGTTGTTGCGCCAATATCGTGATGAAGGCAAAACCTTTGATGTGATTGTGCTCGACCCGCCTAAGTTTGCCGATAACAAGGCACAGTTAAACGGGGCTTGCCGTGGTTATAAAGACATCAATATGATTGCATTGCAGTTGTTGAATCCGGGCGGCGTGTTATTGACCTTCTCTTGCTCAGGATTAATGCCTGCGGATCTGTTCCAAAAAATCGTGGCCGATGCCGCGCTCGATGCGAAACGTGAAATCCAGTTTATTGAACGCTTAAGCCAAGCGAGCGATCACCCTATCGGTAGCGCCTTCCCAGAAGGATTCTACTTAAAAGGTCTAGTTGCCAGAGCTTGGTAAGCCAGCGTTTGATATAAGCTGTCTGCGATGGGCAGCTGAGTCAGATAACATTGAACTATAAAAAAGAGCTATAAAAAGAACCATAAAAAATGCCAGCCCTTTGAAAAAGTGGCTGGCATTTTTACAGCGTATTTTTACAATCAGCAGCCTTGTGACTGCGATGGATTCTTTAAACGCAGAACTTATTTGGCGGTAAAGGTTTTTACGCCATCAGGGGTGCCAACGAGTAACACATCCGCACCGCGTTTGGCAAACAGACCGTTAGTCACTACACCGACTATCTCATTGATCTGACTTTCTAATTCTTTTGGATTAAGGATCTTAAGATTATACACATCGAGGATCACGTTGCCGTTATCGGTCACAACGCCTTCACGGTACACAGGATCGCCGCCAAGTTTAACGAGTTGACGCGCCACATAAGAGCGTGCCATCGGAATGACTTCTACGGGTAGTGGAAATTCGCCTAGTATGTTGACTTGCTTAGTGTTATCCACGATACAGATAAACTTCTCAGCCACAGCCGCGACAATTTTCTCGCGAGTTAATGCCGCGCCGCCACCTTTAATCATATCCATGCGGTCGTTGATTTCATCGGCACCGTCCACATAGACAGATAAACGATCGACGCTGTTTAAGTCATAAACGGGAATACCCAGCGCTTTCATTTTCTGAGTTGATGCCTCAGAGCTAGAGACTGCGCCTTCGATATCGGCTTTCATGGTCGCCAGTGCATCGATAAAGTGATTCACAGTCGAACCCGTACCAACACCAACAATGCTGTCTTTTTCAACGTACTTAAGTGCGGCCCAACCGGCAGCTTTTTTCATTTCATCTTGAGTCATGTTGACATCCTGTAACGGCAAATGAGTAAAAAATTCTGGGCTTAGTATACTCTTTTCCGATAAATAATGTGGCGCAATTCCACCGTGGGTGTGATCTAGATTGCTGGCATTTTCACATTAGCAAGCAGTCCCAATAACGTAAGTAACTTAAGCAGTTAAGTTGGAAAGCATTTCGCTATACGCAACTAATCTAACTAAGCTACTATGGCAAAAGCAGAATGGTTTATAGATGATTTGTAGAGGGATTTAGCATGGCAGGCGCGAGTTTATTAACCTTACTCGACGATATCGCATCGATTTTGGATGACGTAGCGGTAATGAGTAAAGTGGCGGCAAAGAAAACCGCGGGTGTATTGGGGGATGATTTAGCCCTCAATGCCCAGCAAGTGACGGGCGTAAGCGCCGATCGTGAATTACCCGTCGTGTGGGCGGTGGCCAAGGGATCATTCCGTAATAAGTTGATTTTAGTACCAGCAGCAATGCTTATCAGTGCTTTTATTCCCTGGGCTGTCACCCCTTTATTAATGTTTGGTGGACTGTTTTTATGCTACGAAGGGTTTGAAAAACTGCATCACAGCTATAGCCATCGAAAAGGCCAGCAACAACACGAAACCCAAGTAGAGAATGAGTTACCTGAGATTAAAGATTTCGCCGCCTACGAGGCCGAAAAAGTCAAAGGGGCGATTCGTACCGACTTTGTGTTATCGGCGGAAATTATTGCCATTACCCTTGGTATCGTGGCGGACAAATCCCTATCGACACAGTTTTTTACGTTAGCTGTCATAGGGATAGTCATGACCATAGGCGTGTATGGTTTAGTGGCGGCAATTGTGAAAATGGATGATGCGGGTTTGTACTTGAGTCAACGTGAAGGCGCCTCTGTATTAACTCAAATGAACCGTAAATTAGGTTTTGGTTTATTGAGTGCAGCTCCCGTATTAATGAAAAGTTTAACGATTATTGGCACGGCAGCCATGTTTATGGTGGGCGGTGGGATTTTAACTCATGGCCTACACCTAGTCGGCGAGCAAATCCACCATGCTGAACAAGCGGTTGCTGCCATTGATGTTGTTGGACCTGTGTTTGCTGTGCTGACGCCAAGTATTCTTAATGGCTTATTTGGTGTCGTTGCTGGCGCTGTTGCACTTATTGCGATGACAGGAATACAGAAATTGCGTAGTTAACTAGCTGCGCGCATCAACCATCAAGGATGAGCACGATGAAGTTAATGAAGTACTGTGTCTCCCTGAGTAAGTTGGCTTGGTTACGTAAAGAGTTTGGCAAAGATGCCGATGGGTTAATGGCGGTAATGGATGCTGCTGGCACGGCTTATCTTGATAACCTCAATGCCTTGACCGAGCCGCTGAAAAGTGAGCGGGTATCGGCCGAGGCTGAAAATGCGATTAAAGCTAAAACTCAACTTCAAGCGCAGCGTCAGTGGGCGTATTTGTGGCTGCAGCAACGTATCGCTCTGACTACACGTATTGATGATATTGAACTTGCAGCATTAGCAGCTTTTGAATTTCAACATGTCCGCATCGAGGTGGTTGAGCCGTCGGAGTTCGATGCGGTTGTCGCGCGATTACAGGTTGATCAAGTCTTAGGTTTTGATACTGAAACCCGTGCAAGCTTTGAGCGCGGCGTGCAACACCCCTTGAGTCTTATCCAAATCGCGACAGCGAATACCTGTTATTTATTTCAGCATGCCATTCTGGGAGAGCAATTTATCCAGTTAAAAGCCTTATTAGAAGATGAAACCATACTCAAAGTCGGGGTTGGTTTACGCAGTGATGCACACGCTCTCAGGCGGCAATGGGGCATTAATGTCGCCTCAACATTAGATTTAAATTGGGCACTGGCTCAACTTGGAGCGGAGAAGGAAATGGGGACGCGCCAATTAGTTGCGGCGCTTTTGGGTGTACGTATCGACAAACCTAAAAAAGTCACCTTATCGAATTGGCAGCACGTGCCTTTATCCAGTGCGCAAATTCATTATGCCGCCGCCGATGCCTTGGCCGCACTCAAATGCTTCAACGCGCTAATCACTCAACTGACACCCTTTTATCATGCATCAAGTGCCGCAAAAGCCGCATTATTAATTCCTTCAAGTTTTATAATGCCATTGGCGAAATATTTTAAGGATGCAGAATGAAACACAAAACCCAAGATGCCGCAAAAGTTAAAATCATGCCATTACATTCGGATGCGAGCTCGCAAGGCACCAGTACTTTAGGTTTGATTTACCGCGTACTTGGCATGTTGCTTCTGTTAAGTGTTATCACTTTTGGGATTAATGCTTGGGCATAGATAGCGGTATTGCCAGCAGTCGAAAATAAAGGAGAACACTATGTTAGATGCTATTTGTGAACTCGAAACAGAGGATCATTTAATTGCGAGAACGACTTATAGTGTTTTTAAGTTTCAACAATTACCCGATGAGGATATCGAGCGTTTGCGGCAATGGTTAATTTGCCCCGCCTGCGGTGGTAAAGCATATTTCCGTAAAGCCTCAAAAGACGGTAAAGCCGCTTGTTTTGGCTCGCGATATCATCAAGCCGATTGCATTGAATTTAAACCTTCGGCACAAAAGTCCCGTGAGGAGCAAGATGCCATCGAAGTGCAGCAACAGCTGGTGGACGCCGATGCCTTAATGATCGATTTTAGCCGTAAACCTCGTCGCCATACGCCTGCAAACAAAGTTTCGACTGCACAGGTATTAACCAGCAAGACTGAGCCAACGCCTAAATTGTCCTCTATGCCTGAGTCATCGAAAGCGTCTGTTGCATCGTCAGTGGATGATCGGATACAAGAGTCGAAAACAGGCTACCAAGTTAACACCGCTGAACATACCACTGAAAAACGAGTGCCTAGCCAAGGGCTCGAAAAGTTACTCCACAGTTTATTGCGCGGTACAGATTTAGCAAAATCAGATCTCTGGGTATACACAGACGCTGAGCGAAAATACCGTTGGCGGGCGAAGAACCTGTTTGTCAATTTTGCCGATGCGGACCCAAGCGACAATAAACCCCACATGTATTGGGGCACGATATCCCACACTGACCCGACGATGAGTTGGCTTAACCCCGCCGACAGCAAAGATATCGGTATTCCTATCGATGGGATAAAGCAACCATTATTAGCGCAATTTGAAATAGAAGATAAACGCTGCTTTGAAGGTGCGGGTTTGATTTTATTTGGTAAATGTTTTTGGAATAAAGAAAAGACCCGCAAAATTATTCAGCTATGGAATAACGATTTGCAGCGGATTTTTATCTCAAAGTTGGAAGATTAATTGGCTTTGGGGAGAGAAACTAAAAAGAGGGGGAGAAAAGGGGCTATTCCCGACGCACAAAAGCGTTACAGCAAAAGTCCCTATCTATATCACGCAGATGAAAGCGCTTACTTGCCGCAGCACTTCTTGAATTTTTGACCGCTACCACAAACGCAAGGCTCGTTACGATTCGGTTTTTTCTCGAAAGTCGTGGTCTTAGGCTTATTTAATAAACCTTCTAATTCAACAATATCTTCAGCGACGTCGGCATTGACTTCGATATTGGCGAACAGCTGGTGTTCGGCAACAATCGCGGCAACTTCGAGTTTACGCGCTTCGTCGGCAACAATTAATTGTAATGGTAATGCTTCTGTACCCGGTTTAGCGGCACGCTTAGTGTTGTAGCCATAGCTTTCGTGCTTCGGCTTAGGGGTTTTACGACCCTTGAAGAAAAATTTGTCAGACATGAGTGGTTCCGTCGAGCAGTGTATGAAATTGACGATGCTTATACTATAAAACGCCGATTTTATAAATCGAACTCAGATCTTTTTTCGATAAATGCGCGTCTTTAACCCTTAAGCACCTCAAAATGGCCGAAACGGCACACTTATTTGGTCTTATCAAACTGATTTGTTGTGGGATCATTTAGTCGAGTTACTATTAACCTATGGGCTCTAAACTAAGTATCTACTACGTCATATCGCTAATATGCGATGGCTTTTTAATCTCAGTGGCAGTTAAATCAACAGCAATAGCCTAACTTGTTTGAAAAACCTTCAGTTAATGAGTTTTGCCATAAAAAGTACTTTACCTTTGGAAGTGCTTTTAGCATAATGCCCCACGTCAACAGGGGTGTAGTTCCAATTGGTAGAACAGCGGTCTCCAAAACCGATGGTTGCGGGTTCGAGTCCTGCCACCCCTGCCAAATAAAACAACGGCTTGCATAGAAATATGCGAGCCGTTTTCTTTTGCGTAGAATAAAACGTAGAAAATGATTTTACTCGGATTGAATAAATAGTCATTTTTTAACGCTACCAATTGTCGGTACTATTTCCACTTTTCTGTCGTAACCCTCCACATAACTGCGGCTTGTAGGCTCATTTACTGTCAATGCTTGTTCATCAAATAGGTTGTTGGCGAAGTCACTAATCCGCCAGTTTCTAGCCTGATAATCGATGCTAAAGCGAGTTACCACATAATCATCTGCAACTGTTATCGCCGTTATAAATTGAGCTGCCTGTGCTATCAAAGTCTTGGCTGTGTTCGAAATAAGATAGGCCAATCAAAGCCACGGTTATTTAAATCAAAACGGTATTTATCCTATCTAAAATTTACGAATGTGTGACTGGTTTGTGCCGTTACCTGTGTAAAAGTTTGCATCGAACCTTTGTCCATCATGAACCCGCAGTACATTGATCAAGCCTATTAGCCGTCAGAAATGAGTATTCCACGACACTTTATTTTTTGTTCATCTTTGGGATCTTAGTTCCAAAATCTAAGATTTAGTTTGAATTGAAGGTCATAACAGTACAATATAAGGGCTATATTGAATACATCTTAAGTGTGTTCATCATCGTTCTGCTACTCGGCTAACAACTATGCTAAATATTGATGATCCTACACAAACCGAACGTACTCACGCGTTATGGCGCTTAGGCTTTAGACCTTTTTTCCTTGGGGGAGCAATATTAGCTGCGCTATATATCCCTTTGTGGCTATTAACTTGGTTTACTCCCCAATATAGCTTTTTCCCTTCATCTTTTTGGAGCAAGATACTGCCGCTATGGTGGCATCCACATGAAATGTTGTTCGGTTTTGCTATGGCAATTGTGTGTGGATTTTTGCTGACAGCCGTGCAAAATTGGACCAACCAACCCACATTAAAGGGATGGCCACTCGCATTGACCTTTAGCTGCTGGTTACTGGCACGATTATTACTCTTACTTCCAATGCAGGTTCCGCTCATTTTGCCCGCCTTGTTTGATTCATTGTTCCTTGGTATGGCAAGCCTTACCCTATGGCGCTGCATTTATAAGGTGAAGCAATGGCGCAATATTGGTTTTCCGATCATGTTGTTTGCTGTACTCGTGATTAACAATGTCAGCTATTACGCCCTTTTTGAGCGCGACTTTATTCTTGCCAACCAGATCTGGCAGGCGATGTTATGGTGGTTAGCCTTACTTATCACCATAGTCGGTGGACGTGTCATTCCATTCTTTACCGCGATGCGCATTAAGGCCACTAAAGCAGATCCCTTAACTTGGATTGAATACCCGCTGATCCTGACGATGATCTTGCTCGTCATTCAATCACTCATCCACCTTATACCTCTGGAAGTCGAGCGAGGCTTACTGCTCATTGCAGGGCTCTTGCAGCTGGTCCGATTTGCACGCTGGTTACCCCATAAAACACTGAAAGAACCTATGCTGTGGTCCTTGCATCTTGCCTATTTAATGTTGCCACTCAGCCTGTTAGCCATGAGTTGGTATCTCGATAATGAATATGCCTATCGCAGTTTGCTTCACCTATTTGCTATTGGTTGTATGGCTACCCTGTGTCTTTCGATGATTTCCAGAGTGTCACTCGGGCACACAAGTCGAAATATTTATGAGGGCCCGAAAATGATCTTGGCATTTATCTGCCTACCATTAGCGGCACTGCTCAGGGCATTAATGCCCATCTGGTTTCCGGCCCACACCCAAGTCTGGTTATGGTTGGCTGGCAGTTGCTGGTTTATCGCATTTGCACTGTTTGTATGGCATTACTTGCCGATACTTTCTCGCCCCCGTATCGATGGGCGCCCAGGTTAATATTGATGTTAGGACAAAAGGATACAAAGTGAAAATTTATTTAAAAACAGTTATATTGCTAAAAATGATTTGCTTGCTCGTCATAACTACATGTGCATCTGTAGCGGCTTCCGATACTAGCAATCAACAAAAATATCCTAACCAATATCAATCTTGGCAAGCCACCTCTGAACAAGTTGAACGCGAGGATATGCTCGCCAATTATCCCGCCAGCATCATACTCTGGGCAGGATCTTCCTATGCCAAAGAGTACCATAGCCCACGTGGACACCATTTTGCCGTTGCTGATGTGACGCATACTTTACGTACAGGTGTCCCCCCTAAAGCAGGAGAGAAAGGATTATCCGCCAGTTGTTGGACCTGCAAGACACCGGATGCCCCTAGATTGATTGAACAACTGGGATTTGAAGGATACTCCGCTAAAAACTTTACTGATCTGGGCAAAGAGATCCAAAGCGTAGTGTATTGCAGTGATTGCCATGAATCTGGCACTAATAAGTTAACTTTACCTCGTCCCCATGCCCAAGAGGCTATGGCTAAAATTCACCTGCCATTCGATAAACAAGATACCGATATGCAAGGTGCGCAGGTATGTGGTCAATGTCATGTCACTTACTATTTTCGTCCGGAAAAAAGTAATGTTGTTAATATTCCCTGGATTTTTGGCAGCACCGCAGATGATATTGAAAAATATTATGACACTCGCCGCTTCTTCGAATGGATCCATCCTCTTTCGAAAACCCCCATACTCAAAGCACGTCATCCTGAGTTTGAACACTGGAGTCGCAGTAAACATGCCGAAGTCGGTGTCACTTGCATTACCTGCCATATGCCTACCCAGCAGGATGCAAAAGGTGTTGAATTTACTAGCCATAAAGTTGATAAAGCCTTACCGCATTTTGATAACAGTTGCAGTGGCTGCCATAGCAGTAAAACCAAAATTGAAACCAAGCTCGCGGCTAATAAATTAACGATTGAGACCAAAGCCCGCGAAGTTGAAGCTCTGCTCGTCAAGGCCCACTATGAAGCCAAAGCGGCATGGGATGCAGGTGCTAAATGGGAGAATATGAATGAGCCAATTATGGCGATACGACACAGTCAGTGGCGCTGGGACTTTGCCATGTCTTCACATGGTTTGTATGCACATAATCCACAAGAAGGTAAACAGCTTTTAGATAAAGCCATCGAACAAGCGAACGAAGCACGTCATCTGCTCGCTGGAATATTGAAGCAACTTAACGTGACTCAAGTTAGCTATCCAGATATCAGTACTAAGGAAAAGGCCCATCAAGCGATAGGGTTAGTTGAATCGGATTTAATCAAAGAAAAACAAAAGTTTATTGAAGAGGATGTTAATAAAAACTGGCACCCTGTCGCAAAATATGGTTACTAGTTTATTAACGGGTAGCTGATAATTTGAGGGATTTTAAAGCTCAAAAGCGAGAGGAAGCTCGAGTATTTATGCTTTGATTCAGTGAGCGTTATGCCAACAAGGCTTGGTCGGTTCTACAGTAATGCTCATCTTCTTTTGCACGAGCAATAACTGCAGCCGAAATGATTCATGTCATTTCGGCTGCAGTACATAACTCATTGATATGTTGGTCAGTAACGACAAATTAATCACTGTAATCTGTGTCAGATATCTGTAATTCAGTTTTTTAATGCGTAGAAAGCCGATCCTACTTTGAGGCAACTGATTGATGAAATTCTATTATTTTGTTTGGCTGCCAAAGTGATTGGTTTCGGTGCGAAACTAAAACCAATGTACAACTCTGTTCGCAAATAGCCTTGGCTACACGCTTTTCTGTCTCTTCATCCAATGCCGAGGTTGCCTCATCCATTATCAGAATCGGTGCATTTTTGATAAGCGCGCGTGCTAAGGCAAGCCTTTGGCGTTCCCCTCCCGATAACCCTGCGCCTTGCAAGCCGACTTCTTGGTAAATGCCCAGTTCTGATCTGTCTAATACTTCATCCAGCGCCACTTGGCGTGCCGCTTTATCTACGGCTTGATCGTCGGCATCAGGGTTACCAATACGAATGTTACTGGCAATGGTGCCTGTAAAGATGAGTGGATCCTGCGGCACATAGGCGAAAAAGCGGGCAAGTTCAGCAGCAGGGATTGAAGTGAGTGGCACTTTGCCCAAAGTGATCAGGCCTAGGGTGGGATCATCAAAGCGCATCAATAACTTAAGTAAGCTGGTTTTACCTGAACCGCTCGGGCCACAAATCAGCACGCGTTTACCTGGCTCGATAGTGGTATTGATATTTTGCACCGCAGGGGGAAATGTTACGTTATTCAATTCGATTGTATGATTGTTCGGTGTCTTTTGTTGCACTTGGCTTGGATCTTTGAGCATTGGCGCATGAGTCGCTTGTCGATAGTGTTTAATAGCCGCTAACTGATCATTAATGCTTATTGCCGCCACGGCGAGAGTTTCAAGTGGCGCCGCCGCGCGCATGGTCAACATCAAGACAGCGAGCAGCATTGTCGTATTGTTTATACCGGATAGCACCAGATAGAATGCCATGCCTGCAATAGGTAAAAAACTGGCGATAGCCGACAGTAATGTTGCTATGGCAGCGGCGCGATTAGTTCGTTCCAGTGCGATTTCTTGTGTTTGCCAGTTTTGCTCCAATCGTGTTGTTGCGCCGCTATATCCTGCTGCTGTGCGCAGTAACTCTAAGTGGTCGATCAGTTCAAGGGTTGACTGATCTGCTGCCAATTCAGTGTTGTTTCGGTCCATATCTGCGCGGGCAAGGGCTCGTTGCGCCATACTCTGAATCACAAATGACACGAGCAACAAGCTAGCCAACATCAATACCAGTGGCATGCCACCGATCAATCCTATGCCAAAGGTAATGCAGAGCGGAATAAGCGGTGCATGAATAAATACCTGAAATTGATGTGCCGGAATACTCATAAAGCCAGGAATACTCCGAGAGACAGTTTCTATGAGTAGTGTCCTGACACTCGGTGTAAACCAAGAGAGTTTAGCTTGTTGCATGGTCGTGCCTAAGGCACTGTAGAGCGCATTGGCCAGCCTTGCGCCAGCCCAAAAACCTGAACGCGAAGCCAGTATTGTGGTGAGTATGGTTATTGCAGCAATCGATAGCACTTTTTGCGGTGATTGCTGCTCAATAATGGCTAAAGCCAGTTGAATGTAGCATGCCGCTTCCAATATGGCCGTCACAGCCCAACCGCAGGCAACAGGTATTAAGTGCTTTATGGCTGCGTAATTTTGGGGACGATTTATCATTGGCCTTCTCCTTCCCTGTGATGATGCTTGAGTGTGAGCTTGTCATCCGCCAGCTCGGCAAGCGTTAAGTCATGGGTGACCATCACAATCGTTTTGTGGTTTGTTTTTGCGTGATGGCGTAGCGCTGTGAACACGTTAAATGCCGTTTCGCTGTCTAGGGCCGATGTGGGTTCATCAAGCAATATCACCCTAGCGGGTGAAAGAAATACACGAGCAAGATTAACGCGTTGTATTTCACCGCCAGAGAGCGCGCTTGCATGAGTAGTTAAGGGTTTATCCAATTGCGCGCAGTGTAATGCTGCTAAGTAATCGTCATCCGTGGCATAAGGTGCGGTGAGCGCGAGATTGTCGGCGATGGAGGTTGCCAGTAGTCCCGCACCTTGCGGTAATAGCATGATCGCGCGATTAATCGAGGCTTCATCCATCTCATTGAGTGCAATACCAGCAAGTCGAATATCTCCGGTATTTAGCGGCTCCATGCCAGCTAATAAACGCAGTAATGTGGATTTGCCAATACCACTGATCCCTGTAACTGCTGTGACTCTGCCAGATCTAAATTGATAGTTAATGGGCACAGATTGATTGCTTGTAGACAGTGAAGGCACAACATTCGTGAGGGTGAGCTGCATATTTGCATTAAGCTCAATATTGCCGTTACCAACAGGAACTCTCGACTGCTCAAGAAAATCCGTTAGCCGCTGAGCGGCAGCGCGGCCCGTGGCAAGATAATCAAGCCCATGCCCGAGCTTTAGGGCTGGCGTGACTATGGCCAGACTGAAGAACAAGGCTGCAGCAAGGTTTTCTGGCGGCCATTCATACCCGATGGCATAGACAATGGCAAAAGTACAGACAGCCTGCAGTAGTGATGTGGCCACAGCGACTGAAGTTGATACCTTGCTTACCCGCTCAAGAATATCCCCAATAAAATGTGTCGTTGCCTTTTGGTAATCGGCCATAGCACCCGTTTGTACGCCATAAATGCGAAATACAGGCGCACCACGGGCGTAGTCATCCACCGCGGCAGTGATATTTCCCATCACATTGACTCGTGCTTCCCCCTGTTTTGCTGCAAGCCTTGGGATCACCACCAAATAGAAAAGCGCTGCGACTAGGCCTGGTATAAGGGCAAGTAATGCCACTAAGCCAGCGCTTAAGATCAGCAAACCAATAGTGATGGCAGGGACAATGATAAAGGTCGCTAATTCTGAGGGTAAATGCGCGATCATATGATGCAATGATGCTATGTCATCGACCATTAATCGCTTTAACTTTTCGCCCTTATATTTTGCCAAGGTACTTGGTGGCAACCTAACAAGATGCGCTGCAACATGACGCCTTAATCTTCCAGAAAATTGCGCCTCAGCATTGTGGTTAACCCAAGATGCGCTACCAGAAAGCAGTGCCGACAATATCCCAAATATGAGCGCCCCCGCTAACCATAGCGAATGATGGCCAGCAATAAGTTGAATCATGCACCAGAGTGCACCTAGTGTCGTCATGCCAGCACCTGCCGCTAGCAGCATTCCGAAAGTGAGTGCGGGAATCGCCGGACGTAGGGCGAAGGCTAATGTTGAAGTGGGACTGAAAAGTCGCTGCATTTTAATGTTCACCTAAAAAATCGAAGTGGAACAGGCTGGGCTTCGGTCTGGAAAGTGTGATTAACACAAGGCCAATGAAGCGATGAAGTCTTGATATTGCAGAGTAAAAAATAGTCTGAGTGCCAGAGTTTATGGGCAAATGAACATCCACGAGCCAAATTCCTTGTTTCATAAAAATTGAACCGCCATGAAATGGCGACCATATTAAGCGGTCATTTTTATTTATCAACATGGTGTTGATAAATATTTTGAACGGCGATAATATAATTGATAACTATTCTCATTGGCAACAAATCTTTCGTATAAGGAGTTATTACACATGCCCCGATTTGGTAAGTTTTACCCACAATCAAAGTGGGTTATCGGTTCTCTTGCGCTGGGGCTTAGCGCTATTTCAGGCTCAACTATTGCTGACAGTGGAACTGCTCCAGATAAGCAATCCAAGCAAAAAGATGCAGCGGGAAATATTGAAGTTATCACAGTTTACGGTCAGAAAATCGAGCGCACGCTGAAAGAAACTGCGAGCTCAGTGACAGTGATCACCGAAGAACAGTTGAGGAAAAATGCCGACCAATCAACGATTTCTGAAATTCTCGGCGGTACGCCAAACTTAATTTATGCCGGAAATACCGATGCGCCCATTATCCGCGGTACGGATACTAAAGGGCCTGTTGCAGCGGGTAATGCCTACTTATCTAAGCCTGTGCCGGGTGCAACTATCAGTGTTGATGGTAAATATCTGAGCCCCGCAGAACTGGATTTAGGTGCCGCAGGCGTGTGGGATGTGTCGTCTATTGAAGTCTACCGTGGTCCGCAAACGACCAGTCAAGGAGCCAACAGTATTGCTGGCGCCGTAGTCATCCATACCCATAACCCCACTTATACGCCAGAATTTGCAGCGCAAGCACTTTATGGCAGTCGGAATAAGCAGCGTTTTTCGGTTATGGCATCTGGTGCGCTCAGTAATGACTTTGCCGCAAGAATTAGCGCAGATTACAGTGCTAGAGATACCTTTGTTGATTACGTTAACCCCGATTTTACTGCCCATGATTTGGATTTTGAGTTTAAAAACCAAAATCTACGGGCGAAGTTGCTATGGGAACCCGAAAAATACAGCAACTTTTCCGCCATGCTGACTTATTCCTCCACTGAGGCTAAACGTCCCAGAAATGAGGTGGTATCAGAACCCTATGATGACTTAGAAAATCGTTCAATTTTTCAGGATAATCAAGAAGTCAGCAATCATGTCGGGCTTTTTGATCTTGAATATGTGTTCGACAATGGGATGAAGTTACATAACCAACTGCAGTATTCAGAAGGGCAGTTTGATTATCACTTCGCAGCACCTTATCAAGGAATTGCAAAACGAGATAATGAAAACTTTTCGAATGATATAAGGCTGAACTTTGGTGACAAAAGTTCAGAGTTTAGTGGGGTTGCCGGTGTCTTCTACTGGGATGATAAAACCAACAACAAGCTGAACAACGTATTTGGTAATGCCGACGCCGACTTGAGACATACCAGTTTTGCCCCCTACGGTGAAGTCATATGGCGCTTCTCACCTAAGTGGGCATTCACCAGCGCACTCCGTTATCAGTCTGATGAAATTAGCCACGATGGTATTGCCAGCTACATCCCAGGTGTGCGCCATCAATATGAAGAAACGTTTACGGCGTTATTACCTAAGGTTGCCCTGTCCTATGATCTGACAGATAACGTCTTAGTCGGCGCTATGATCAGTGAAGGTAACATTCCTGGGGGCACAGGCATTAACTTCCGCGGCGGCGAATATTATACATTCGATGCCGAATCGGCATGGAACTATGAACTTTTTACCCGTATCGATCTGCTTGAACAACGCTTGATCATAAATAGCAATCTCTTTTACACCCGCTTTAAGGATTCACAACGTTCAGTTACTGATTACCTCGATGGGCGTCCCTTTGGTTCTGTCATTATTAATGCTGATGAAGCGCAGAGCTATGGGATTGAATTAGATTGGAACTTTAAAGTGGCCGATAGTTTTAGCCTATATGGTGGGCTGGGTTTACTTGAAACTGAGATAAGTGAATTTAATGACTACCGTGGCGAGGAGTTTGTCGGCAACGAGTTTAGTAAAGCGCCGGGATATATGTTCAATATAGGGTTTGACTATTCAATCACAGACGCCATTAAAGTGAGCGGTGATGTGCGCCATACGGATGGATACTTTTCAACGGATACCAATGAGCCAGAGTTAAGAGTGGGATCTTACACTACGGTAAACCTGAATTCTTCCTATCAAATCAACCAATATTTTGAAGCCTTTGTTTATGCACGCAATTTGCTGGATGAACGTGCACCCGTGGCAAAAATGGCTGACAGAAGTACCGGAGGCGTGGATGCATATTTACTTGAACCTCGAGAAATAGGTGTAGGCGTTAGGGCGAAGTTTTAGCGGCTAGATTCTACCCGCGGTATTGGCTATTGCCATGCAGCGGGTAGCAAGAGCGGTTAGAATGGCTTTTTTGCCTTGGAAACCTTATCGATATGACACAAGTACCGGATCAACCCACTCAAAAACGCCAGCGTGGCAGACCTAGCCGTATTTCCCGTGAGGCTATCGCCAGAGCTGCGTTGGAGATTGGGGTTGATCAAGCGACCATCCCTGCTATAGCCGCGCATTTAAAGGTCGATCATTCTTCCCTCTACCATCACGTAGCAGGTCGGAATGATGTTATCTCCATTGCTGCTGAGCTTGCAATTAATGAGCTGGACTGGCGAGCGCCAGCGGCCACAGATTGGCGGAGCGAATTGATCATATTGACCGATGCCATTTGGGCACTCTATGAGCGTCATCCTGGCCTCGCTGAGTCTATCCATCAGGCCAGTGTTACGCCGTCATCGGGTATACGTTCTTTTGCTGAATCGGTCGAAAAGCTGCAACGCAAAGGCTTCTCCCTCGATGAAGCAGTGCTGGCCGTTGATATCTTAGTTGACATGGTGGGGGAGTGCTTTTTGGGATGGTGGTCAACCACTAAACCAGAAGCCGATGGTCGGACACGTAAAGAGCGAATTATCGCAATTTGGGAAGATGAAGCCACCAAGCTCCCTGATAAAGCTGAGCAGATAAATGCGATGGTAGACATTATGAAGGTGGGCGCTCGCAAATGGTGGGAGCGAAAACGTGACTTAGTGTTAGCGGGTATTGCCGTTACCCATGCCCAAAAGGCAGGGGGATCTGATAAGGCTCAAACATAGCGCGTCGATATGAAAACCTCATAGCGGCTGCAGATTAGTACAAGATTTATTGCGTATAGGAAGTATCAGTTTGTGAAGGTGGTTTATGCACTGACGTGCTTTTTTGTGCTTTGTTTTGCCTCATTGCTGCTAGGTGCAAAGTATGCCTCTGTGACGCAGATGCTGACGTTATCGGATGATGTCTGGTTGGTGTTATCTGCGAGTCGCTTGCCGCGGCTCTTTGCCTTGATTTGCTCAGGTGTAGGGCTCGCTGTCTGTGGTGTGATATTGCAGCAGATTGTGCAAAACAAGTTTGTTGAACCTGCTACTTGTGGCGGGCTTGATGCCGCCAAACTAGGCATATTAATTTCAATCATTCATGCCCCGAGTATGGGGGGCACCGCCAGAATGTTGGGGGCTTTAGTTTTTTGCTTGCTTGCGAGCTTAGCCTTTATTCTGATTATTCGTGGTATTCGGTATAAGAGTCCGGTGCTCATTCCAATTATTGGGATTATGTTTGGCAGTGTACTCAGTGCGATAGCGGAACTTTATGCATATCAAAACAATATGATGCAGAGTATGCAGGGATGGATGTTGGGTGATTTTTCAAAAATCGTGCAAGGTAACTACGAAATCATCTATCTGATCCTTCCCGTAGTCATACTGACCTACCTTTATGCACAGCGCTTTACCATTGTAGGAATGGGCGAAGGCTTGGCTACCACACTCGGCCTGAGTTATTTCAACCTAGTTATCTTAGGGTTAGTGCTGGTTTCCCTGACCATAGCGACCACAGTTATCACAGTCGGGAGCATTCCATTTATTGGTTTGATTATTCCTAATCTTGTCGCTATGCGTTACGGCGATAATTTAAAACGCACCTTGCCTATTATCGCCTTTGCTGGCGCAACGCTACTGATTATCTGTGACTTGCTTGGTCGGCTTGTTTTGTATCCCTTTGAAATTCCTATAGGTCTAACGGCAAGCTGTTTAGGTGGACTCATATTTTTAGTTATCGTTTGGAAAATCAAATGAAAGACAGTGCATGGCGTTTTTTGAGCTGGGGGCTGCCTATTATGTTGGCAGTCACATTTTTATTGATGGGCTCAGGCTTTGATTTTGACTATGTCATACCGAATCGATTGGTGCGTTTGGGCACTATTTGCCTTGGTGGTGTCTGTATTGCGTTTTCTTCGATATTGTTTCAGACCTTAGCCGGAAATCGCATTTTAACACCATCTATCATGGGGTATGAAGGGGTTTACCTGATTTTGCAGGCACTGTTGATCCTTATCTTAGGGACGGGCAGCAGTATTCTGATCACCGCTAACAGCAATTTCTTTGTCTCAGTCGTGGTGATGCTGCTTTACTCAATGGCGATTCACCGTTGGCTATTTAGTGGAGATCGACATGATGTGTTCTTCCTACTGCTTGTGGGCTTAGTGCTCACTGTGGTGTTAGGCAGTTTTACTCAGTTAATCCAATATTCTATCAGTCCCGGTGAGTTTTCTATTTTCCAGAGCTATAGCCTAGCGTCGTTCAACCGCGCTCAACCAGAGCAATTGCTTATCTCTCTAGTACTTGTCAGTGCCGTGTGTATTGCCGCTTGGAGAGTGCGTGCAGTGCTTGATGTATTACTGATGGGGCGGGAGCAAGCTATCTCTCTTGGTATTGATTATCAAAAAGTGGTGCGCCTGCTATTGGGTCTTATCGCGGTATTGGTCGCAATATCAACCAGTTTAGTGGGGCCGACTGCTTTTATGGGGATATTTGTCGCGAACATGGCCTATGCACTGGCAAGGCATCCGTCGCACTCATTTACTTTGATAACAGGATGCGCCGTTGCTATCTCGGTTTTTCTGATCGCGCAAATGCTCGTTGAGCATCTGTTTAATTATCAAACCAGTGTTGGGCTGTTAATTAATCTATTTTGTGGCGCCTATTTCTTTGTCTTAATTCTTAAACCTCGGAGCGCAGTGTGATAACCGTCAATAACTTATATCAGTCTTATGGCGCGAAACCGGTGCTAAAAAATGTCATAGCACAATTTCCCGAACATCAGATTACTTCTCTCATCGGCCCCAACGGTGCTGGCAAAAGTACCTTACTGATGTCGATTGGTCGGCTACTGAATATCCAGCAGGGCGAGGTATTACTCAAAGGTACTGCTATCCACAATATTCCTTTGAAGGATTATGCCAAGCAAGTGGCAACCATGCGTCAGTTTAACAGCCTCAATTTACGCCTGACGGTCAGGGAGTTAGTGGCATTTGGTCGTTTTCCCTATAGCCAAGGGGCACTCACAAAGGAAGATCATCGCGCCATTGATGAAGCGCTGTCGTTTTTAGCTTTACAGTCATTAGCTAATGTATTTATTGATGAACTTAGCGGCGGACAACGCCAAATGGCCTTTCTGGCAATGGCAATTGCACAGCAAACGGACTATTTATTGTTAGATGAACCGCTCAACAATCTGGATATGAAACATGCCGTTAGCATCATGCGGGCGCTTCGCCATCTGTGTGACGATTACAAACGAACGGTCGTGTTAGTGGTTCACGATATCAATTTTGCGGCTAACTACTCCGACTATATTGTCGGTATGAAGCAAGGCGTTGTGCACTGCGCTGGACCCGTTGAAGAGGTCGTCACAGCACAAAGGTTAAAAGCACTGTACGAACTGGATCTTGAGGTGCTGAAAACGAACCAAGGAACAGTATGTAACTATTTCAACTTCAACTTACAAGGAGAATACAAGTGACGTCGAAATGTAGAAGTGGGACTAAAGTGATAGCGATTCTGTTATTTAGCTCGGCTTTTTTGCTGGCCTGCGACAATAAAACCGAATCAGTACAACTTGCATCATCGGATACTCGCGCTTCAACGGCTGAGTTGGATTTTGCCCCGATAGAGGTAGAGCATAAGCTGGGCACTACAGTTATTACAAAACGGCCAGTGCGTGTTGCGGCCCTAGATATGAATGAAGTCGACTATCTCGAACAGTTGGGTATTCCCATTGTCGGTATGCCAAAGGATTTTGTTCCTTACTACCTGAAAGACTACAGCAACAATAGTGATATCGTTGATTTAGGTGCTATCGTTCAACCCAATATGGAACGTATTTATGCACTTAAACCCGATTTGGTGCTGATGTCATCCGTTCAAGCTAGTCATTATCAAGCGCTTTCCAATTTGGCACCAACCATTCATTTGGATATTGATTACCAAGACAGCAACAGCGATTACTTTGATATAGTCACAAAACACTTATTGATGCTGGGTAAATTATTCGATAAGCAAACCTTGGCAAAACATAAAGTGGATGAACTGGAAACTAAGATCCAAGCCGCCAGAATGGTCATTAAGGACAGGCCAGAAAAAGCATTGGTGGTGCTACATAATAATGGCGCTTTTCGATTTTTAGGTATTCGTTCACGCTATGGGTTCATTTACAGTGCGCTAGGGGTTAAACCCGCTAGCTTATCAGAGCAGATGGGATTGCACGGTCAACCTGTATCAAGCGAGTTTATTCTTGAAAACAATCCCGACATCATTTACGTGGTTGACAGAACCGCAGTGATGGAGCGAAGCCCAGTATTGGATAAACAGTCCATAGATAACCCTCTCTTGCGTGAGACCAATGCTTGGAAGACGGGGAATGTTATTTTTGTGGATCCAGAGGCTTGGTATATCACAGGTGCGGGCATAACATCCCTTAATATCATGATTGATGATGTGTTAAAGGGTTATGTAAAGTAGCTGGCTGCAAATAGTCTATGGACGGCATAGCTAATGACTCATGGGATAAGTTACCTCTTGTAACATTTAAGCCCTACGGCTTAGGTAAATCGGTTTGCAACTTTAGTAGTGCTTAACATACAATCGCCTGCCAAATTATCTGAGGAAGTAGGGTTTGAATAGTGTGATACAAACAAGACGCACCCTAGCGATATGGCTTGCTGCCATATTGGTGCTATTGTCTGTTGCCATTGCTGTTCACAGTGTTTCCCATGCTAGTGAAGACTCTAAGGCCAATTGTTCGCTGTGCTTACATCAGCACCAGTTGCAACATGCGCTAACCAGTACCCCCTTTCATTTTCAACTCGCTCAGCAGGGTTATATCTCGGTTGAGTTTCAGGCCGTTTCCTTTAAGCGACCTTTTAGTCGTTTCTTCAATAGTCGTGCTCCGCCCATAACAGCATAAGTTACTGTTTATTCAATTTATCTTAATTAACTTTGAGCGCCTTGGCTTAGCTAAGGCGCCGATGCTGTTTGTTTCCGGAGTGAAAATGACTTCTTTTTATGTCCCTAAGCGCACTGCGCTGTTGCTGGGCGCCTTGTTTGTGCTCAATCCTATTTCAATGTTGTTGGCCGCAGAAAGCAGTCAATCGAGTTCACAAGCTATTGATACTGTGAGTGACGCAGTGCTTGACACTGACATTGAACGTTTAAGTATCCACTATCGCCAAGCCTATCGTGGCAATGTGTCCTCAACTGAACTTCCCCAAGCGATCAGTGTGTTAGACGAGCAATTGATAAAAGATGCGGGGCTGACGCGGTTTCAAGATGTACTGGACTATTCCGCGAGTGTGGCGCGGCAAAACAATGGCGGCGGTTTATGGGATAGTTTTTCCCTACGCGGCTTTCCGGGCAACGAAAACATGCCATCGGGGTATTTAATCAATGGCTTTAATGGTGGCCGAGGTTTTAGTGGTCATAGAGATTTATCAAACGTTGCCTATGTCGAGATTTTAAAAGGCCCAGGTTCGGCACTTTATGGCCGCTCGGAGCCCGGTGGTACGGTCAATATAGTGACGAAGAAACCTCAGTATGAAACCAGTGGCTACTTAAAGGCGTCGGCAGGAAGTTTCGATCAATATCGGTTAGAAGGTGATGTGACCTCAGGTTTAACCGATAACTTGGCATTTCGGATTAATGGCGCTTGGCAGGAACACGATAGTTTTCGTGATTATGTGTTTAGCGATAAAAAAATCGTTACGCCGTCTGTGCGTTGGCAGATTTCCGAAAAAGCTTCCTTGCTGTATGAAATGGAATACCTCAAGCAGGAACAGCTATTCGATCGCGGCATTATTGTGCTCAATAACGATATTAATACCGTACCCCGCTCGCGTTATTTAGGTGAGCCTAATGATGGCGCAACTAAGGTGAATGCCACAGGACATCAGCTGACCTATGACTATGAATTAAATGATGATTGGTCATTAACTGCTGGCTATAACTACCGAGACTCTAGCTTGAAGGGGTATTCGTCTGATGCCGAGTTAGCAAAGGGGCGGCAATCGCTATTTGATGATGGTCGCACGCTGACTAGGCAGCACAGATATCGTGACTACGCCTCTGAGGATAATTCGCTGCGTCTAGAGTTAAGTGGTCATGTGGATACGGGTTTTATTCGTCATAATTTGCTGCTTGGTGCCGATGCCTATCACTACAATTTGAAGACGGGACTGTATCGTTATCGGGGCAAAAAAGGTGAATACGCCATCGATATCTATACCCCTCAATACGGTGGGCCTCAGCCAGAGGTGAGTTTGTTGTATGAGAATAACGAGACTCAAAAGGCGTGGGGGACCTATCTGCAAGATCAAATGGATTTAACAGAAAAGTGGAAGTTGCACCTTGGGCTAAGGTTCGATAGTTATCAGCAAGATATCAGTGAAGTCGCGAAAGATACTCTGTCAGAGCAAACCGATAGTCGAGTCAGCCCCAAGGTGGGTCTGGTGTATTTATGGTCCGATGCCTTAAGTTTCTATAGCTCTTATTCTGAAGGCTTTTTACCGCTTTCTGGAACTGACTTTGCGGGTAAGCCCTTCGAAGCGGAAGAGAGTCAGTCGGTTGAACTGGGGATGAAGTTTAATGGTACTTGGTTAAACGATCTTCCTATAAACGGTAGTTTAGCCGTGTTCGATGCTCAAAAGAGCAATATCTTGACCTCAGATCCTATCAATGTTGGTTTTTCTGCCACCTTAGGTAAAGCTAAAAGTAGCGGGGTTGAACTCGATTTAGCCGCCGAACTGACGGAGGATTTACAAGCAAAATTATCCTATGCCTATCTTAATACCCGTACCGCCAATGACAGTTTGAATCCTGATTGGGGCGTGCTCATTCCTGCAGGCAGTCCACTGGTGAATGTGCCCAAGCATACCGCGAGTGTGATTCTGAAACAGGATTTGAATCGGCTTTCTATTGATGGTCATCTAGGGCTTAGCTGGCGTTATGTGGATTCGCGCCTCGGCGATTCTGCCGATCCTAGTTTTCAATTGCCTTCTTATCAGTTACTTGGGTTGTTTATGAGCACCCACTTAAGCGACAACTTAAGCCTTGGAGTGAATCTGGATAACTTACTGGGTGAACATTACATCGCGAGTAGCTATTCCGCTCTTTGGGCCGTGCCGGGTGAGCCACGTAGCATTAAAGTGAGTGTCAGCTATGAATTCTAATATCAGTGCTAACCCAGCGTTATCTTCAGGTTTTGCTGAGCAAGAACTGGGTCGTTCTATTGGCCGCACCCGGATTAATAGTATCGATATGATGCGCGGCGCCGTGATGCTTATCATGTTACTCGACCATGTGCGGGAGCGGTTTTTCTTTCACATGCAGGTGAGCGATCCTATGGATTTGAGTTCGACCTCTTGGGGGCTTTTTGTGAGTCGCTTTGCCGCCCATTTTTGTGCGCCGGTCTTTGTGTTCTTAACCGGGGTTTCTGCATGGCTTTATGCCAATCGTAGCCATGGCGAGCCACGTTCAGCACGTATGTTTTTGATTAAACGCGGGCTGTTTTTAATCGCGCTGGAAATTTTTGTGATTAACTTCTCTAACCTCTCTTGGATGGTCAGCTATTACACCCTTTGGTTACAGGTGATTTGGGTGATTGGTCTGAGTATGTTAGCGCTCGCTGCGCTGATAAACCTGCCTAGACCTTGGATGGCCCTTTTAGGATTTGCGATTGTTTTTGGCCATAATCTGTTGACACCAATTGGTTTTCAGCCCAGTGAGTGGGCTTACGGTCTGTGGACCATATTGCACGACCGCGGTTATCTCGTCAGCGAAGGTGCGCTTAGGGTTAAGGTGAGTTATCCCGTGCTGCCTTGGATTGGGGTGATTTTACTGGGTTATGCTGTAGGGCCACTTTTTAGTAATAAGCCGAACGGAAGCCATCTTAATGCATCGGCTCGCCAGCAAAAGCTGTTGTTTTTAGGGATCAGCTGTTGGGTACTTTTTGCGGTGCTACGTGGGTTTAACCTTTATGGCGAAACCTTGCCTTGGCAGTCGGGGGCACATTTGGGTGAAACCTTGATGTCGGTATTTAATTTAACGAAATACCCGCCATCATTAAGCTTTTTACTGGTGACCTTAGGCGGCATGTTCTTTTGCTTAGTGGCCTTTGAGCGGTATTTTGCATCAAGTGGGAAAGTGGGTGGGAGATTAGCGCGAGTGGGCCATGGGTTGTCTGTGTTTGGCTCAGTCCCTATGTTCTTCTATATCTTACATTTGTACGTGCTGTTACTGCTTTATACTTTAGCGAAATTCATCTTTGGCGCAAACCATGGTGAGTACTTTGGCGTGAGCAATATAGGATGGGTTTGGTTCATTGCGGGCGTGTTAGCCATCGCGTTGTATTATCCCGTTAAGCGATTTAGCGAGTATAAAAAACACAGCACTCAGGCTTGGATTAAGTACCTCTAATCTATTTTGCGTGATCAAGCTTTAAAGGCAAAAAGTCGCCAAGTGTTTACTTGGCGACTTTTTGTTTTGGTTAGAGCAATCATCTATTTAGCGATTATTCTGCGAGTAAGCTGCGTAGCATCCAGGCATTTTTCTCATGCAGTTGGATGCGCTGGGTGAGCAAGTCCGCAGTCGCTTCATCATTCGCTTGATTCACCAGCGGATACAAGGCTCTGGCATTGCGGATCACCAGTTCCTGATCGCTTAATAGTTCGCGGATCATGGTTTCGGCTTGAGTGACACCTTGATCTTCTTTTATCTCGGTCAGCGCGGCATAGGCTGAATATGAGCCGAGTGCTCTGGCACCTAATGCACGTACACGCTCTGCGATAAGGTCGACCGCAAGGGCAAGTTCGGTATACTGCTGTTCAAATAGCAAGTGTAAGCTAGTGAACATTGGGCCAGTAACGTTCCAGTGAAAGCTATGGGTCTTAAGGTAAAGACTGTAGCTGTCGGCCAATAGTTGGTTTAGCCCTGCGGCGATTTCTTCTCTGTGAGCTTGATTGATACCTATGTTAATCATGGCGTTTTCCTTCTATTGTCTTACTGAGTGTGTTTAGTCTAATCTTCTGATATTAAATGTAAAATGAGTAAATTAGATTCTGTAAATCTATAAATTCGATTGAACTTTCGAGTGTTAAATCTCGTAATCGATAAAGCCTGATATCATCTCCTTTCGCCGTGCTGCAGTAACAATGCCATGGCAGAACTGCTATCCTAGCGGCATATTGTGAGTCGATACTTTAATTGAATAAAACTGACCCTAATGAATAAATCAGCCTATTTAACCGCCATGAATGTGACAACTTGGCGAGTGCGCGACACTAAGGTGAAACCTTATTTAGTGATTTGGGATGAAAATGGTGAGTTACCAGAAGCAGAGCCGCTTATTGACGCTGTGCTAACGCTTATCGACATAAAACGGGACGAATGTGATTTTGACTGTGAGCCCCATACGGGTAAACAGATCGTTTGGGATCTGCGGCGTCACAAAGTCAGGCCACGTACCGCATGGTTAGTGTCTGAGCCGTTGGCTGATTTATTGGTGGGTTGGCAGGCTAAAAGCGCGCTCTGGCAGCAGATTTACCAATGGCGCGACCAAGTTAGCGGCCAAGCTCCAAGCAAGTCTTAAGCTTTACTCGTAAATACATTAATAACCAATACTTTGGAATACCGGCGTTGAACATCCCACCAGTAGATAGTCTATTCACAACACCATTCGCAGCACAATTGACAGCAGGTTTGCCTGTTGAGCTTGTGGCTCTCACGCTTGAAGATGTTCCCCAAATGGCGCAGCTTGAATCCTTGGCCCATAGCCATCCCATGAGCGAGGGGAATCTTGCCGATTGTTTTGGTCACTTGTACCGTGTCCTAGGTTTAAAGCTGAGTGCTCACTTAGAGGTAGATGCAAATACTGAGGCAAATATTGACGTCGCTTCGGATTCAGATACTTATCACATCGAAGGACTCTTAGGGTTTGCGATAGTGCAGCAAATTATCGATGAAGTGACTTTATTGGATATTTGCCTATTACCGAGTCAGCAGGGCAAAGGTTACGGTAAGTTATTACTCAAGGCTGTGATGGCATCGGCCAAAGTATCGGGCGCTGTGGTGCTTATGTTAGAAGTGCGAGAGTCTAATCTTGCCGCCCGTGCTTTATATCAACAGGCTGGCTTTATTGAATCGGGACGACGTAAAGGTTACTACCCGATAGAGGGCGGTAAAGAAGATGCTATCTTGATGGATTTAGCGATAACCCAAGAATAAGCTGAGCATTCATGTCGTAAAACGACAGCTATACGAATCACTCTTCATAAACAACAGTCATAAACAACTGTCATAAAAACAGGCAATAAAAAACAGCGCCTAAGCGCTGTTTTTCTATTTTAATAACCCTGAACTCTATATCACTAAAACTCAGCATCATCTGAAGTTTGCATCAAGGTTATCTGCATCTAAGCAAGAAGGTTATTTCACTTCTTTACCTTGGGCTTGCAGGTCCGCATGGTAGCTTGAGCGCACTAATGGGCCACAGGCTGCATGGGTAAAACCTAACTCATCGGCTAAGGCTTTAAGCTCATCAAACTCGGCTGGTGGCACATAACGTTCAACCGGCAAATGGAACTTAGATGGCTGTAGGTATTGGCCTAAGGTCAGCATTTCAACCTTATGTTCTCGCAGATCACGCAGCACTTGAGCGATCTCTTCGTTGGTTTCACCCAGTCCCATCATCAGGCCTGATTTAGTGGGCACATTTGGATGACGTTCTTTAAAGCGTTTTAGCAGATCGAGCGACCATTGGTAATTCGCACCTGGGCGCGCTTTACGATAATGCATGGGCGCCGTTTCTAAGTTGTGGTTAAACACATCAGGCGGCTCAGTCGATAAAATATCTAAGGCAGCATCGATACGACCACGGAAATCAGGCACTAAGGTTTCGATCTTGATGTCAGGATTTAGTTTGCGAATTTCGCGGATACAATCGGCAAAATGCTGGGCGCCACCATCACGTAAATCGTCACGATCTACAGAGGTAATCACCACATATTTTAGCTTCATATCGCGGATAGTTTGCGCCAATTTAACTGGCTCTTCAGCATCAGGCTTAAGCGGACGACCATGGGCCACGTCGCAGAATGGGCAACGACGAGTACAAATCGCACCCAAAATCATAAAGGTTGCTGTACCGTGGTTGAAGCATTCCGCGAGGTTAGGGCAAGAGGCTTCTTCACAGACCGAGTGCAGGCCATTTTTACGCAGCGCTTGCTTGATGTCTAAAATGCGTTGATTCGATGCCGGCAGTTTAACCCGTAACCAATCGGGTTTACGCAACATAGTGTCGCGCTCTGATGGGACGATTTTGACCGGAATACGAGACACTTTATCGGCATCTCTTAGTTTTACTCCGGGTTGTAAACGTTCAGGCCTATTCATGACGCTGCTAATCCTTGATGATGAACTAGGTGTTGATAGCCCAGTAATTGGCTAAAAGTAATAGTAAGTTGCTCGCCCGCTTCAATCACGGTTTGTGGTCCGCCAAGTGCTTTGCATTGTACCATTTCAAGACCGGCATAACCGCAAGGGTTGATGCGGCGAAATGGTGCTAAATCCATATCGACATTAAGGGCTAATCCATGGAATGAACAGCCTTTACGGATGCGTAATCCGAGGGAGGCAATTTTACGTTCATCCACATATACGCCCGGCGCATCGGCCTTGGCATAAGCGTTAATGTCGTACTTGGCGAGCATATCGACAATGCTTTGCTCTATATGAGTAACGAGTTGACGCACGCCGACTTTACTACGTTTTATGTCGAGAAGAGGATATACCACTAGTTGTCCAGGGCCGTGGTAAGTGACTTGGCCACCACGGTCCACTTGGATCACAGGAATATCGCCAGCATTCAAAATATGCTCGCT
This sequence comes from Shewanella sp. SM23, assembly GCF_025654295.1. Classification (NCBI taxonomy): domain Bacteria; kingdom Pseudomonadati; phylum Pseudomonadota; class Gammaproteobacteria; order Alteromonadales; family Shewanellaceae; genus Shewanella; species Shewanella sp. SM23. Next base: position 122,161 of record NZ_JAKKRM010000005.1, read on the forward strand.
TTTACCAGCTTGGCCTTGGGTAAACACGGGTGGGTGTTCTACTATCCACAGCTCATCTGGGCTCTCATTATTACGCGTGTCAGTGTAGTGCTGCATAGCATGCCACACTGATTCGTAATCTTGTTTTCCAAGATGCCGAATGTGCAAAGTCGTGTCTTGCAAGGGCAACCTCTCCCCTTAGAATTGAGTGGCGCTATTATACGCCTCTTGACCATAAATGTAAGACAGATCACATTTCATGGCCTTGAGGAATATTTATAGTACGCGGCGTACGCCTTCGATAGCGGCAAGTTCAGTGTACAAAATTTCGATATGGTCTTTGCTGGTCACTGTCACGCGGATAGTAATGGAGTGGTAGCTACCTTTGCTCGACGTTTTTGTCGAAGGTGAATAATCACCCGGTGCATGTTTTTGTACCACAGCCACGACTTTGTCAGTTAGCGTTTCGTGGGCTTCACCGACGACCTTAAAAGGAAATGCGCAAGGGAAATCCATCAGTTCATCAAATTTAGTGTCTAACATACTCAGTACTCTTAGCGGCCATATTGGGATATATATGGTGGCGATTATACCCGATTCAAGGGCGATGCACTCCCCAAAAAAATAAAGCCACCCTAAGGTGGCTTTATTTATGGGACTTAGCTTAGCTAAACCATCCAGAAAACATCTGCTTAAAGTAATCGACTAATTTACTAAACCAGCTACCTTCGTTGACTTCTTGCAACGTCACCAGTGGGAATTGGGCAATGTCTTTACCATCAAGTTGGAAGAATAGACGGCCTACAGTTTCACCTTTTTTCAACGGTGCATCTAATGGTTTAGTCAACTCGAAGTTTGCTTTCAAGTCTTTACCGCGGCCACGGCTGATTGTAATAGGTGTATCAGTTGCGACGCCTAAATCAACAGTGCTCTTGTCACCGTACCATATTTGTTGGGTTGTGAAGCTATCACCCGCTTTGTAAGGCGTGACAGTTTCAAAGAAACGGAAGCCATAGGTCAGTAACTTTTTACTTTCAGCTTTACGGGCTGATTCACTTTGAGTACCCAGAACCACAGAAATCAAACGCATGCCGTCTTTGGTTGCAGATGCGACTAAGTTGTAACCTGCACCAGAGGTGTGGCCTGTCTTGATACCGTCTACGCTCATGCTGTTATCCCACAACAAACCATTACGGTTATATTGTTTGATACCGTTGAAGGTATAAAATTTTTCGCTATAGATGCGGTATTCTTCAGGAACGTCGCGGATTAAGGCTGCACCTAACAATGCCATATCATAGGCGGTTGTTTTGTGGTTTTCTGAGTCTAATCCATGGGAGTTTTCGAAGTAGCTATCACGCATACCCAGCTGTTTTGTCCATGAGTTCATCATGTCAACGAAGGCGCCTTCGGTGCCAGCGATATGCTCTGCCATAGCCACACACGCATCGTTACCCGATTGGATGATGATACCGCGGTTTAAATCCCCGACTTTAACGGTAGTACCGACTTCAATGAACATCTTCGAGGAGTCAGAGAAGTTTTTAGACCAGGCATTTTTACTGATAGTCACATCATCATCGACCGAGACATTGCCCGCTTTGATTTCTTGACCTATAACATAGCTGGTCATCATTTTAGTTAGGCTGGCTGGGTTAAGGCTTTCATAAGCGTTACTCTCAGCGATAATCTGGCCCGAATTATAATCCATCAAGACGAAAGCCTTGGCGGCCACTGCTGGTGCATCAGGTGTAATAATAGGCTGCGCAGCATAAACGGGGAGAGACACACTGGAAATTAGCAGCAATGTTTTAATGGGACTTTTTACAAAATTCATCATTAACTTGGCACGTCTTTTGGTTGTATTAAATGGAAAGGATTCGAGAAGATCTCCAACAGTGTACCACTTTCTGACTGTGGGTTTTAGTGAAGGTTCCTTCATCTCTATTTTTAAATCAATTCTGGTCCGAGCAAACAGTCATTACTCATGGACGATATAGCCCTCAGGAAAGCCATTTTGCTGGACGTTATTGAGCATTTTGTCTGCTAATTCAGGTTGGCCTATGGGGCCGAGCTGTAGTCTAAACATATTGTTTGCGGCTTGTACACGGGTCTTTACCTGATATTTTCGCTCCAGATTTTTCGCCATGGTATTGAGTTTGGCTTTATCTTTCGATGCGACTAACTGAATGTAATGATTACCTGTATCTTGCGCGCTGGCAATAGCCGAATTAGTGGCCGCGACACTGCCGACATACACCACATCGAGTTTGATCCGCGCGGTTCCTTTGCCGAGCATGCCGAGTTTATAGGCGGCGGCGTAGGAGACGTCGAGAATACGGTCTGAGTGGAATGGCCCGCGATCGTTGATACGAATGATCACTTGCTTATTGTTATCTAAGTTAGTGATCCGAGCATAACTTGGCAGTGGCAGCGTTTTATGAGCACCTGACATGGAATACATGTCATAGGGTTCGCCATTGGATGTCTCATAGCCATGAAATTTTTCACCGTACCATGAGGCACGGCCCGTTTCACTAAAACCTTGGCCTGTGTTCATCACAGTGTAAGACTCGCCGTAAACCGTATAGGGCTTGTTACCGCGGCGACTATAGGGCTCGTACTTAGGCGTGGCATTTGGCACATGGTCCACATTGGGTGGATTGAGTGGCAACTTGTCATTCTTTAGCGAATAGCGCCCCTTGTTGGGGTCCATATTTTTTTTGTTTGTGCTGGAGCTAGCTTGGTTTGGGCTCGAAGAACACGCAACAAGTGTGAAGCACGCAACCAAAGCTACAAGCTGTAAAAGATTATTTCTTAGCGGCATGCTGTTCCTTTAATTGTTGGCTAAATTGATAAACGGCCATTGAATACAAAGGACTGCGATTATAGCGAGTGATTACATAAAAATTGTTTAAGCCAAGCCAATAATCATCGTGATCGGCTTGTTCCAGTTTAATAAGTAAGGCTTTTTGCGAGACATCCAAGTCCCTCGCATCAGCCAAGGACAAGGTTGGCGTTAGAATATTGGCGACTTTATAATTGAGCTTTTCGCCTGCCCATACTTTCGCTTTTGGCGCTGTTTGGCTGCTATTGACCAGCGGCAAAGCAACGGGTGCATTGGCTTGCCAACCGTGTTCATGGAAATAATTGGCGACACTGCCAATCGCATCCTCTGGGCTTTGCAATAAATCGCGGTTACCACTGTTATCGAAATCGACGGCGTAATGGCGGTAACTTGAGGGAATAAACTGTCCATAACCCATGGCACCCGCATAGGAGCCTTTGAGGGTATTGATATCTAAGTGTTCTTCTTTGACTAATTTCATCAACTCACCAAATTCCTTGCGGAAAAAGGTGGCGCGAGGCGGATAGTGAAAACCTAAGGTATAGAGGGAATCAATTACAGGGTAATTACCTGTGAACTGGCCGTAGAAGGTTTCAATCCCAATAATGGCGACAATAATCTGTGGGTCGACTTGGTACTTAGCCGCGGCTTTAGCAATGGTTTTCTCGTGTTTTTTCCAAAAAGCGAGCCCAGCATCAAGACGTTTTTCTGTTAAAAAAATCGGGTAATACACATGCCAAGGTTTTGCTTCCCATGGACGGGTCATCGCATCGATAACCCCTTGGTTGTATTTTGCTTTGTCGAGAAAAGCGAGCACTTCTGTCCGAGTAAAACCTTGTTTTACTTGAGCTTGGATAAACTCTTCTTTGAGTTCAGCGGGAGTGGCGGGTACTAATACTTTATCCACTGCGGGAGCCACTGGCGTGCTTGAAGCGGGTGCCTGCGCGGGTGTCGGTTCATTTGTCGTGGTGCATGCGACTAAGCATGAACTTAAGCACAGTAAACCGAGTGGAGCCAAATAAGCTCGGAGAGTAGGCATAAAAAAGTCCCTAAAATTATCTATCTACGAAACGTCTATGGGTATGAATGCTCATAAGAATGCCAAACCCTGTCATCAATGTCAGCATGGAGGTTCCACCATAACTGACAAGGGGCAGTGGTACACCTACCACGGGCAGGATACCTGAAACCATGCCAATATTCACAAAAACATAAACGAAAAACGTCAGCGTGATACTGCCAGCCAGTAGACGAGCGAAACTGGTTTGTGCGCGAGAGGCGATGACTAACCCACGGCCTATGATGTAAAGGTACATAATTAACAGTAAGATACTGCCAATTAAACCAAATTCTTCACCGATCACCGCAAAGATAAAATCGGTATGGCGCTCGGGAATAAACTCAAGCTGTGATTGAGTGCCTTCGAGCCAACCTTTGCCCCAAAGTCCACCTGAGCCGATGGCGATTTTCGACTGGATAATGTGATAACCCGCGCCGAGGGGATCTTGCTCTGGATCGAGCAAGGTTAATACCCGCGTTCTTTGGTAATCGTGCATCAAGAAATACCAAAGGATAGGCAGGAAGGCGAGTACTGCCGCGATAAAGCTGCCAACAATGATCCAGCTCATGCCCGATAAAAACAGCACAAAAATCCCCGATGCGGCCACCAAAATTGAGGTGCCTAAGTCGGGTTGTTTAGCGATCAATAGGGTTGGTACGAGTAAAATCACTCCTGCGCCAGCGAGGTAACGTTTCTTGGGGGGAAGAGGGAACTTACTGATATACCAAGCCATTGTGATGGGGAAGGCGAGTTTAATAAGCTCAGATGGTTGGAACTCCATAAAGCCTAAGTTCAACCAGCGCTGCGCGCCTTTATTGATTTCACCGAAAAAGTGTACCCCAAGCAGCAAGACAACCCCCGCAAGATAAATGGGTAATGCCCAACGTTTAAGCGCTTCAGGATTGATTTGTGCCATGGTAAACATGATGCCTAGCGACAACACCATACGGAATAGTTGTCGTTCCATCATCTCTAAATCTGCACCGCTGGCAGAATAGATGACAAACAGGCCAAAGCCCATCACAGCTAATAGTCCTAGCAATAATGGTAAGTCTATGTGCAAGCGTTGCCAGATGTTTTGATATTGGCTATGGGTACTCATGGTATGGGTTTCCAAGTATCTCTAAGCATATATTCATCGAGCATAGCTCGAGCGACTGGGCCAGCATTTGCGCCGCCCCAGCCTGCGTTTTCCATCACGACGGCGAGGACTATTTTAGGATCCTCGAAGGGCGCATAGGCCACAACTAAGGCATTATCGCGGAAATGTTCGGCAATTTTACTGGCATCGTATTTAGTATTTTCCGCCACGCCGATGACCTGTGCAGTACCGGTTTTCATTGCGGCAGTGTAGGTGGCATCGGTAAAGCGTGACTTATTTGCGGTTTGGCGCATAGCTTCGTTGATGATGTTCCAGTTACGGGGATTTTTAAGTTCAATTGGCGGTAACTCATTAATCGGAGAGTCAATTTTGGCAGTATTGTCTTTAATGGATCTCAGCAGATGTGGCGGGAGACGGCGGCCTTTGTTGGCCATAATCCCAACGGCATTAGCGAGTTGTAATGGCGTTGCCGTCCAATAACCTTGGCCAATACCGACGGAAATGGTGTCGCCTATATACCAAGCTTGATTGTACTTTAAGCGTTTCCATTCCTTGGATGGCATGTTGCCAGCCGATTCTTCAAAGATATCAATCCCTGTATTTTGGCCAAAGCCAAATTGCTCCATAAAGCGGGCGATATGATCGACACCGACCTTATAGGCTAACTCATAGAAAAAGGTATCGCAGGATTCTACAATCGCGCTATAAACGTTGACCCAGCCATGCCCCCAGCGTTTCCAGTCGCGGTATTTACGTTCAACACCAGGTATTTGCCAAAAACCGGGATCCCACACTCGGGTACTCTCGCTAATGGCTTTCTCATCAAGGCCTAACAGTGCGAGGTGAGGTTTGATGGTAGACGCAGGTGCATATTGACCTTGAGTCGCACGGTTGATCAAAGGGCGGGATTTATCATTGAGTAACGCACTGTAATCTTTACTATTAATGCCTTGTACAAACTGGTTTGGATCATAGCTTGGGCTCGATACCATAGCTAATACTCCACCGTCACGGGGATCTATGGCAACAATAGAACCACGCAGACCTGTGAGTAGTTCCACCGCTTTTTGTTGCAGTTTGAGATCTAAGGTGAGGTAAATATCTTGCCCCGGCTCTGGCGGCACTATTTTTAAGGTGCGAATGGCGCGGCCGCGGTTGTTCACTTCTTCTTCTAAGTGTCCAGGTTTGCCATGCAGCAAAGATTCATAAAATTTTTCAATGCCTTGCTTACCAATGTCTTTGGTTGCCGCATAGTTTTTCCACAGATCGCTGCGTTCAAGTTGGGCGCGATCTCGGGTGTTAATTTTGCCTACATAGCCCAGCACATGGGTGATTTGCGCGCCGTAGGGATAGTTACGTTTAAGACCCGCTTCGACCGAAATACCCGGAAATCTGTGTTGGTTAACACTGAAAATGGCCACTTGTTCTTCGGTGAGCTGGTTTTTGAGTGTTAGCGGTTTGAAACGGCGATGAAATTTCAGGGCGTCAGTAAAGGTTTCGCGCTCGTCATCGCTGATCTCAATTAACTTGCCGAGTTCATCTAAGGTCTCTGACATGTTACTGATTTTTTCGGGCACGAGATCGAGGGAATAAAAGGGTAAATTTTCAGCTAAAAGTATACCGTTGCGATCGTAAATGAGACCACGACTAGGGGCAATTGGAACAACACGGATGCGATTATCATTTGAGCGAGTTGCATAATCTTTATAGGATTCAACCTGTAAATGATAAAGGTTGGTGACTAATACGCTAAATAGAGCGAAAACGCAAAAAAAAGTGAAAAGCGCCCTGCGCTTAAAAAGAGACGCCTCGGCGGCGTGATCATGCATTGTTATCCGCTTTTTTGGCGACACTTATGCTATCTCCGGCTGATCCCATGACGGGTGGTTGACACTCGTTAACATCAAGATCCCGCTATTCTCTATGGTAGGGGTGATTCGTGTTCACGCTCCACGCGCGGTACAAACTTTCGGCAACCACCACCCGTACGAGTGGGTGAGGTAAGGTTAATGCCGAAAGACACCAACTTTGGTTTGCCGCTTCTTTGCAAGCTGGCGCTAATCCTTCAGGTCCACCAATCAGTAAACTGACGTCGCGACCATCGAGTTGCCATTTAGTCAGCGCGGTTGCTAGCTCGGGGGTCGTCCAGTTTTTGCCGGGGAGATCTAAGCTAACAATATGATTGCCTTTGGGAATGGCCGCCAACATTTGTTCGCCTTCTTTTTGAAGTATCCGGACAATGTCGGCATTTTTCCCCCGCTTTCCAGCGGGTATTTCGATAAGCTCCAGCGCCATATCACGGGGAAAACGGCGCTGGTATTCTTCGAAACCACGGGTAACCCAATCGGGCATCCGTGTTCCTACTGCGATGAGCTGTAACTTCATCAGTCTTGCTTTTCTGACCAGAGCTTTTCAAGCTGGTAGAAATCACGGGTTTGATCTTGCATAACGTGCAGGATCACATCGCCCATGTCCACAAGAACCCATTCGCTGCTTTCGCGGCCTTCAACACCTAAAGGTGGAATACCGGCTTTTTTCGCTTCAACCACAAGGTTTTCGGCGATAGCTTTAACGTGAGTCTTTGATGTACCTGAACATATGACCATGTAGTCAGTGATGTTAGATTGCTTGCTGACATCCAGAACAACAACGTCTCTGGCTTTCAAGTCGTCGATCTTGTCGACAACAAACTGTTTTAATTCCGCGCTCTGCACGCTGGCGTACCTCATTAATTTTAAATAGCGCGGTAGTATACCAGTGTTGCTGCTGGGAATACATTGTCATTGGCAGTTGAGTTGGCGATATCTGCTTACGGTTCGAGCTAAGGTAAGTAAAGTCGTTGATTTTTTATGTAATCTAGCGTGACTGGCATGAGTAAATCGGCGGGCATTTCGCCTTTTGCCAGTTGTTCACGAATGAGCGTCGAGGAAATATCCTGTGGTGTAATCGCCACAGGGAAAATCTGCCCACAGTTTTTATGGAGACTGCTAGTACGACCTTCCACTGTCCCTTGGGGCACTTGACTGCGGGCCGTCAATATCTGCTGCATAGGATGCTTTGCATCGAGCTGCCAACCCGGGCGCTGACAGACAACGAGATGGGCAAAGTCGAATAGGCGTTGCCACTCATGCCAGCTTTTTAATTGAATGAAAGAGTCCATCCCCATGATAAAAAACAGCTCATCTTCAGGATGTAAGCTTTTCAGTTGCTCAAGCGTGACAACTGTGTACGAAGGAGTGTCGCGTTTAGCTTCGATGTCGCACAGTGCAAATCCGTCGAGTTGCTGACAGACATCGGCTACCATTTTGAGGCGCTGTGTTGTGGTTAAGTTCGGCTGCTGTTTATGGGGCGGAATATGGTTCGGCATCAGCAGGATTTTATCCAAGGCTAATGCTTGTTTCACTTCAATCGCGGGACGGATATGACCATAGTGTATCGGGTCAAAGGTGCCGCCTAAAATACCAATACGCATATCAACTCTTTGGTTAATCAATGATTAGTCTATGGCTATATGTGCTAGGTGCCGATGGGCTCTAGGATCAAATAACAGACACAGGTGGCTCAGACCAGTCCAATCCTCTTTCCCCTGTTGCTTTAAGTTGAGCTCAAGTTTCGAGGCGAGGGCGAGCATATGTTCGAGTTGTTCAAGGCTGAGTCGTTGCAGTGCCGCTTGATACAGTGGCTTACGTTTATCCCAAATTCGATGTTTACCCCAGAGTGCACTGAGCGCAACGCCTTGGGCTTGCTCGCATTTCAAATTGAATAACAAACCGAGTTCTTTAAACAAGGCCCACAGCAGGATAGGTAAGGCAGTGCCTTCGCCATTGAGCTGGGCTAGCATGTGCTGCGCGCTATCCTGTTTATTATTCAATAATGCATCCGTGAGTTGGAATACGGTGAAGCGCGACTGATCTTCAAAATAGTGGCCCAGTTCGTCAGCACTGACGGGTTTTGTTGGGCTCAGGAGTTGCAGCAACTGCATGGCTTGATCGGCAGCCAGTAAATTCCCTTCATACAAAGAATGCAGCATAGCACGGGCATCATGCTGCAGATTGAGCTTAAAGTGCTTGATGCGGCCATCGAGCCAGCGCATAAACTGCTCGCCCTCTGGCGTGGCGCAGGGCAGATACATGCCATGGGCATCTAAGGTCTTAAACCATTTACTGTTGGTTTGCTCTGTGGCGAGCTTTGGCCCTTCGATAATCAACAGCATATCGGGATTGGGCGTCTGCAATAGGGCTTGCAGTGTGCTAGAGCCTTCGGCACCGGGCTTAGCTTGGGGAAGGGTTAGCTCAATCAAGCGTTTACTGGAAAACAGACTCATGGCCTGCCATTCCTGAGTCAGATCGTTCCAATTAAAGCCCGTCTCTTGAATGAGTTGGACTTTTTCATCGAATCCCTGACGCTTGGCGAATTGGCGGATCTGATCTTTGGTGGTTTCAATCAACCAAGGATCATCCCCAAAAATCAGATAACAAGGAAATAACTGGTTAAGGTGGCGGGAGAGTTGGTCTGGATAGACTCTCATTTAATGATAGCCCCACATTAATTCACCTCAGTACTGGCCATTGCTTGCAGAATACGATCGGCAGCTTGGATGCGCATTTCCTTCGTCAGCAATTCCATTTCACGGCTCTTTGCCAATGCGGTACGTGGATCGTCTAAGTAGTCGCGGCGAATTTCAACCTTGAAAGGCTGTGCTTCTTTGCCCGGCAATGCCACAGCAAATTCGACTAAATAAATCAGCTCATACTCGGCGACGTTACCTGTTGGGTACAAAGATAATGTCGATCGCTCAAGGGAGTCGGTGATTAGCCTTAATACTGGAACGTCATCGGCGGCGTCGACAACTTGGATATTGTTCAAGCGCAGGCGTTCACGCACCAGACGAGTGAGTTCACTGTATTCATCCACGCTGCTCAAACTTAAATGATTGAGGGCATCAGGGATCTGATAACTGCGTTGAAGCTTAAAACCGCAACCAGCGCTGGTCATAATGACTAGTGCCATGATTGCGAAGCATATGCGTTTAATTAGCATAGATTTCGCGGTTTCCTATTCGTGGTATACCCTGCTGACTTGAAGTTGCAGCTATGCTGCAACTTCATTGGCTTTGAGTATAGCGAGTTATTAGCAGCCGTTAATTGGCCACTATGCTGAGCAGTTTGCCCGGCACATAGATCACTTTACGTACTGTTAGGCCGTCTAGGTATTTGATCACGTGTTCATCACTCATGCCTAAGGCTTCTACTGATTCTTTATCAGCGTCGGCGGCTACTGTGATTTTTGCGCGAACTTTACCGTTGACTTGCACAACGATGAGCTTGCTGTCTTCAACTAGCGCAGCTTCATCAACGATTGGCCATTGGCTGTCTTCGATGTTGCTTGCATTACCTAACTCGTTCCACAGGTTAAAGCTCACATGAGGAATGATAGGGTACAGCAAACGCACGATGGCGGATAAGGCTTCGCCGATAATGGCGTTGTCTTGGCCTGTCGTTTGTGGCGCCTTTTGCAGATGGTTCATCAGTTCCATCACGGCGGCAACCGCAGTGTTGAACATCTGACGGCGGCCGATATCGTCGGTCACTTTCGCGATCGTCTTGTGGACTTCACGGCGCAGCGCTTTTTGATCGGCAGTTAACTTGCTGACATCTAAGGCTTCGCTGTTATCTTGGTTCACATGCTCGTTTGCAAGCTTCCACAGACGTCTAATGAAGCGGTGTGCGCCTTCAACGCCAGACTCTTGCCATTCCAGAGTTAATTCTGGTGGTGAGGCGAACATCATAAATAGGCGAACCGTATCTGCGCCGTATTTTTCGACCATGACTTGAGGATCGATACCATTGTTTTTCGACTTAGACATCTTGCACATGCCGGTATAAACCAGCTCGTTGCCGTCTTTGTCGATAGCCTTAGTAATACGGCCCTTGTCGTCTTTTTCTGTAGTCGCTACATCTAAAGGCGAAACCCAAACACGGGCGCCTTTTTCGTTGATATAGTAGAAAGCATCGGCCAACACCATACCTTGGGTCAGCAGTTGTTTGGCTGGTTCGTTAGAGTTAACCAGACCTGCATCACGCAGCAACTTATGGAAGAAGCGGAAATATAACAAATGCATACAGGCGTGTTCGATACCGCCAATGTATTGATCCACAGGTAGCCAGTAGTTGGCTTTAGCAGGATCTAACATTTCGTCCGCATGCGGGCTGCAGTAACGGGCGTAATACCAAGAGGATTCCATAAAGGTATCGAAGGTATCGGTTTCGCGCAGCGCATCTTGACCGTTGACTTGGGTTTTCGCCCATTCTTTATCGGCCTTGATTGGGCTTTGAATACCGTCCATCACGACATCTTCTGGCAGTAATACTGGCAGTTGATCTGCTGGCGTTGGGATCACAGTGCCGTCGGCTAAGGTCACCATAGGAATAGGTGCGCCCCAGTAACGCTGACGTGAAACACCCCAATCGCGCAGACGATAGTTGACTTGGCGCTTGCCTTTACCTTCGGTGACTAACTTGTTAGCGATGGCATTAAAGCCCGCTTCAAAGTCTAAACCGTCGAACTCACCCGAGTTAAACAGTACGCCTTTTTCGGTATAAGCGGCTTCGCTAATGTCCACTTCGCCATCAACAGGCTTGATCACAGCCTCAATTGCTAGACCGTATTTTTTTGCAAATTCAAAGTCACGTTGGTCGTGCCCAGGAACTGACATTACGGCACCTGTGCCATAGTTCATCAACACAAAGTTAGCAGCCCAAATCGGGACTTGCTTACCAGTGATAGGATGAATGGCGAAAAGCCCTGTGGCCACTCCGCGTTTTTCCATGGTCGCGAGTTCAGCTTCAGATGTTGTGCTGTTTTTGCACTCATCGATAAAGGCGGCAAGCTCAGGATTGGTTTGCGCGGCGATTTCAGCTAATGGATGACCTGCGGCAATCGCCACATAGGTCACGCCCATTAAGGTATCTGGACGCGTGGTATAGATATCGAAGCTTTTATCGTGACCTGCGACGCCGAAGGTCATTTCTACACCTTCGCTGCGACCAATCCAGTTGCGCTGCATGGTCTTAACCTGTTCAGGCCAGCCATCTAAGGTATCGATATCGTTTAATAATTCTTCTGCATAGGCAGTGATCTTAATAAACCACTGTGGAATTTCTTTTTGTTCCACAGGGGTATCACAGCGCCAGCAGCAACCGTCTTGAACTTGCTCGTTCGCCAGTACGGTTTCATCGTTTGGACACCAGTTGACTGAAGCTGTCTTTTTGTAGACTAGGCCTTTCTCGTACAACTTAGTGAAGAACCATTGTTCCCAGCGATAATATTCAGGGGTACAAGTGGCGATTTCACGGCTCCAATCGTAACCAAAACCCAGCAATTTCAGCTGGTTCTTCATGTATTCTATGTTTTCATAGGTCCATGGTGCAGGCGCAGTCTTGTTGTTAATTGCGGCATTTTCTGCGGGTAGGCCAAATGAGTCCCAACCAATAGGCTGGAGCACGTTTTTGCCTTGAAGACGTTGAAAGCGTGCAACTACGTCACCTATGGTATAGTTGCGTACGTGTCCCATGTGGAGTCTGCCAGAAGGGTACGGAAACATCGAAAGGCAATAAAACTTTTCTTTGTTTGCGTCTTCAGTGACTTCGAAGGTTTTGTTGTCATGCCAGTGCTTTTGCACTAAGGCTTCAATTTCTGAGGGATTATATTGCTCTTGCATCACTCTATTTCCGGCAGTGCCGCCTATTATTGGATCTAACGCCATATCAGCGCGAGTAAGATCTGCATAGAATAAACTAGAAGCGATGCATTAAAAAGGTTCGTATGAAGGAGTATTGGTTATGAATGATAGAAGTAACGCGTTACTAGGACTGTATCAAGCCTTAATTACCGAAGTGAAATCTCAATTTGCAGAAGATAACACTATGACTGTAAAGAATTTATTCAATTCTGTCACTCAAGGTAAGGAGTATTTACGTCTTAAAGAACAGGCAGGGGAAGATGAACTCGCTTTAGTCGAACAATTCTTAAAGCGTGATATTACGAGTTTTCTCCGTGAGCAGAACGCGGATAGTTTGAGTCATAGCCCAACCGTGATTACTTTAGAGAATACGCTTTGGCATTGGCTCAGTGAAATCACCGACCGCAGCCAAGTCGAATGGCATGAGTTAACGCAAGATTTTAAGCACCAAGGCTACTACAAGAGTGGTGATATTGTGAATCAGGGCATCATGGTGTGCACTAACTGTGGCAATGAAATGAGTATTGAATTTCCAAGTCCCATCCCAGATTGTCCAGAGTGTGATCATGAAGAATTTACCCGCGAGCCGCTAACGCCTTAATCAAGGTGGTGATGTTATGCAGCTAAAACGACGCCTCAGCGTCGTTTTTTTTTGAGTTCTATTAGACCTAAATTGCTCATATTTGCATTAATTAGGCTGTATCAACTGTTGGTACGAGAGTAGTTGAGGATTTGACCGCCAAAGGGCGCCAATAAGAATTCAGTGTGAATGGGTTTATGTTGTGAGTGTTCGTAACCTAAAGTCACCATACGTTTACTGAATTTTGCATGATTACCACGGCCTGGATCGACTAAGACTACATCACAAATTGGTTTAGCATGCTGCTCAATAAATTGTGATAAGAGATCGGCATGTTCTTGTTCGTACAAGAGATCGCTGCCAATAATGAGGTCAAATAAACCTAAATTAGTTTGTGCATCTGCCCATCCTGTTCGAACAAACGGAATCGCACGACCATGATTTAAATCGACATTTTGCTTAAGGAAATTTTCCGACTCGGGGTGATAGTCGGTTGCTGTGATGTCGGCATGTCTGTGGTTTAGCACTAGACTTGCCAGCCCTATACCGCAGCCAACTTCAAGAATGCGTTTATTATCAATTTGATAATCGGCCATATGATGGGATAGCACTTGGCTAGATGGCCAAACTATGCCAAATAATGGCCAAGTTGCGGAGGAAATACCGAGCTTTTCAGCTTCGCCATCGATGTCTTCAAATTCTTGGTTATTTCTTAGGGTTCTGACATGAATGTCGAGATCCCCAAATTCGTGGGTTTGGTAGCGCACGCGAAGCTGTGCCATAGAGTTGCCTTGACTGTGTACCTTGGTTAAGGAACGAGGTAATGGTACCAATCATATTGGCTATGCAGACACAGTCACTGTGATTGGTATAAGGCCACGTCTAATCGTTCACCTTAACGTGGAACGCGCAATCAGCCTAATGTATTCGCAGACAATTGCGGGATAACACAGGTTAACTGAGTGTCAGCCTAACAACCTTGGGTGTTGATATCATATTGCGGCGCAGTGTTGGCATCGCTGGCTTGGGTGTAGCGGAAATAGCATTGGTCATCATTCACTAAGGAATTGTTGTTAAGATCGTAACCTATATAAGTGATATCAATGCCTTCATATTGAATGATAAGTTTATCATCTGAGGTGATCCATTTTTCCACATCAGTATTATCGAGGTAACCCCATTTTAAGCGTGTATCTGGAGTGCCATCACCATTGAGGTCGATATCAATAATATCATCGCGCCCAGCTACCGCTTGGCTCAGTAGGCTAGGCATTTGGGTTTTTGAGTAAGCTAGCATATTGGCTGTTTTAACGCTGGCCTGTACTTGGTTTAAGGTTTGTACCCGTGCTTCTTTACTTAAACCGACAAATCTAGGCGCGGCGATCACAGCCAAGATCCCAAGCACAATAATCACAACGACAAGTTCAATTAAGGTAAAACCTGCCACATCTTGTTTATTGACTTGGTAATGCATGGCCTAAATCCTATTGCGCTTTAAAACGTCGGGCAAGACCAAGCAGAACGATTAAACCACAGAGTATCAGTAGGGGCATTTGGCCTAATTTTGCAAACCAAGTTTGCCCTGTGACTAATGGAATGGTTGCACTTAGCACACCTATTTCAAATTGTGGCAATGACGCTGTGATATTGCCATTCTCATCGACTATGGCTGTCACGCCATTGTTGGTTGCACGTAATAGAGGCCGACCCAATTCAACCGCGCGCATTTGAGCGATCTCCATATGCTGTAATGGCCCATTTGAGCTACCAAACCATGCATCGTTAGAGACAGTTAATAGTATATCTGTCCCTTGATTAACGTTGTCGCGCAACTGTTCGGGAAAGGCTATTTCATAACAAATTGCTGGCGCGATTTTATGGCCTAGTGCGCTGAGATTAGGCTGTTTATATTCGCCTCGTGTAAAGGACGACATGGGCAAATTAAAGAAAGGTGCTATCGGGCGCAGCAGCGCTTCAAAGGGGACAAACTCGCCAATTGGCAACAGATGGTGTTTCTTAAATTGATTGCTACCATCGCCCTCATAGTCTGGGCCTGCTTGTTGTTTCTGATTATGATTACCAAGCACAATCAATGAATTATAGAACTCATTGTTTTGATGGCTAATAATGCCTGTGATAATTGAGGTATGGTTTAGATTGGCGACTTTATTGGCGTTATCTAAAAAGTCCTGCACCATAGATTCTGGCGCTGGAATTGCTGCTTCTGGCCAAATAATGATATCGGCATCCAGATGTTCGCGGGATAAATCCATGTATTTTAACAGCGTCGGCCACAGGGCATCGGGTTCCCACTTCATGCTTTGGGGAATATTGCCTTGTACCAGTGCCACTTTAACATTTTCACCCGTAGGATGAATCTCCCAAAGTTTAGGCGCAGCCCAAACGGCCAGGATACTGAGCGTCACTAAAAGCAGTAAACTCTTATAACGCTTAGTAAAACAAAGCGCTAATGCACCAGCGAGCATGGCCAATACAAAACTTATTCCCAGTGTGCCTATGATACTGGCAAGGGGTTTTAACGGCCCTTGAGTTTGCGAGTAACCCGCCCATAACCAAGGGAAGCCTGTCATTACCCAGCCACGAGCCCATTCGGTCAAGGTCCATAACGCGGGGAATAGGGCGAGATTACGCCAAAGACCAAATCGAGTTTTACCATCATGGCTCAGCGTTTTAGTTAACCAAACCAGCGCTAAACCAGTTAGAGCGGGATACAAGGCTAAATACAAGGCTAACAAGGCCATTAACCCAACGGAGGCAATGAGCGGCATACCACCAAAGGTATCCATGCTCACGTGAACCCAGCTGATCCCTACGGCAAAACAGCCAAATCCAAAGCTTAACCAATAGTAAAAGCTTGCCTTAGCGCTCAGCGTTCGGCTGTGCCAGAGGGCAATCGCCATGGCAAACGGATAGATTATCCAAATGGAATAGGGCGCAAATGAAAGCGCCGTACTGGCGCCAAGGGCAAATGCCAGTACGAGTCTCAAAGCACTAGGTTGGGACTGTTGTTGGGCAAAAGCCCGGATTTTTTTTAGCACGAGTGATTATTCTACGTCTTCGCCAGTATTAGGATCGGGGAGTTTAACTCTGAGTTGGATTAAACGCCTAGTATCAGCATTGATGACTTTAAATTCTATGCCTTCAATGATGATGCTCTCGTTACGTTCTGGCAGGTGGCCAAAGGCGTGTGAGACTAAGCCACCGACGGTATCAAACTCTTCATCGCTGAATTCAGTGTTGAATTCTTCGTTGAAATCTTCGATTGGCGTCAAAGCTTTAACCATATAAACCGTGTTACCGACTTTGCGGATCTCGGTTTCTTCAGTGCTATCGTGGTCGAATTCGTCTTCAATCTCGCCGACAATTTCTTCAAGAATATCTTCGATAGTCACAAGACCCGATACACCGCCGTACTCGTCAACCACAATCGCCATATGGTAGCGTTGAGAGCGGAATTCTTTTAGCAGAACATCGACGCGTTTGCTTTCGGGCACAACCACGGCGGGACGGATCACGCGATCCAGTGAGAAGGGCTCATCACTGTTGGAGAAACCGTAAGGGATCAAATCTTTGGCAAGCAATATGCCTTCGATATGGTCTTTATCTTCGTTAACGACGGGGAAGCGCGAGTGACCTGAACCAATCACAGTCGCAAGTAACTCTTCGACCGAGTTGTCTATCTGGAGGGCGACAATTTGAGCTCTTGGGATCATGATATCCCGAACACGCATATCAGAAACGTCTAATACACCTTTTATCATCTCGCGGGTGTCTTGGGTGATCAAATCGCGCTGCTCGGCACCATCAATCACATCGACTAGATCTTCGCGATTTTGAGGTTCGCCCTGAAATAGCTGACTTACTCTATCAAACCAACCTTTCTTGTGGGCGTTCGTACTAGGGGGGATATCGTCACTCATAGTTTTCTCATTAGCTTTTGATAGGGATTATCTTAGCTAATTATTGTTCCTTATATGGGTCAGTAAAACCTAAGCTTTCAATGAGTTGAGTCTCTAATGACTCCATCTCTTCGGCTTCTTCATCATCGATGTGATCATACCCTAGCAGATGCAAGCAACCATGTACAACCATGTGTGCCCAGTGCGCTTCTAGTGGTTTTTGTTGTTCACGGGCTTCATTTTCAACGACTGCCGCGCAAATGACAAGATCTCCGAGTAAAGGAAGTTCAATTTCTGGCGGTGCTTCAAAGGGAAATGACAGTACATTGGTCGGTTTGTCTTTACCGCGATAGGTATTGTTGAGCATTTGGCTCTCGCGGCTATCGACGATACGTATGGTTAATTCAGCTTCATCCATGCTATTGCCAATTGCGGTAGTGACCCAAAGGGCGAATTGTTCGTCCGTTGGTAGCCACTCACTGGTGCTGGCATGTTGAATATCTAAGGCTAACTCAAGACTCATGTGTTGCGGCTTCCTGCTGTTGCTTTTGGTACTGGCTTTCTTTTTTGGCTTTTAAGGTTTGCTCTTTTAACTCGAAGGCTTCATAGGCTTCAACGATACGGGCAACCACTGGGTGGCGCACTACATCTTGGGAGACAAAAAAGTTAAAGCTGATTTCTTCGACTTGGCTTAACACTTCAATCGCGTGACGTAGCCCTGACTTTTGATGTTTAGGTAAGTCGGTTTGAGTGATGTCGCCGGTGATCACCGCACGGGAATTGAAACCGATACGGGTAAGGAACATCTTCATCTGCTCGATTGTGGTGTTTTGGCTTTCATCGAGAATAATAAAGGCATCGTTCAGGGTACGACCGCGCATATAGGCAAGCGGCGCCACTTCAATCACATTTTTCTCGATGAGGCGTTCCACTTTTTCAAAGCCAAGCATTTCGAACAGGGCATCGTAGAGCGGACGCAAATAGGGGTCTACCTTTTGACTTAAGTCACCGGGTAAGAAACCGAGTTTTTCACCCGCTTCCACCGCAGGGCGAGTCAGCAGAATGCGGCGCACTTCTTGGCGCTCTAACGCATCTACTGCCGCTGCTACGGCAAGGTAGGTTTTGCCCGTTCCTGCAGGACCAATACCGAAGGTAATATCGTGACGCGTAATATTGGCCACATACAAGCTTTGATTCGGATTGCGTGGCTTAATGACACCGCGGCGGGTTTTGATATTAATACCGCTGTCGTCGTTAGCGTCTGCTTGCTCTAGGGCAATGGCCGCTTGAATAGCGATATGGACTTGCTCAGGCTCAAGATCGGGCGTGCTGCCTTTAACCGTTTGGGTCTCGATGTAGAGTTCTTTTAGTAAGTTGTTGGCGCTTAAACAATTGCGTGGCAGTCCGGTGATCTGGAAATGATTGTTCTTACGGACGATTTCAACGCCAACGCGACGTTCTATCTGCTTGATATTGTCATCGAATGGACCGCACAGTGAAGCCAAACGGCGTGTTTCTGCGGGTTCGAGATACAGATTCATGGTAGTTAATTTACTGGACAAATAGCACTCCCAATAGCGAATAAGAAAGCAAGGTACGAGGTTGGTTAACCATCGCAAGATAATTTTAGTTTACGAGCCATAGCCGATAATTGCTAACGGAAAATAACAATTGCCTCGGTAGACTTAAACAAAAGTGCGTGAAAGCAAAAGGGCGACTAAGTCGCCCTTCTTTATATAGGTACTGTTTAAGCTTAAGCCGATTTAACGCTTATGGCTTAAATTGAGTCACACCCAGTTCATCATCTTGCTTGCGCTTGGCCAGAATTTCAGCCGGGCGCAGGCTACGACGTAGATCCATTTCATCTTCGCCGCGGATAAAGACACCGCGCAGTGAGTTAGTGTAAACGTCGACGATTTCGACATCCACGAAAGTACCAATGTGTTTTGGCTGACCTTCGAAGTTCACGACTCGGTTGTTCTCAGTACGGCCGCGCAGTTCCATAGGATTTTTCACCGATGGTCCTTCAACCAGAATACGTTGCACTGTGCCCATCATGTGGCGGCTGTAGCGCATGGCTTGCTGGGTGATGCGGTCTTGCAGAATCGCCAGACGTTGTTTTTTCTCTTCCATATCGACGTTATCGGGTAAATCTGCCGCTGGCGTGCCCGGACGTGCGCTATAGATAAAGCTGAAGCTGTGGTCGAAACCTATGTCTTCAATCAACTTCATGGTATCGGCAAAGTCTTCTTTGGTTTCGCCAGGGAAGCCAATGATAAAGTCCGAGCTGATTTGAATGCCTTCACGGGCTTTACGCAGGCGGCGGATGATTGACTTATATTCAATCGCCATATGGCCGCGTTTCATCGCTGTGAGAATACGGTCAGAACCCGATTGCACTGGTAAGTGCAAGAAGCTTACAAGCTCAGGGGTATCTTCGTAAACGTCGATGATATCTTGTGTAAATTCAATCGGGTGACTGGTCGTGAAGCGGATACGGTCGATACCGTCGATGGCTGCCACGAAGCGCAGTAATTCCGCAAAAGTACAAATTGCGCCATCGTGAGTTGCGCCGCGATAGGCATTCACGTTTTGGCCGAGCAAGTTTACTTCGCGCACACCTTGCTCCGCCAATTGGGCGATTTCAAGGATAATATCGTCCGATGGACGGCTGACTTCTTCGCCGCGAGTATAAGGTACAACACAGAACGAGCAGTATTTGCTGCAACCTTCCATGATAGACACAAACGCGGTTGGGCCTTCGGCGCGTGGCTCTGGCAGACGGTCGAATTTTTCGATTTCAGGGAAGCTGATATCGATAACCGCTTTATCACCACGGCGCACTTGCTCGATCATCTCGGGCAGACGGTGCAAGGTTTGTGGTCCGAAAATAATGTCGACACATTGGGCTCTGTCTTTAATGGCTTTGCCTTCTTGTGAGGCAACGCAGCCGCCCACGCCAATAATCAAATTAGGATTTTTATCTTTAAGCGTCTTCCAGCGTCCTAGCTGATGGAACACTTTTTCTTGCGCTTTTTCGCGGATAGAACAAGTGTTGAGCAGGAGAATATCTGCCTCAGACGCTTCTTCAGTCAAGGTATAACCTTGGTATTCGCCTAACAGATCAGCCATCTTGGATGAGTCATACTCATTCATTTGACAGCCCCAAGTCTTGATATGGAGTTTCTTACTCATCAGTTGTGTCGCCCTAAGATGACCAATAAAAATAGCGCGACATTTTACCTGCTGTTACGGCTGCTGACCAGCTTTGTCCACACTTTTAGCTGTTGGCTTTTGCCAAGGGCGATACCCTCACAAATGCTAGGTTTTTATTGTTCGGCTGCATTTGGGCAAGATTAATATTGTTAACATGCTGAGCTTTCGTTATTTCCAGCAAACTATTCGGGCTTGAATGCCTATGTCTTCACGGATTTCGAATCGAAATGCGCTCAACATTTCCGTGGTATCTTGATATAAGGCATAATCGAGCGGGTTTGTGAAAAGTCGCTTGAGCAGAAATACAGAAGGGCTTAAAGGTGCTAACTAAGGTCGTAACTAAGGTGGTAAGTAGGATGAGCCAGATTGAAGATACACATGCACAGATGATATCCGACACCACAGATTCTAACGTTACTCATGCTGAAGGCACTGAGTTCGATGTCATTCTTGTCGGCGGCGGCATGGTTGGTGCGGCGACGGCAATTGGATTAGCCCAACAGGGTTTGCAAGTGGCGGTGATTGAATCTTTTGCGCCAGAGGCTTATCAAGCCGAACAGCCATTAGATGTGCGAGTCTCGGCCATCAGTGTGGCTTCTGAAACGCTGCTTGAACGTCTTGGCGCCTTGGACTCATTGCTCAAGATGCGTAATGTGCCTTATTTGGGCTTAGAAACTTGGGAGCTCGATGGCTGCATCACCCAATTCCACAGTTCGCAAATTGGTGCCAGCCATTTAGGTCATATAGTCGAAAACCGTTTAATCCAACTTGCCCTGTGGCAACAGATGGCACAATTAGCTGGCATCACCTTATATTGTCCCGATAAAGTGGTGGCATTTGCCCGCGATAGCGACGGTGTGAGCGTGCACTTACAGTCAAATAGTAAACTGACCGCTAAGTTGTTGGTTGGCGCCGATGGTGCTCACTCGCAGGTACGTCAATGGGCGGGAATTGGCATTTCGGGTTGGGATTACGCTCAATCGGCCATGTTGATTAATATCAACACCGCACAGGGGCAACAGGATGTGACTTGGCAGCAGTTTACGCCCAAAGGACCGCGTTCATTATTACCTTTACCAGGCAATAACGCTTCGCTGGTGTGGTACGACGATGCCAATCGAATTAAGCAGTTAATGCAGCTTAATAATAAACAGCTTGCAGATCAGATAAGAGTGCATTTTCCAGCGCGTTTGGACGCTGATTTTACCGTTGAGAATAAAGGCAGTTTTGGCCTCACTCGTCGCCATGCCCAGCGCTACTATAGTCATAATGTGGTGATTTTAGGTGATGCCGCTCACACCATTAATCCCCTCGCAGGCCAAGGGGTGAATCTTGGGTTTAAGGATGTCGAAGCGTTTTTAGCGGTTATCAAGGATGCATTAGCCCAAGATAATATCTGGTGGTCGAATGAAGTGCTTGCCCAATATCAGCGCAAACGTTATCGCGATAACCAACTGATGATGACGGCAATGGATTTGTTTTACGCCGGTTTTAGCAACGATATTCTGCCGCTAAAGCTGCTGCGTAATGGCGCGTTAAAGTTGGCAAACATCAATTCCCCGCTCAAAAAGACTGTCCTTAAATATGCTATGGGGCTTAATTAACGCTTTGTTGTTCTGTGTTCTGACCTTGTGTTCTGCTCCTGTGCGATGACGTGGCATTTGTTGACTTGGGGTTTGAGTGCTAAAATGCCGCGTTTTTAGCTGGTATGGTCAGTTCAGTCGGCACTTTGCGCGGCTGTCATCGACGAAATAACGATATTGAGTGTCATGAGCGAAATAAAATTAATAGTTGGTCTGGCTAATCCAGGTGCTGAATATGCACACACTCGCCATAATGCGGGGGCTTGGTACGTACTTGAGTTAGCGAGAATTTGCGGCGTGACTTTAGTGGCCGATAGTAAGTATTTTGGTTTGACCGCCAGAGCCGTATTGCACGGTAAAGATGTCCGCTTATTGATCCCGACGACTTATATGAATTTAAGCGGTAAAGCGGTTGGCGCTTTGGCGAATTTTTTTCGTATCACGCCGGAAGAGATTCTGGTCGCTCACGATGAACTCGATCTGCCGCCCGGTGTGGCTAAGTTTAAGCTCGGTGGCGGTCATGGCGGCCACAATGGTCTGAAAGATATTATTGCTAAACTGGCTAACGATAAAAACTTCTACCGTTTACGCTTAGGTATCGGTCATCCCGGTGATAAAAATCAAGTGAGTGGTTACGTACTGGGAAAAGCGCCTGCTAAAGAGCAAGAACTTATCGAGGCGGCGATAGATGAAGCCGTGCGTTCTACCGAAATTTTGTTTAAACAAGACATGGTGAAAGCCATGAACAGATTACACTCCTTTAAAGCGGAGTAGGTTTTGCCTTTGGCGAGACTTAAGTGATTCAAGTGATTTAATTATTCAGTAATGTGCTGCCATAGGGCAGGACGACTAAACCTCGCTGATGAGTGTGACTTGTCAGCCAATAATCGAGAGAAAGGTAAGCATATGGGTTTTAAATGCGGCATTGTTGGTCTTCCTAACGTAGGTAAATCAACGCTTTTTAATGCGTTAACTAAGGCTGGCATCGAAGCGGCTAACTTCCCGTTTTGTACCATTGAACCTAACACTGGTGTTGTACCTGTGCCGGATCCACGTCTGGATGCGTTAGCTGCGATTGTGAATCCACAACGTGTGTTACCTACCACCATGGAATTCGTGGATATTGCGGGTCTTGTGGCTGGCGCATCTAAAGGCGAAGGCTTAGGTAACAAGTTCCTCGCTAACATCCGTGAAACCGATGCTATTGGTCATGTAGTACGTTGTTTTGATGATGACAACATTGTTCACGTTGCTAACAAGGTTGACCCTGCTGGCGATATCGAAGTCATCAACACTGAATTAGCCTTAGCTGACTTAGACAGTTTAGAGCGTGCGGTTCAGCGTCAGCAGAAACGTGCTAAAGGTGGTGATAAAGACGCTAAGTTTGAAGTGGAAGTATTAGAAAAAATGCGCCCCATTTTAGACGAAGCTAAAATGTTGCGTTCTATGGATTTATCGAAAGAAGAGCTGGAAGCGGTGGCTTACTTGAACTTCTTAACCTTAAAACCGACCATGTATATTGCTAACGTTGCGGAAGATGGTTTTGAAAATAACCCGCACTTAGATGCCGTTCGCGCCATTGCTGCCACTGAAAACGCTATCGTTGTTGCCGTATGTGCGGCGATTGAATCTGAACTGGCCGAGATGGAAATCGAGGAGCGCGATGAGTTTATGGCGGATCTGGGTATCGAAGAACCAGGTTTAGATCGTGTGATCCGCGCAGGTTATGAATTACTGAATCTGCAAACCTATTTCACCGCAGGCGTGAAAGAAGTGCGTGCTTGGACTGTGCCAGTGGGTGCGAGTGCTCCGCAAGCGGCAGGCGTTATCCATACCGATTTTGAACGCGGTTTTATCCGTGCCCAGGTGATGGCATTTGACGACTTTATTGCCCACAAAGGTGAAGCTGGCGCGAAAGAAGCCGGTAAGTTACGCGTGGAAGGTAAAACCTATATTGTTAAAGATGGCGATGTGATGCATTTCCTGTTTAACGTATAACAAAGCTTATTCACGCTGTAAGTCTCGATAAATTAAGCTAAGTATGAGCAACAAGGTGTTATTTAGCACATCTGTTGCTCAGTTTGGTGAAGTAATAGCCGAACAGCTTAACCTAAGGGAAATAGCGAAAAAAAGCTGTTGACCTAGATACCTCGAATAAGCATAATACGCCCCGTTCCTCGCTGAGAGGGGCGCGTAATATCGATGTGGCAATGTAGCTCAGCTGGTTAGAGCACAGCACTCATAATGCTGGGGTCGCAGGTTCAAGTCCCGCCATTGCTACCATTTTATTTAAGATAAATTTCTTATATAAAATGAATCACGATTTTACTCTAGCATTGATTGCTAGCATCTCTTCACGATGTAAACATGAAGCTGTGCGGGAATGGTGAAATTGGTAGACACGCCAGATTTAGGTTCTGGTGCCGCAAGGTGTGAGAGTTCAAGTCTCTCTTCCCGTACCATTTTTTAGATATATGAATTTAGAAACATCGGCGATAGCGGATGTTTGAAACAGAGTTAGTTGGGGTATCGCCAAGTGGTAAGGCACCGGGTTTTGATCTCGGCATTCCAAGGTTCGAATCCTTGTACCCCAGCCATTTTTTCTCAGTTTCCAAGTTGATTGGGGTATCGCCAAGTGGTAAGGCACCGGGTTTTGATCTCGGCATTCCAAGGTTCGAATCCTTGTACCCCAGCCATTGGCAATGTAGCTCAGCTGGTTAGAGCACAGCACTCATAATGCTGGGGTCGCAGGTTCAAGTCCCGCCATTGCTACCATATTTAACTCTGTTAAAGTGATTTTTCAGAGAAAAATCCAAAACTGTTGAATAGACAATTTTGGTACATTTTGATGCGGGAATGGTGAAATTGGTAGACACGCCAGATTTAGGTTCTGGTGCCGCGAGGTGTGAGAGTTCAAGTCTCTCTTCCCGTACCATCAAAATGCAATCTTCGATAGAAGATTAAACACAGTTTATTGGGGTATCGCCAAGTGGTAAGGCACCGGGTTTTGATCTCGGCATCCCAAGGTTCGAATCCTTGTACCCCAGCCAAAAAGTTAAAAAGCCTGTCTTCTGACAGGCTTTTTGCTTTCTGACTTTTAACTCTTTTCAGCTTAGCGTTATTTTGCTTTCAGTTTCCCTTCAATTAGCCCGTCCAGCCTTTCCCTTGTCTCTATAATTCCCGTTGGTTGTGGCAATTCAGCTATTTTCAAAGTTAATCCACAGTGCCTTTTGAGCTGACACTGTGGTGATCCGTTTTATTGCTTTTTGACTTCAGGAGCAACGGGTGGCGATTTTATTTCTGCTGGAGCCGCTGGAACGGCGACTTTTGCAGCCGCTTCAGTGATATTGATTGGCATTTCAGCATTCTTAATGACGGCATTCTCTGTGACCGCACTATCAATAACGGCACCTTGGGCCGCTTTAACATCACCTGTTGCAACGGCTTTGACTGCATCAGGTATTGCTAACTTTTGCTGTACTTGATTTGCGCCCGCTTCTAAGGCTTTTTGTTGTAACTTCTGTGGATCAGTATAGTCGGCTAATTCCTTCGGCCAGCTTGGGACCCGTTTTTCTGCCTGATTACTGAATTGCTCAGAAATCACTAAGGGCGCGCCGCCTTTCATCAGCATGACTGCCATTTGGTTGGTGTCTGAGTTCCAAACAAGACCCGCTTTTTCGGCCATTTCGGGGACAGGGGTGTAAGTTGACACTAAGTAGATGAGTGGACCTTCCTGTTGGATCTTGTCGGCCGTTTTGAGCAGGGACAGGGTGGTATCGTAATTTTTACCCAGCAATTCCTGCATACGGTTCTTGATGAGCGGTTGTTCGAATAATCCGACATCGTTCGGGTCTAAACCGACAAGGGGTTTAAGCAAGGCCCACATGAGCTGGCCTTGAGGTGACATTAATAATAGTGGTGCAACGCAGGCGTTGAGCATTAATGCGAGCCACACAATATGCAGGCAGCGCATTTTTTTGAGCAGAGATGTACTCAAGATGATATTTCCTTGGAAGTACCAGCAAGTCGCCGGCGGCGGATTGTAGCTGATTGGCATAAGGTAAACGAGAGGGTGGCAAAGTAAATTTTAAGGAAAAAAGTTAGCCCAAATGTTGAATTTTATCCTTATGAATTTTATAGGTATTTACAGGTGATACAATAGATTATTTGCTGCTAATTTAATCGAAGGTAATGGTTTTTGAGTGCTAAAAACAGATTTACCCCTAAGTGCTTTATTTTTAGCACTTATTTTTCTTCTTACTTTTTAACTTCTTTTTCAGTATTGAATATGTAAAGTTTGTAAACTTTGTTCTGTTTGATAATAGATCTCATTTAATCTCGGCGCATTAAATTAGTTTAATGCAGCTCATTTCTCTCTTTAGCTGCATAGGGAAAGCAGACTCTGGAGGTATTTCTCTTTGGTTTGTTTTTGAGAGTGCATCATTGAAATTAAGAGTCAGTAAGTCATCTTTGTCCTTTGCCCGCATTATTCATGTTTATGTGTCTATGGCTTTATTGTTGCTGATGCTGTTTTTTGCGGTGACAGGTATAACGTTAAATCATCCTAATTGGTTTTCTCAAGCTGATCAGGAACCTAAGCGGGAACAAGTGCCAATCCCAGCCTATTTGTTACCCGTTAATGCCCAAGACTCACAATGGCGTCTGGCTGCGGGTCATTGGTTGAAAAGTGAATGGGCTATGGATATGGCGAGTGCCGATATCGATGAAGATGAAATTAGTTTAGTCAGCAAAGGACCTGGTACTTATCGGAGTCTGACTTTGGACTTACTCGACGGGCAAGCCTATGTCGAAACCTTAGATTACGGTGTCGTTGCCGTAGTGAATGATTTGCATAAGGGCCGTAACACAGGCACAGCTTGGGCTTGGATACTCGATCTCAGCGCTGTGCTTATCATTTTATTTTCGCTCACTGGGGCTTATTTGTTGCTGCCTCAAACCAAGCGCCTCAAAAAGTCATTGTTATACATGGTACTCGTCAGCAGTAGTTGCGGGCTTGTGTATGTTTATTTTGTTCCATAAGGAGTGTAGGCCGAGTATGCGTCATCTTATTCGCACCATTGCGGTGAGTGCTTTGTTTGTCAGTTCGGTGGCGTTTGCGACGCCTAAAATGACAGTCGATTTAACCTTGCCTGAAATTACCGAAGGGCAATATCACAGACCTTATGTGGCTGTATGGGTTGAGGATGCCAAGGGGCAAACGGTTAAAACCTTAAGCCTTTGGGTATGGGATGAAGGCCATAAATGGTTGAAAGATATCCGTCGTTGGTGGCGTAAAGCCGGACGTGAAGATATGAGCTTTGTTGACGGAATAGCATCTGCGACACGTCCCGCGGGTCATTACAAAATCGATTGGGATTTAAGAGATGAGGCGGGAAAAGTGCTTGAACCAGCCACTTACACTGTATTTATTGAAGTGGTGCGTGAACACGGTGGTCGCGATCTTGTACGACAAAATATCGATTTAGCTGCGGGAGATTTCTCTGTGCAGTTGCCCGCCACGACAGAAACTGGCGTTATCGACATACGCTTAAGCGGCATGGCTCGTTGAGTCAATCCATTAAATATTTAGCCCGTCTATTAATCGTTAAACTTAAGGAAAAGGCATGAAATTACGTCTTATTGCATTACTTGGCACACTTTGTATTAGCCCATTGGCAAGTAGCCACGACAGATGGATTTTACCTAGCCACTTCAACGTTTCGGCTGAAAGTGAAGAAATTGTGTGGATTACCTCAGATGTGTCTGCCAGCAATCAAGTGTTTATGATGGATAAACCTTTTAGTGCCAGTGATGTGCGTGTGCTACAGCCAAATGGAAAACCAACGTCTCCAAGCTCAAGTTACACGGGCGGACGTAAGTCGGTGTTTGATGTACAACTGATGCAAGATGGCACTTATAAGTTTGAAAAAGAAGTTTCACCTCGTTATTTTTCTCAATATAAAGTTAAAGGAAAAGAAGGGGTTGTACGCAGCCGTATGGATAAAAAAGCCACAACTGCTGCTATGCCAAAGGGAGCCTATGAACTTGAAAGTTCTTTAAATGTGTCGCGGGTTGAAACCTATGTCACACGTAATAAGCCAACTGAGGAAGTGTTAAAGCCTAAGGGGGAATATTTAGAACTAGTGCCTGTGACTCATCCTGCAGATATTGTTGAGAACGAAGCTGCTACCCTGCAATTTGTTTTCGATGGTAAGCCCGTTGAAGGCGTTAAAGTCGCCATTATGAAAGACGGTAGCTTATATCGAAACAAACCAGAGGAAATCGAATTTACCTCAGATAAAGACGGTAAAATTTCAATGATCTTACCTTCAGCAGGACGTTATCTCTTACATGCGGCAATTGAGCGCCCTAATGCAGATAAATCCCTTGCTGATAAAACGGTTAGTGAAATCTTTTTGACTTTTGAGGCTGGGCTTGAATAAATGAGTTAACCTCTATTTGAGGTTTTTGCTTTGAGTCTTAATGCCCACGGTCTAAATGGCGGGTGGGCATTTTTGTCCCCATTTCGAGCTAAAACTTGTGCGAAATTTCCTTAGGTATACAGATTTGAATTTGATTACTGGTAACTCTGCTTAAGGTTGGGTAAGCTGCGTCAATGCATTGTTCTTGGTGCATCAAAAGCGCATAACGATTAGAATAGCGCAATTCCACCCTCATTTGACTGTGTTGACCTTAGCGTTGGCACGGGTTGCTTTTGTTTTAAAGGAGACGAAAGAAGTTATGACTAAGGTTCCTATGACAGTTGTCGGTGCAGAGCAGCTGCGTAAAGAGTTAGATATTCTCAAGTTTGACCGTCGCCCTAAAATCACTGAAGCAATTGCTTCAGCGAGAGAGTTAGGTGACTTGAAAGAAAACGCGGAATACCATGCGGCTCGTGAGGAACAAGGTATTTGTGAAGCACGTATCCGTGATATTGAGGGTAAGTTATCTAACGCGCAAATTATCGACGTCACTAAGATGGTGAATAACGGTCGTATCATTTTTGGCGCCACTGTGACTATTTTAAATCTCGATACCGATGTTGAAGTGACTTATCGCATAGTCGGCGATGACGAAGCGAATATTAAAGAAAACCTGATTTCAGTGAATTCACCAATAGCCCGCGGTTTAGTCGGCAAAAATGAAGGTGATGAAGTGTCTATTACTACGCCAGGTGGTATGACAGATTACGAAATCATCTCAGTACAGTATTTATAATCTGCTTATAATACTTTGCTTGTAGTGTTGTGAGCGTGACTCATGCGATATCGCTAAAACCGTCCTAGGGCGGTTTTTTGTTATCCGCGAATTAAGTTTGTTTACGGCTTGAGTTTAGGGCTTTAGCCAAGGATATCGATCGCGCTTCAGCGTTGAATTCGGGGTAAGATGGACAAAGTTTAATTTGTCTCTTTATAGGTTTTTACCTAAGCTGCCATCCTAAGCAAAATCAACATTGGCGAAATGTGTATGTTGTGTTTTTGCGCGAGTTTCACTTTATGGACCCACAGTTAAGCATCAAAAGCGAACAGTGAATTGGTTCATCCTTAGTTTGATAACGTTTTATAAGAGGGCACGCTTTGGTCAAACATTGGCGTACAGGATTGATGTTAGTTTGCGTGGCGATCATGTTGATTGCGCACTCGGCTAGCTATGCGCCAAAACCCTCAGTACAGCGCAGTGATGCAACTCGCCATTATGCTCAGATGCATACTGTGAGTCTTGATAGCTCGACTCCCCATACAAAGCGAAGCGCTGAGCCTCAAAGCTTACCCGATGCCGATGTTATCGCCCAAGACAATGCACAGCTCAATGCCCAATTTAATACACAGTCTGATGCGCAAACTGTTGAAAGCTGCGGCTCACCGAATAGTCATGATACCGATCTAGTCAATTCAGAATTAGAATCACAGCCAGCACCTTGTCCGAGTTCTGGCTATGTGAGTCATTCAGATGACTTAGATTTTGCCCCGATAAATTCGCCGCGATTTATCAGTCTTGCCCAGCACGATGTGCGTGAGGTCAAGCCAGTATATGTACTCGCTGTAGACTTTACTGCCGAACCGACATCCAATGTCGTTGAACCCACTGATCTTGATATCACATCAGATTGGACGCTTTCTGCTGTTTCTTCCCCCGCCCGAATTTCGGGTTGGAAAGTCTCAAATCTTCAATATCGATTTAGCCAACAAGCCGCTTAGCTCGCCTATTTAGGCATGACGTTGATAGGAGCCTACTCTTATCGATTTTTCATGCTGTTGCCTTTTTGTACTCACCGAAACTTTTTATAGCTGCTTAAGTAAGCAGTGATGATTTGAGCCTTACGAGCTTAGCCGCTGGTACTCAATTACGTGTTTCGGACTGATATCAATATGTTTGCTTAGCGATTTGATTCAAATGCTGAGCGTTAAATAGCGAGTTAATCCCATGGAAAGAAAACCCAATCAACGGCTGCTAAATCACTATTCAGCTTGGAAATACTTAGTGCTTATCGTCACTATTATCGTGATGCTATTCAGTGCCTTGCCGACATTTTACGGTGAGGATGCGGCGGTGCAGGTGGGCGCGAAGGCGGGTTTAACGCTCACACCTATTGCCCTTCGAGATAAGCTGCAAGCTGAAGGCGTGACGGTCAAACGTATCGACCAAAAAAATGGTGAAACCTTAATTGTCCTCGATGCGGATAACCAACAAACCTTAGTCAAAACTTTAGTCTCTTCTATGGTCGCAGAGCCAAAAGAATTGACTTTATCCCTTGCCAGTGCGGCGCCAAGTTGGTTACAAAACTTAGGCTTTCAGCCGATTAAACTCGGGCTCGACTTGCGCGGTGGCGTACAGTTCTTACTCGATGTTGATATTGATCCTGTTTATCAAACTCAGGCCGAGACGCTTGTTGATTCGCTACGTCAATTCATCCGTGAGCAGAAAATTCGTGGTGCCAGCGTGCATTTGGACCAAAGTCATCAGTTAAACATGACGTTGCCCGATAATGATGCCCGTGCTGCCGTGCGTCAAATGATGAAAGAGTCCTATCCTAATTGGCAGCTATCCAATGCAGATGGCGCGGGTTTACTGATTAAGTTGAGCCAAGAAGAGCAAACGAAACTGCGTAATTTGACAGTGCAGCAAAACTTACAAGTGATGCGCAGCCGTATTGAAGAACTCGGTATCACTGAAGCTTTAGTGCAGCGTCAAGGGGAGCATCGAATTCGGATTGAATTGCCTGGAGTCCAAGATCCTGCCGCTGCCAAGAATGTTATCGGTGCTACGGCGAGTTTGGCCTTTTTCGAGGTTAAAGAGTCTGGCTCCGTTAATGCTATGGTACTCAATGACAAGTCTGGTAAGCCTATTTATGTGAGCCGCACACCAGTGCTGGGTGGCGATCATATTGTCGATGCGAGGGCGAGTTTAGGCGAGATGGGCATGGCGGAGGTGAACATTAACCTTGACCGTGTGGGCGGGCAGAAAATGTCTGAGTTTTCCCGTACCAATATCGGCAAACCTATGGCGACGTCTTACAGTGAATACAGCCGTGATGAGCAAGGTAAGGCAAAGCAAACACAAGAGATTATCAGTGTTGCGACTATTCAATCCCAACTTGGAGATCGTTTTCGCATTACGGGTGCAGGCTCCTATCAAGAAGCACAACAATTAGCCCTGTTACTGCGAGCGGGCTCTATGACGGCGCCAGTGACTATTGTTGAAGAGCGCACTATTGGCCCGACGCTGGGTGCTGAAAACATTGAAAACGGTTTTGCGGCCCTTGGTTTAGGGATGGGGATTACCTTGCTGTTTATGGCGCTTTGGTATCGCCGTCTCGGCTGGGTGGCGAATATAGCGCTGATCTCCAATATGGTGATCCTGTTTGGTTTACTGGCGCTTATCCCTGGCGCTGTGTTGACCTTACCTGGGATTGCGGGTTTGGTGTTAACAGTCGGTATGGCGGTTGATACCAACGTACTGATTTTCGAGCGAATAAAAGACAAGTTAAAGGAAGGTCGCAGTTTTGCGCTGGCAATTGATACGGGGTTTGATAGCGCGTTTTCTACTATTTTCGACGCCAACTTCACCACTATGATTACTGCTGTGGTGCTTTACTCCATAGGTAATGGTCCAATCCAAGGTTTTGCCTTGACCTTAGGTCTAGGTCTATTGACCAGCATGTTTACCGGTATCTTTGCTTCAAGGGCCTTGATCAACTTAGTTTATGGACGTGATGCTAGCCGTCATGTGAAGGTATAATCATGAAAAATATTAATCTAACTAAATGGCGTTATGTTTCGAGTGCTATCTCAATTTTGTTGATGCTAGTGTCATTAACCATCATCGGCGTGAAAGGTTTTAACTGGGGCTTAGATTTTACTGGCGGTGTCGTCACCGAAGTGCAGATCGATAGAAAAATTACCAGCAGTGAATTGCAACCTTTACTTAATGTCGCTTATCAGCAAGAGGTGAGTGTAGTCTCCGCCAGTGAGCCGGGACGTTGGGTGTTGCGCTATTCCGATATAAAGAATGCCGATACAGAGCAAGGTAATATCGATATTCAGCAGGTATTAGCGCCGCTTAACTCTGAAGTGCAAGTGCTTAACAGCAGTGTTGTCGGGCCGCAGATTGGTCAAGAATTGGCAGAGCAGGGCGGTTTGGCGCTGTTAGTCGCTATGCTGGCGATATTAGGTTATTTAAGTTATCGCTTCGAATGGCGACTCGCATCGGGTGCCCTATTCGCTTTAGTGCATGACGTAGTGTTCGTGCTGGCATTTTTCGCCTTGACTCAGATGGAGTTTAATTTAACGATACTTGCGGCTGTGCTGGCGATTTTAGGTTATTCCTTAAACGATTCGATCATTATCGCTGACCGTATTCGTGAATTATTGATTGCTAAGCCAAAGCTTGCTATTCAAGACATTAACAACCAAGCAATTGTGGCGACGTTTTCTCGCACTATGGTGACCTCAGGAACAACCTTAATGACGGTCGGTGCGCTGTGGATCATGGGCGGTGGGCCCCTGGAAGGATTTTCGATTGCAATGTTTATCGGTATATTAACTGGCACATTCTCTTCGATTTCGGTTGGTACCTCATTGCCTGAGTTATTAGGCTTAACGCCTGAGCATTATAAGGAACAAGTGATTTCTGAAACACCTTAGGGCTATGCTAATCGCTTAAATTAACAGCGAAAACAAAAAGGCCACTCGATTGAATGGCCTTTTTGTTAACACGATAAAATCAAGAAAAATTACTTTGCCTTTGGCAAAGCAATTTTCATTTCTGGTGATTGACGATAAATCACCAGAATATGACCAATAAGTTGCACTTTTGCGGATTGAGTTTCACGTACTATGGCATCAACGATGGCATTTTTTAGCTCTCTGTCGGCAGAGGCTACTTTCACTTTAATCAGTTCATGATAAGCGAGTGCGCTTTCAATTTCAGCGAGTACACCTTCAGTCAATCCATTGGCACCAAGCAGCACCACTGGCTTTAGCGGATGCGCTAGACCTTTTAAATGCTGTTTTTGTTTGGTTGTTAAGTTCATTTCTACCAACTTTTGCTGAGTTACTGTTGAAAAACGGCTATTCTACCCTTATATAGCCTTTGTGTAACTCTCAATTGTTGCGGATTTTAAATGTCAGGTATAAAACGTACGGCCAGTTCTAATCGCTGGATGCTAGAACACTTTGATGATCACTATGTCAAACTAGCCCAAAAAATGGGCTTGCGATCTCGCGCTGCGTTTAAGCTTGAGGAGATCCAGCAAAAGGATCAACTAATTCGCCCAGGCATGACTGTGGTTGATCTCGGTGCCGCTCCGGGAGGTTGGTCTCAAGTGGCAGTTAAATTAGCGGGAGATAGAGGTAAAGTCATCGCCTGTGACATTTTGCCTATGGATCCCATCGTCGGCGTCGATTTTTTGCAAGGGGATTTTCGTGAAGATAAAGTCCTTCAAGCATTACTTACTCGCGTCGGTGATGCTAAAGTTGACGTTGTGTTGTCTGATATGGCACCCAACATGAGTGGTTCAGATAGTGTTGATCAACCCCGTGCCATGTATTTAGTGGAATTGGCGTTAGATATGTGCCATCAAGTATTGGCTCCTAATGGCTGTTTTGCGGTAAAAGTCTTTCAGGGGGAGGGCTTTGACGAATACATGAAAGCGGTAAAAGCAGTGTTTAAAGTCGTTAAAACACGTAAACCAGACTCTTCACGGGCTCGTTCCCGCGAAGTCTATCTTGTGGCGACAGGGTACAAGTTGTAGTAACCTAGCGTTAATAATCGCAAGACTTAATGAGGTCTAGTAATTTGAGTGACATGGCAAAAAATCTAATACTCTGGGTTGTCATCGCCGTTGTGCTGATGTCAGTGTTTCAGGGTTACTCCCCCTCTTCTTCGTCATCGCAGAAGATGGATTATTCTACCTTCTTAGATAATGTCCGTGATGGACAGGTCGCAACTGTTGAAGTTAAGAGCGACCAACGTACTATTGAAGGTGCTAAACGAACTGGTGAAAAATTCACTACTATCATGCCGTTATATGACCAAGATTTAATTAATGATCTTGATCGTAAAGGCATCACTATGAAGGGCCAAGAAGCCGAAGAGTCAGGGTTCCTTACCCAAATCTTCATCTCTTGGTTCCCGATGTTATTGCTTATCGGGGTATGGATTTTCTTCATGCGCCAGATGCAAGGCGGCGGTGGCAAAGGCGCTATGTCCTTTGGTAAGAGCAAAGCCAAGCTGATGAGCGAAGATCAGATTAAAACTACTTTTGCCGATGTTGCTGGTTGTGATGAAGCAAAAGAAGAAGTGAAAGAGCTGGTTGATTACCTGCGTGACCCAACTAAATTCCAAAAATTGGGCGGCCGAATTCCAACGGGCGTACTGATGGTGGGTCCTCCAGGTACAGGTAAAACCTTGCTGGCGAAAGCCATTGCGGGTGAATCTAAAGTACCTTTCTTCACTATTTCAGGTTCTGATTTCGTGGAAATGTTTGTTGGTGTCGGTGCATCCCGTGTGCGTGACATGTTTGAACAAGCGAAAAAGTCGGCACCTTGTATTATCTTCATCGATGAAATCGATGCGGTCGGTCGTCAACGCGGCGCGGGTTTAGGTGGTGGTCATGATGAACGTGAGCAAACACTGAACCAAATGCTGGTTGAGATGGATGGCTTCGAAGGTAATGAAGGCGTTATTGTTATCGCGGCAACTAACCGTCCAGACGTACTCGATTCTGCGTTACTTCGTCCGGGTCGTTTTGACCGTCAAGTGGTCGTTGGTTTACCAGACGTTCGTGGTCGTGAGCAGATTTTGAAAGTGCATATGCGTAAAGTGCCGCTTTCTGAAGATGTGAAGGCGAGTGTGATTGCTCGTGGTACGCCAGGTTTCTCGGGTGCTGATTTAGCTAACTTAGTGAACGAAGCTGCCTTGTTTGCGGCTCGCGGAAATCGCCGAGTTGTAGGCATGGAAGAATTTGAGCGTGCAAAAGATAAAATCATGATGGGTGCTGAGCGCCGCTCTATGGTGATGTCTGAAGCAGAAAAAGAAATGACTGCTTACCATGAAGCGGGCCATGCGATTGTGGGTTGTTTAGTGCCAGAGCACGATCCTGTGCACAAGGTGACTATCATTCCTCGCGGCCGTGCGCTGGGTGTCACTTTCTTCTTACCCGAAGCTGACTCAGTGAGCCAGAGCCGTCGTAAGTTAGAAAGCCAAATTTCGGTCGCCTACGGTGGTCGTTTAGCTGAAGAGCTTATTTACGGTACTGAGAAAGTGTCGACTGGCGCATCACAGGACATCAAATACGCGACATCTATTGCGCGTAACATGGTGACTCAGTGGGGCTTCTCGGATAAGTTAGGTCCATTGCTGTATGCAGAAGAAGATGGTGAAGTCTTCTTAGGTCGCAGCATGGGTAAAGCTAAAGCGATGTCCGATGAAACTGCAACCATTATCGATGCTGAAGTAAAAGTCTTTATCGACAAAAACTACGCGAGAGCGAGACAGATATTGACGGATAACCTCGATATTCTGCACTCAATGAAAGAAGCCTTAATGAAGTATGAAACCATTGATTCACTTCAAATTGACGATTTAATGAAACGCCGTGAAGTGCGTCAGCCTGCTGATTGGCAAGTGGATGACAATGGTTCTAACGATAAAGGCAATGGTCATGGTGAACCAGCAGCGAAAGCTGAAGACAGTGTGACTGCACCTGCTGAGCCAGAACTGAAAGATCCTGATGAATCTCCAGCTAAGTAATGTGTTGTGAAACCAAAGAAAACCCCGTAAAGGGGTTTTCTTGTTTTACCTTGTTAGCAATTTGACTGCGCTGTCATTGATACTCTCTGCCACCATTGATATTTATCTTCTGACAGTTAGTCATTTCGGATAGAAAATGAAGGCTTGAAATTAATGACGCAAGTTATGCCAGTGAGTAAAATCGTAAGTGTTCGTATTACAGGAGTAAATGCGTGTTTGAACTGATTGCTGGCACTAAACGCCTCGCGTTATCTTCACCCATTGTGATGGGGATTCTTAATGTCACTCCCGATTCTTTTTCCGACGGTGGTCAATATTCTTCCTATGAGCTTGCCTGTCAGCATGCAGATGACATGGTGGCTCAAGGCGCGGGAATGATAGACATTGGCGGTGAGTCGACAAGACCTGGCGCTGCCGAGGTGAGCTTAGCCGATGAACTTGCGCGGGTGATCCCGTTAGTGAAATATGTTGCGGCGCACCATGATGTGTGGATTTCGGTTGATACCAGTAAGCCTGAAGTCATGCGTCAAGCTGTTGCTGCGGGCGCGCATTTGATTAACGATGTGCGCGCCCTGATGGAACCCGGTGCGCTTGAAGCTGCTGCAGAGTTGCAAGTCCCCATATGCTTAATGCATATGCAAGGTGAACCCAAAAGCATGCAATTTGCACCGACTTACCATAATGTTATTGAAGAAGTTTCTGCCTTTTTAACTGAGCGGATTGAAGCTTGCTTGCGAGCAGGGATCCCCCGTGAATTATTAATACTCGATCCGGGATTTGGTTTTGGTAAAAGCTTAGAGCATAACTATGAATTACTGGCGAAGCTCGACTGTTTTGCCCAGTTTGATTTACCGATATTGATAGGATTGTCTCGTAAGAGCATGATAGGAAACCTCTTAGCAAAACCGACCTCAGAACGTCTTGCTGGGAGCCTTGCTGGCGCTATGATAGCGGCCCAAAAGGGCGCTCATATCATTCGTGTGCATGATGTTACTGAAACTGTGGATATGCTCAAGGTGTTACAAGCGACACAAGCGTATTTTTAAGCATCGTTATGCTCTCGTTAAGCATTTAATTAATATTATGATCCCAAATCATTGGGACACATTTGAGTTTGTGGAGCGATATGAAAGAACGTAAATTTTTTGGAACTGACGGTATTCGGGGAAAGGTCGGTTCAGGTCAAATGACGCCTGAGCTTGCGCTTAAGTTAGGTTGGGCGGCGGGGCGCGTGTTATCCCGCAGTGGTACCAAAAAGGTGATTATAGGGAAAGATACCCGTATTTCGGGCTATATGTTTGAGTCAGCATTAGAAGCTGGCCTTTCTGCTGCAGGCCTTAATGTGATGTTAATGGGACCTATGCCAACGCCAGCAGTAGCCTATTTGACGCGCACGTTTCGCGCCGAAGCTGGGGTGGTGATCAGCGCGTCACACAATCCGTATTATGATAACGGTATTAAGTTTTTCTCCACCGACGGCAGTAAGTTAGACGATAACCTAGAGCTAGAAATTGAAGCAGAGCTTGAGAAGCCCCTCGTTTGTGTTGAGTCACATCTATTGGGGAAGGTATCGCGTATTGAAGATGCCCGTGGCCGTTATATTGAGTATTGCAAAGGTAATTTTCCTGCAGAACACACGTTAACTGGGCTAAAAATTGTGGTTGATTGTGCCCATGGCGCAACTTATCACATAGCGCCAGCTGTGTTTCGTGAGTTAGGTGCCGAGGTGATTGCTATAGGTGATAAACCCAACGGGATGAACATCAATGATAAAGTGGGCGCGACGTCCATGGGTAAAATTTGTGAAACCGTTCTAGCCGAAAGTGCCGATTTAGGTATTGCACTCGACGGTGACGGTGACCGTATTATGATGGTCAACAGCAAAGGCGAAGTGATCGACGGCGATCAAATTTTATATATTCTGGCCTGTGATGCGAAATCCCGTGGCGTATTACGCGGTGGTGTAGTTGGTACGTTAATGTCAAACCTTGGGCTTGATCTCGCCTTGCAAGCATTAGACATCCCCTTTGCGCGTTCGAAAGTGGGCGACCGTTATGTGATGGAACTACTTAAAGAACTCGATTGGCGCATTGGCGGTGAAAATTCAGGGCATATCCTCAATCTTGATCACGGCACAACTGGTGATGGCATAGTTGCGGGGATTTTAGTGTTAGCGGCTATGCGTCGTCAGGATGCCACGCTAGAAGAACTGACTTCTGCGATGGAAATGTTGCCGCAGGTGTTAGTCAATGTGCGCTTTGAAGGCGAACATGACCCTCTTAAGTCAGATAAAGTTAAAGCGGCGCAGGCACAGGTTGAATCTCAACTGGGCGTGCGTGGCCGAGTATTATTACGTAAGTCAGGCACTGAACCTTTGATCCGTGTCATGGTTGAAGGTGACGATCATAGGGCAGTATTGGCGCACGCAAATTTGATTGCGGATGCGGTAAAATCGGCAAGCTAATATTTGCTAATTTTGTAATGAGTGCGGCTGATACCAATTTAAAATTAAGGTGTTAGCTGCACAAATGAACAGAAAACAGCTTTGGCGTGTAAAAAATAAGCATTCCAACCTGATATCTGAAAAAATTCGAATTTAGCTATTGTAACTTAATAAGTGGTTCGCTATTATTCACGCCGCTTTCAGAGGAGACAGTGATGGCACTCAGACGTCCTATGGTAGCTGGCAATTGGAAGATGAACGGCAGTGCGGCATTAGCCCAAGAGTTGTTCAAAAAATTTGCCTCTAAGCTCCAAAATGATTCAGCTGAAGTGGTTTTATGCCCGCCTTCTATCTATCTAGAGAGCGTTAGGCAACTGCTAGAAGCAAACAAGGAAGCGTTAGACGGTTCACTTGTTAGGATGGGCGCACAAAACCTAAGTCAACATGACTTTGGCGCTTATACCGGAGAAGTTTCAGGTCAGATGCTCAAAGATTCAGGATGTCGATATGTAATTATCGGGCATTCAGAACGTCGCCGTATGTACGGAGAGACGAGTAATATCGTAGCGGAGAAATTCGCCGCTGCACAAAAGCATGGCTTAACTCCAATTTTATGTGTGGGTGAGTCAGGTCCAGCACGTGAAGCAAGACGCACCTTTGAGGTGATTGCTGAAGAGTTGGATATAGTGATCCAGAAAAATGGCACTATGGCTTTTGATAACGCTATTATCGCCTACGAGCCGCTTTGGGCTGTAGGAACAGGTAAAAGTGCTACACCAGAGCAGGCACAAGAAGTTCATGCGTTTATTCGCAAACGCCTCTCTGAAGTGTCTCCGTTTATCGGAGAAAATATCAGGATTCTCTACGGTGGTAGTGTGACACCGAGTAATGCTGCAGATTTATTTGCCCAACCTGATGTTGATGGTGGACTGATTGGCGGTGCTAGCTTAAACTCTAGCGAGTTTTTAAGTCTGTGTACCATAGCGATGAGCGCATAATATGTATGAAGTTCTAGTAGTTATTTACTTGTTGGTTGCATTAGGTCTAATCGGCTTAGTATTAATTCAGCAAGGTAAGGGAGCTGACATGGGGGCCTCTTTTGGCGCCGGTGCATCAGGTACTCTTTTTGGTTCAAGCGGTTCAGGTAACTTCCTGACACGTAGTACGGCGATTCTTGCCATTGCGTTTTTCACTTTAAGTCTGCTTATTGGTAACTTAAGTGCAAACCACGCAAAAAATGAAGATTCATGGAAAGATTTAGGTTCAGACACTGAACAGGTTACCCAACCTGTTGAGCAAGGAACCCAAAAGTCAGAAACGAAAATTCCTGACTAGTAAAAGGTGTCGCCGAGGTGGCGAAATTGGTAGACGCGCAGCCTTGAGGTGGCTGTGACCTAACGGTCGTGCGGGTTCAAGTCCCGCTCTCGGCACCAAATATAACTAAGATAGACGAGATAAGTTCTCTCTTAGTTATTGCAAGAAATGACGATAGTCAATATACTTGCACACAGTTGACGCGGGGTGGAGCAGCATGGTAGCTCGTCGGGCTCATAACCCGAAGGTCGTCGGTTCAAATCCGGCCCCCGCAACCAGCTCCTAGTAACGAATAGTGTTTGAATTCGTTATGGTTTACAGGTTCTTGAAATTAATGACCTCGTGATTACGGGGTTTTTTGTTATCTGGGACTTTTAAATTTGTCGCATGCTTCGTATGTGGCGTTGTACTAGGGCTATTAAGCCCTTTTTTGTTTTTTCGGGGGTCAATCTTGGCAACGTTAGAATTCAGACTGGCAGAAATGCTCAAAGTACCTGTGGAAGCATTAGGCTTTCAGCTGTGGGGCATTGAATATGTTCAAGCGGGTAAGCATTCCACACTGCGAGTGTTCATTGATGGTGAGAATGGTATCAATATTGAAGATTGTGCCAATGCAAGTCGCCAAGTCAGTGCTGTACTCGATGTTGAAGATCCTATTTCTACAGAATATACCCTAGAGGTTTCTTCGCCAGGCGTAGATAGACCCTTATTTACTGCTGAGCAGTACGCGGGCTATGTAGGCGAGGATGTAAAGCTTCAATTGACTATGCCGGTTGACGGCAGTCGTAATTTAAAAGGCGCCATCACTGCGGTCGACGGGCAAATGCTCTCGCTGAAAGTGAATGGTAAAGAGTTAGTTGTCGCATTGGATAATATCCGCAAAGGCAACTTAATCGCTAAGTTTTGATGGTTTCAAGGTGAACGAGGCAAGACGAGATGAATAAAGAGATTCTGCTAGTCGCTGAGGCGGTTTCAAATGAAAAGGCCGTTCCACGCGAGAAAATTTTTGAAGCGCTAGAGATTGCTCTGGCCACAGCAACCAAGAAAAAGTACGAAGGTGATATTGACGTTCGTGTTGCTATCGACCGTAAAACCGGTGGTTATGATACTTTCCGTCGTTGGATGGTAGTTGATGATCACGGTGAAGCGTTAGAAAACCCTTATCGTGAAATCACGTTAGAAGCGGCACGTTACGAAAATCCGGACATCCAACCTGGCGAGTTTATCGAAGACGATATCGAGTCAGTGGTGTTTGACCGTATTACCACTCAAACCGCTAAGCAAGTGATCGTACAGAAAGTACGTGAAGCTGAACGTGCGCAAGTGGTTGAGCAGTTCCAAGATCAGGAAGGTGAGTTAATCACTGGTGTGGTCAAAAAAGCGACTCGCGAGAGCGTAGTGGTTGACTTAGGTAATAACGCTGACGGCGTATTGTTCCGTGAAGACTTAATTTCACGCGAATCTTTCCGCCCTGGTGACCGTGTGCGTGCATTATTGTACTCAGTACGTCCAGAAGCTCGTGGTGCACAATTATTCTTAAGCCGTACTAAACCTGAAATGCTGATCGAGCTTTTCCGTGTTGAAGTGCCTGAAATCGCTGACGAACTGATTGAAATCATGGGAGCTGCTCGTGATCCAGGCGCTCGCGCTAAGATCGCCGTTAAGTCGAATGATCGCCGTATCGATCCTATCGGTGCGTGTGTGGGTATGCGCGGAGCGCGTGTACAAGCCGTTTCGAATGAACTGGGTGGCGAACGTGTTGATATCGTGTTGTGGGATGATAATCCAGCACAATACGTGATCAATGCCATGGCGCCAGCCGATGTTGCCTCTATCATAGTCGACGAAGATAACCATTCTATGGATATCGCTGTTGAAGCCGATAGTTTGGCACAAGCCATTGGACGTAATGGCCAGAACGTACGTTTAGCAACACAACTGACTGGTTGGGTTCTGAACGTTATGACAGTGGAAGATATGAATAAGAAACATCAGGCAGAAAGTGCCAAGGTGGTTGATTTATTTGTTAACTCACTGGATGTCGATGAAGATTTTGCACAAGTACTGGCAGATGAGGGCTTTACGTCGCTCGAAGAAGTTGCCTATGTGCCTGTGTCTGAACTATTGGCGATTGACGGTTTTGACGAAGATCTCGTCGAAGCTTTACGTGAACGTGCAAAAGCGGCGATCTCAACTCGAGCTCTCGCTACTGAAGAAGCACTGGATGGTGTGGAGCCAAGTGAAGAGTTGCTAGCACTTGAAGGTGTTGAAAGACACTTAGCCTATGTTTTCGCTAGCAAAGGTATTGTGACTCTAGAAGACTTGGCTGAACAAGGCATTGATGATTTGATCGAAATTGAAGAATTGACAGAAGAAAAAGCAGGTGAGCTCATCATGGCAGCCCGCAATATCTGTTGGTTTGGCGAAGAAGCATAAGTCGATCAACAGGGGGATTTAACTGATGGCAGATACTACCGTAGAGAAATTGGCCACGGAAGTGGGTAAAAGTGTTGAACGTCTGATTGAGCAATTCTCTCAGGCTGGAATTAAGAAAGGCCAAGCTGATAAAGTGACTGAAGCTGAAAAGCAGCAGTTACTGGATTATCTGAAAAAGCAGCACGGTGGCGAAAATGCGCCAACGAAAATGACGCTGCAGCGTAAAACCGTATCGACCCTAAGTGTGGCCGGTAATGGTGGTCAATCTAAAGATGTTAAAGTTGAAGTTCGTAAAACACGAACTTTCGTTAAGCGTGATGCTAATGAGGCTACTCTGAAGGCTGAAGAAGAAGCGAAAGCCGAAGCAGAAGCTTTGGCAAAAGCAAAGGCCGAAGCAGAAGCTGCTGCGGCAGCAAAAGTGAAAGCTGAAGCAGATGCTAAGGCAAAAGTGGAAGCAGAAGCCAAGGCGAAAGCTAAAGCAGCAGCCGAAGTGAAAGTGGTTAAAGATATGTCACCAGAAGCAGAAG
Organism: Shewanella sp. SM23; assembly: GCF_025654295.1. Classification (NCBI taxonomy): domain Bacteria; kingdom Pseudomonadati; phylum Pseudomonadota; class Gammaproteobacteria; order Alteromonadales; family Shewanellaceae; genus Shewanella; species Shewanella sp. SM23. The sequence continues at coordinate 165,163 of NZ_JAKKRM010000005.1, forward strand.
CGGCTCGTCTAGAAGCTGAACGTTTGAAAGCGGCGCAAGAAGCGGCAACTAAACGTAAGCAAGACGAAGAAGCGGCTAAAGCGGCAGAAACAGCTCGCTTACTCGCTGAAGAACATTCTAAACGCTGGGCCGAAGAAGAGCGCCAACGTTTAGAAGCTGAGAAAAACGGTGATCATCACATCACGACATCTAAAGTAGCTCGTGCTGCTGAAGATACCTCTGATCTGGATGAAGAAAAACGCGGACGTCGTGCTCGTAACAAGAGCAACGCGAAAAAACGTGGCGGCAAAGATGCCCGTGACGGCCGTGAAAAACACATGCGTAACCGCAGTACTGCACCTGAGTCTATGGCGCATGGCTTCAATAAGCCTGTGGCAGCAGTGAGCCGTGATGTGCGTATCGGTGAAACTGTTACTGTTTCTGAACTTGCGCATTTAATGGCAGTGAAAGCGACTGAAATCATCAAACAGATGATGAAAATGGGTTCTATGGTCACGATCAACCAAGTGTTAGATCAAGAGACTGCCCAGCTAGTTGCTGAAGAAATGGGTCACAAAGTTGTGCTTATCCGTGAAAACGAGCTTGAGCACCAAGTGCTACAAGACCGTGATGATGAAGATGGCATTAAGCTAGAATCTCGTGCACCAGTTGTGACTATCATGGGGCACGTTGACCACGGTAAGACTTCGTTACTCGACTACATTCGCCGCGCTAAAGTGGCTGCTGGCGAAGCCGGTGGCATTACTCAGCATATCGGTGCATACCATGTTGAAACTGAAAATGGCATGATCACTTTCCTTGATACTCCTGGTCACGCCGCGTTTACCGCAATGCGTGCCCGTGGTGCTAAGGCAACGGATATTGTTGTGCTAGTTGTTGCTGCCGATGACGGTGTAATGCCGCAAACAATCGAAGCTATTCAACATGCTAAAGCCGGTAACGTGCCATTAATCGTGGCTGTGAACAAGATGGATAAACCGGAAGCGGATATCGATCGCGTTAAGAGCGAATTGTCACAACACGGTGTTATGTCTGAAGATTGGGGTGGAGACAACATGTTTGCCTTCGTTTCAGCTAAGACAGGTGAAGGCGTTGATGAACTGTTAGAAGGTATCTTACTGCAAGCTGAAGTTCTCGAACTGAAAGCGGTACGTGATGGTATGGCTGCCGGTGTGGTCATTGAATCACAATTGGACAAAGGTCGCGGCCCTGTGGCTACGATTCTGGTTCAAGAAGGTACGCTGCGCCAAGGTGATATCGTTCTGTGTGGTCTTGAGTACGGTAAAATTCGTGCAATGAAAGACGAAAACGGTCGTTCAATCACTGAAGCGGGTCCATCTATTCCTGTTGAAATTCTAGGTCTGTCAGGCGTTCCGTCTGCAGGTGATGAAGCAACAGTTGTACGTGACGAACGTAAAGCTCGTGAAGTTGCCCTGTATCGTCAAGGTAAGTTCCGTGATGTGAAACTGGCACGTCAGCAAAAATCTAAGCTAGAAAACATGTTTGCGAACATGACAGACGGCGAAGTGAAAGAACTGAACATCGTTCTTAAAGCAGACGTACAAGGTTCACTCGAAGCGATTACTGATTCGTTAACAGGTTTGTCTACCGACGAAGTGAAAGTGAACATCATCGCTCGCGGTGTGGGTGCACTGACTGAAACGGATGCAACCTTAGCGGCTGCCTCTAACGCTATCATGGTTGGCTTTAACGTACGTGCCGATGCACAAGCCCGTAAGACTATCGAAAGTGAAAGTGTTGATTTACGTTACTACAGCGTTATCTATAATTTGATTGATGAAGTGCGTGCAGCGATGACAGGTATGCTGTCTCCTGTGTTCAAACAACAAATTATCGGTCTGGCTGAAGTTCGTGATGTGTTCAAGTCACCTAAGCTGGGTGCAATTGCTGGCTGTATGGTGACCGAAGGTACCATCAAGCGTAGCGCGCCAATTCGCGTACTACGTGATAACGTTGTTATCTACGAAGGTGAACTCGAATCGCTACGTCGCTTTAAAGACGACGTTGCTGAAGTTCGCAATGGTATGGAATGTGGTATTGGCGTTAAGAACTACAACGATGTTCGCGTAGGCGACCAAATCGAAGTATTCGAAACCGTCGAGATTGCTCGTACTCTGTAACGATAATAAGGGCGGCTTTAGCCGCCCTTATCAATTTAAGCTATGGTAAGAAATATTATGGCAAAAGAATTCAGTCGTACTCGTCGAATCGCTCAGCAGCTTCAGCAAGAACTTGCTCAAGTGCTACAGCGCGACATGAAAGATCCTCGTATTGGCTTTGTGACTGTGAATGACGTCGACGTCTCTCGCGATCTCAGCTATGCCAAAGTGTTTGTGACTTTTTTTGAAGAAGACAAAGCTGTCGTTCAAGAAAAGCTAAACGCTTTGATCAGCGCAGCTCCTTATATCCGCACTTTAGTGGCGGGTCGTATGAAGCTGCGTGTCATGCCTGAACTGCGTTTTATCTACGATAGCTCGCTGGTTGAAGGTATGCGCATGTCTAACTTAGTTAGCCAAGTGATCAACCAAGACAAAGCGAAGCAACAGCAATTTGGCAGCGAAGACGCATCGGTTGAAGATGAAGTCTTAGGTGATGATATTGCTGATGACGCAGATGAAACGGAAGGTAAAGATTAATGGCTCGTCGTCCAAAAGGTCGTTTTATCGATGGGATAGTGCTGCTGGATAAATCCACTGGCATGAGTTCAAACTTTGCATTGCAAAGGGTAAAGCGCTTTTTTAATGCGAATAAAGCTGGGCATACGGGCGCACTCGATCCGTTAGCGACAGGTATGTTACCTGTATGCTTAGGCGAAGGGACTAAGTTTTCTCAGCATCTATTGGATGCCGATAAACGCTATTTAGTCACTGCAAAGCTTGGCGAACGGACAGATACCAGTGATTCCGATGGTGAAGTGGTGCAAACCCGCGCCATTGATTTTACCGAGGCGCAGCTATTAACTGCGCTTGATTTCTTCCGTGGTGAAACTCAGCAAGTGCCTTCTATGTATTCCGCGCTGAAATATCAGGGTCAGCCCCTGTATAAATATGCCCGTGAAGGTATAGAAGTGCCGCGTGAATCTCGCCCTATTACGGTATTTGAGCTAAATTTCATCGGTCTTGAAGGCGATGAGCTGACCTTAGACATTCATTGCTCTAAGGGCACTTATATTCGCACTATCATAGACGATCTCGGTGAGATGCTCGGTTGTGGCGCCCATGTGATTATGCTGCGCCGCACCCAAGTTGCACAGTATCCCTATGCCAGAATGGTCACTTTAGAACAACTTGAAACGCTAGTTGCTCAAGCACATGAACAACAGATAGATCCGAGCGTATTACTCGACCCTCTGTTATTGCCTATGGACACGGCCGTGGCCGATTTTCCAGAGGTGAATGTGCCGGATGCGATAGCTCCTTACTTAATGCAAGGTCAAGCGGTTCGAGTACCAGTTAATGCAGAATTGAAAACCGATGAGTTGGTACGTATCACTTTAGGTGACATTCGCCGATTTGTGGGGATTGGCACAATGAACGAAGATGGCTTATTAGCGCCGAAACGACTCATTGTTATCCATGACGAACCTGCAGAAACGCATTAGCCCGTTATCCATCGACAAATGATTAAATTAGTTGATGCATTAGTCCCCGCCTTTTATTGCGCTAGGGTGGGTTTATGGGTAAAATAGCGCGCCCTCTGGCTGAGTTAGTGATCGGCTAGAGATTCATATTATTTATTTGGAGATATACATGTCACTAAGTCCTGAAGCAAAAGCAAAAATTTTGGCTGATTTTGGCCGTTGTGAAAACGACACTGGTTCAACTGAAGTTCAAGTTGCTTTGTTAACTGCGCAAATCAACCATTTGCAAGATCACTTCAAAGAGCACATTCATGATCACCACTCACGTCGTGGTCTGTTACGTATGGTTAGCTCACGTCGTAAGTTAACTGCTTACCTGAAACGTACTGATTTAGCACGTTACACTGCTCTGATCCAAAAGTTAGGTCTACGTCGTTAATTTCGCGTCGACTAACGTGAAAAAGGAGGCTTAGCCTCCTTTTTTATTGCCTAAAATTCAACAGAATATTGATTGTGTAAACGAGAGATATAAAGAAGTTACAGTCAAAATCAGTCTAACGTTTAGGTCCGTTATGCTTAGCTTAATGTGATTAAGCATCGAATTGATTAAGTGCCAATGTAAGTATCCTAAGCCCCACGTAAACCATCAAGACTGCTTATTGTTGCTGTTTGTGTTGCTATATACAGCGCTTCAAATTCTGCTTGGGGCAGAGGTTGACTAAAATAGAAACCTTGGCCGACTTGGCACTGATTTTCTTTCAACCAATCCAATTGCTGTTCGTTTTCAATGCCTTCGGCCACAATGGTCAAATTAAGCTGCTTTCCCAACATTAAAATGGTCGATGCAATTGCACTATCCCCTGGTAGATCGGAAACGAAACAACGATCGATTTTCATGGTAGTGATAGGCAAATGGCGCAGGTAAGAGAGTGAAGAATACCCTGTGCCAAAGTCATCGACTGCAATGCCAAATCCGGCTGATTTCAATTGTTCAAGCTTAGCGATAGCGAGTTCAATGTCGTTCATCAACGAGGTTTCAGTGATTTCAATTTCCAGCAACTCAGGTTGGATTTGATAGCGTAATGCCATCTGTTTGATATCGGGAACTAAACTGGCATCGGCAAATTGCTGTGAGGCAACATTAATCGCAATTGGGATGGCATAGTTATATTTTTTCTGCCATTCCCTAAGGACTTTACAGCTTTGCTCTATCACCCAACGACCTATAGGAATGATGATACCTGTCTCTTCCGCGACGGGAATAAAGGAAATGGGGCTGATGAGTCGTCCGTCTTTTTGCCAACGGATCAAGGCTTCACAGGCGATGACTTTGCCCGTTTGCAGATCAAGTTTCGGTTGGAAATACAGTAAAAATTCATTGTTTTTTAACGCATCATGTAAAGATGCTTCAGTGCGTAAACGAACTGCTGCTCGCTCAGTCATCTGTTGTTTGAAGAAGGCCCATTGATTCGAGCCTGCAGCTTTCGCGCTGTACATGGCAATGTCAGCGTGACGGATCAAATCTTCAGCGCTGTTACCGTCTTCGGGATAAATAGAAATCCCAATTGATGCCGCAGGATGAATTGCATGTTCATTTAATTGAATCGGGACATTGAGCTGGATCAGTAGCTTATCTACAAAATCTGCTGCTTGGTCTGGGGTGTGAACTGTATCGGCCAGAATAACAAATTCATCTCCACCTAAGCGGGAAACTGTACCTTTATCACCAACGAATCGTTCGAGAATGCGGGCGATACGAGCGAGGAATTGATCTCCTAATGCGTGGCCAAGGGAATCGTTGATATTCTTAAAACGGTCTAAGTCGATAAACATCAATGCAAAGCTGCGTTTGTGTACTCGCGAGCGTTGGATAGTGACTGCGATGGTTTCAAGCAATAATGTGCGGTTCGGTAAGCCAGTTAGCGGATCTCGGGTCGCCATTTTGCGCAGTTTGGATTGCGTTTGGCTAAATTGGATAAGAATTTGGTTGAATTTCGAGGTCACTAGGCCGAGTTCATCATCCTTATGCGCGTTGGACATAGGTAAGAGATTTTCGTCCGGTGAGTCGGGTTCGATCTTATCGATGGCCTCACTGATGCGTGCGATAGGCTGAGTCAGGAAGCGATGGAATACCACGGACAGCACTAAGGTGAGTAAGAGTGCACGAGCGAGAGTAGCAAAAAAACTAAATCTTAACTGCGAGAAGAGGGTGTTTGTGAGTTCTTGGGTATCGTAGAAAACTGTTAATGTACCAATGAGTTGCTGTTGTTGGGTACCTTCAAAATAAAAAGGCCTATACAAAGGGCGAGAAATTTCTTTGAGATCATCAAATAATTTATTACTTAAACTGATAAAAGTCTGTGAGTTATTCTGCTTATTATTACTGACAGAAACAAACATTGAGCCATCGTCCAGCTCAATCACCGCCGAGCCAACATGTTCGACTTTGATGGCACCCTCTAAAGTTTGACGGGCTAAATTATCATCTAATGCCCATACGGCATTTGCTGCAGGTTGTTCAACTGAATCAAGGAGTTCTTGCTGAGTGGTCGTGAGTTGTTGTTTGGTTGATACGACGACTAAAGCGATTTCAACAATAAAAATGGCAATGGCAAAAAATAGGGCAGTAAATACGACTAGGTTAGTTTGTTTCCACGTCAGTGACTTAAAACGGCCTGTCATCGGGCGCATCCTTCATGATAATTATTCACCATCGGCGAGATTTTCCGTATCAATATAAACCGCAACTCTTTGTTGATTTAACCACTTTAGTGAAAAGTTACGTATTTGTCATCATTATCTGCTCTTTATCTATTGATCCGAATTGCAGTATACTTACGCGCGTAATTCAAGGTCATTAATTAAGGAATGGGTCACGTGAATCCTATTGTAAAGAGTTTTGAGTATGGTCAACATACAGTCACCCTGGAAACAGGTGTTATAGCGCGTCAAGCTGATGCAGCCGTTTTAGCGAGTATGGGTGACACGACAGTGTTAGTCACTGTTGTCGGTAAAAAAGATGCAGATGCAGGCCGTGACTTTTTCCCTCTGACTGTTAACTATCAAGAAAAAACCTACGCAGCGGGTAAAATTCCTGGTGGTTTCTTTAAGCGTGAAGGCCGTCCTTCAGAAGATGAGACATTAATCGCTCGTCTGATCGACCGTCCAATTCGCCCTCTTTTCCCTAATGGTTTCAAAAACGAAGTTCAAGTTATCATTACCGTAGTATCTGTCGATCCACAAATCGAGCCAGATATCATCTCCATGATCGGTACTTCTGCGGCACTGGCTATTTCTGGTATTCCATTCAGCGGTCCTTTAGGTGCTGCACGTGTGGGTTACATTGATGGCGAATACGTGTTGAACCCAAGTGTTGCACAACTTGCAACCAGCCAACTGAACTTAGTGGTTGCTGGTACTGCTGGTGCAGTATTAATGGTGGAATCAGAAGCCCAAGCATTACCAGAAGAAGTGATGTTAGGTTCTGTAGTTTACGGTCACGATCAACAACAAGTGGTTATCAAGGCGATTGCTGAATTTAAAGCAGAAGCCGGTAAACCAACTTGGGATTGGACTGCACCAACGCAAGATGCCGATTTAGTTGCCCAAATCAAAGAGCTTGCTGAAGCTGGTTTAGGCGATGCGTATAAAATCCAAGTTAAACAAGATCGTTATGCTCAAGTTTCTGTTGTTAAAGCAGCAGCAAAAGAAGCCTTGTTAGCGAGCAATCCAAGCGTTGATTTACGTGAAGTTGACAACTTACTGGGTAGCTTAGAGAAGAAAGTGGTTCGTGGTCGCATCATCCGTGGCGAGCCACGTATCGATGGTCGTGAACCAGACATGATCCGTGCATTAAGCGTGTTAGCGGGCGTATTGCCACGTACTCACGGTAGCGCGTTGTTCACTCGCGGCGAAACTCAAGCGTTAGTGACTTGTACTTTAGGTACTGAACGTGATGCACAGAAGATCGACAGCATCATGGGCGAGCGCACTAACCGTTTCATGTTGCACTATAACTTCCCTCCATACTCTGTTGGTGAAACAGGCATGGTGGGTTCACCTAAGCGCCGCGAAATCGGTCATGGTAAGTTAGCATGGCGCGGTATCAATGCTGTTATGCCTTCAGCTGCTGAATTCCCATACAGCGTACGCGTTGTATCTGAAATCACTGAATCTAACGGTTCAAGCTCTATGGCGTCAGTATGTGGTACTTCTCTCGCGTTGATGGATGCCGGTGTACCTATCAAAACTTCTGTAGCGGGTATCGCTATGGGTCTAGTAAAAGAAGGCGATGATTTCGTTGTTCTTTCTGACATCTTAGGTGATGAAGATCATTTAGGTGACATGGACTTTAAAGTTGCTGGTACGCGTGATGGTATTACTGCACTGCAGATGGATATCAAGATCGAAGGTATCACTAAAGAAATCATGGATATCGCACTGCAACAAGCCTATGGTGCACGTGTACATATTCTAAACGTGATGGATCAAGCGATTGGTTCACACCGTGATGATATTTCTGATCACGCTCCACGTATCACTGTTATCAAGATCAACCCAGAAAAAATCCGTGATGTTATCGGTAAAGGTGGCGCAGTTATCCGTGCTCTGACCGAAGAAACGGGCACTACGATTGAACTAGAAGATGATGGTACTGTGAAGATCGCTTCTTCAAACGGCGAAGCAACTAAAGAAGCTATCCGTCGTATCGAAGAAATCACTTCAGAAGTTGAAGTGGGTCGTATCTACAATGGTAAGGTTATCCGTATCGTTGATTTCGGCGCATTCGTGAACATTCTGCCGGGCAAAGACGGTTTAGTACACATTTCACAAATCAGTGATGAACGTGTTGCTAACGTGTCTGATCACCTTGAGCTGAACCAAGAAGTTGCCGTTAAGGTGATGGAAGTGGATCGTCAAGGCCGCGTACGTCTGTCAATTAAAGAAGCACAAACGAAAGAAGCTGCTGCTGAATAATGAGTCTTTGACTTATTTATAGGCATACACTTTTTAAGTGATTGCATCAAAAGGAGATCAAATGATCTCCTTTTTTGTTTTGGCATTAAGAAAGTCACTATTAATCTTAATTCCCTAATAGCGGTCCTGTGGTGGGATTGCTATCATGAAGATTCTTCTGCGTATGTTGGGAATCTAAAAAAGGTAGAAATGGATGAGTCTTAAAATTAGAACCGCTGTCGTTGCTGTGCTGGCGAGTGCCAGTATGTTGTTAGCCGGATGCGCAACCACCCAGTCTCCTTTAGATAACCATAATGATGTTGAAGGTAAATTGGTTGTCGCGCCGGTTATGCCTGATTATAAAGTCGAAGTGACACTGGCAAAACTCAACGAGATTTTGGCTACGGTCGAACTGACGAATGAACAGAGAGCTAGATTTCATTACGATCGTGGTGTGATTTACGACAGTGTAGGCTTAAGAATGCTCGCACGGATTGATTTTATGCAAGCGTTAAAACTTCAGCCTGATCTTGCTGATGCCTATAATTTCCTTGGAATTTATTACACCCAAGAAGGTGAATACGACAGCGCCTATGAAGCCTTCGATGGCGTATTAGAGTTAGCACCTAATTATGATTATGCCTATTTGAATCGCGGTATTGCTTTGTACTATGGCGACCGCATTGATTTAGCGACTAAAGATATGCAGGCGTTTTATGCAGGCGATAATAAAGACGGTTATCGGGCATTATGGCTGTATTTGATTGATTTGAAAGCTGACTCCGTTGAAGCGAAAAAACAGTTAGCGCAGCATCGTCAGAATTTAGAAAATGATGCTTGGGCGACTGTTATCGTCGATTATTATTTAGGTAAAAAAAGCCGTGATGAGGTGTTTTCAGCCGCTAAAGTAGGCTTAACATATCCGAAAGAATATGCTGAACGTTTATGTGAAGCTTATTTTTACCTTGCAAAAATGGCGATAGAAACTAAGCAATATCAAGATGCTGCAAACTATTTTCGCTTAGCATTGGCAACCAATATCTATGATTTTGTCGAACATAGATATGCGCGTATTGAACTCGCCAAAGTCAAAGGTTTGCTCGAAGCCACAAAATAACCTCTCTCAGCCCGAGTTCATCTCGGGCTTTGCCTAGCCAAGCTCGAACTGAGGCGCTATAATTTGCGCCTTTTTAGCGATACAAGTGCATAGGTTAACATGTCAGGCAATAAAGTAGAGGTCGATAAACGTCGCACCTTCGCGATCATATCGCACCCCGACGCGGGTAAAACAACCATTACCGAAAAAGTGCTGTTATTCGGAAACGCTTTGCAGAAAGCGGGTACGGTTAAAGGCAAAAAATCGGGTCAGCATGCTAAGTCTGACTGGATGGAAATGGAGAAAGACCGTGGTATTTCTATTACTACGTCTGTCATGCAATTTCCCTATGGTGGCGCCCTTGTTAACCTACTCGATACGCCTGGTCACGAAGACTTCTCTGAAGATACTTATCGTACTCTGACGGCCGTTGATTCCTGTCTAATGGTTATCGACTCTGCTAAGGGTGTTGAAGACCGTACGATCAAGTTGATGGAAGTGACACGTCTGCGTGATACGCCGATTGTGACCTTTATGAACAAACTCGACCGCGATATCCGTGATCCTATTGATCTGATGGATGAAGTCGAAAGCGTGCTGAATATTGCCTGTGCACCTATTACTTGGCCTATTGGCAGCGGTAAAGAGTTCAAAGGTATTTACCACATACTGCGTGATGAAGTGGTCTTGTATCAAGGAGGTATGGGACACACGATCCAAGAGCGTCGTGTAATTAAAGGCATTAATAATCCTGATCTTGAGAAAGCGATTGGCAGTTATGCCGCTGATTTGCGCAATGAGATGGAATTAGTGCGCGGCGCGTCGCATGAATTTGACCATGCAGCTTTCTTGAAAGGCGAGTTGACGCCAGTGTTCTTCGGTACTGCGCTAGGTAACTTTGGTGTGGACCATATTCTTGACGGCATCGTCGAGTGGGCACCTAAGCCATTACCGCGCGAAAGCGATACACGCGTTATCATGCCTGATGAAGAAAAATTCACCGGTTTCGTGTTCAAGATCCAAGCAAACATGGATCCAAAACACCGTGACCGTGTCGCCTTTATGCGTGTGTGTTCTGGCCGTTACGAGCAAGGCATGAAAATGCACCATGTGCGTATTGGTAAAGATGTTAACGTTAGCGATGCATTGACCTTTATGGCAGGCGATCGTGAGCGTGCTGAAGAAGCTTACCCAGGCGATATCATCGGTTTACATAACCATGGCACTATCCGTATTGGCGATACGTTTACCCAAGGTGAAAAATTCCGTTTCACTGGCGTACCTAACTTCGCCCCTGAAATGTTCCGCCGTATTCGTTTGCGCGATCCGCTTAAACAGAAGCAACTCTTAAAAGGCTTAGTACAGTTATCTGAAGAAGGTGCTGTACAAGTATTCCGCCCAATTGATACTAACGATTTGATTGTTGGCGCTGTGGGTGTACTGCAGTTTGAAGTGGTTGTTGGTCGTCTGAAGAGTGAATATAACGTTGAAGCTATTTACGAAGGTATTAGCGTGTCGACAGCTCGCTGGGTTTATTGTAAGGATGAGCGTAAGCTTGAAGAGTTCCGCCGTAAGTGTAGCCAAAACTTGGCTCTCGATGGTGGCGATAACTTAACCTATATTGCACCAACTATGGTTAACCTTAATCTTTCGATGGAAAGATATCCTGATATTGAGTTTGCGAAAACCCGCGAACACTAATAGGGTTCGGTTTAGAATAGTGGTTGAAATGGCGGTGAATTCACCGCCATTTTTGTATCTAACGAAAACTAAAAATCGGTTCTGGATGTGAATGATGGCGAATTGGATCACAAAAACATGGCAGGCTTATATTCATTGGTGCGACCGAATGGGGCTGACACCTGAAAATCGTCGCTGTTGCATGCCACGCCTTGAAGATCCTCCATTAGCGGTAAAATGCGTCAAAGCTTTGGTGGTTGACGAAACCGTATCACCACCTGAACCTCATTCAATTGGTAAATCGGCCGCAGAGTGAGGCATTTACTGTGATTGATACCCACGCCCATTTGGATTTTGCTGAGTTTGATGTTGACCGCGACGATGTGGTGTTGCGAATGCACAGTGTTGGCGTAGATAATCTGATTATTCCCGGTGTGTCGCCGCAGCACTGGCACAAACAGCTCGCCGTTGCCGAACAATACCAAACTTATTTTGCCCTTGGTATTCATCCTTGGTTTTGTCCAGAGGATGTTGATGCTGGGATCTTAGCATTAACATCTCAAGTTTCGGCGTTACTAGAATGTCCTCGCTTTGTTGCTATTGGTGAATGTGGCTTAGATAAGCTCTATTCCTCAACGTGGCCTCAGCAGCTCGCATTTTTTGAGGCACAATTAGCTTTAGCTAAGTCCGTTAATCTGCCAGTTATTATTCATAGCGTAAAAGCACATTCAGAGGTTTTAGAGTGTTTGAAAAAGTATCAATTGCCTAGAGGCGGTGTGATACATGCTTTTTCTGGCAGTACTGAAATTGCACTGGAATATATCAAATTAGGTTTTAAGCTGGGAATTGGTGGTTTGATTATGAACCCTAATGCTAAAAAATTGCTCAAAACTGTCAGCGAATTACCACTTCAGCACTTCATACTTGAGACTGACTCTCCTGCAATGACACCGATAAATGTTACTGAAAAACGTAACCAGCCCGCTAACCTTGTTCTTTTTATAGACAAAATTGCCAATTTGCAAAAAAAATCAAGTGTTCTAATATCAGAACACTTGGTGTCGAATGTAATGCAACTGTTTGACCTTTAGCTGTTTTTAAATAAACAGGTGTAGGTCGCACTAGCATTCTGCACTAAGCGATTGAAATTAAACTCCAAAAATATGATCAAAACGACGATTTTCGACTTTGCCTCGGGTATAATCTGACTCGGAAATAGGTTGATTAACAACATAATTAAAAAGTGTTAACAATAGGGTGATGGTTAATGGATATATTAATGAGTTTAGTAGGGGTGGTCACCCTACTTGCGATAGGTTTCCTCCTATCGAATAACAAAAAAGCAATTAATTTACGTACAGTGGGCGGCGCGTTAGCTATCCAAGCTGCCTTCGGTGGTTTTGTACTGTATATTCCTGTTGGTAAAGACATTCTGAAAGGGATGTCTGATGCGGTTTCTAGCGTTATTGGTTACGCACAAAACGGTATCGGTTTCCTGTTTGGTGATTTAGCTAACTTCAAACTTGGCTTTATCTTCGCAGTTAACGTGTTACCCGTTATTGTGTTCTTCTCTTCTCTGATTGCGGTTCTATATTACTTAGGCGTTATGCAGTGGATCATCCGTATCATCGGTGGTGGTTTACAAAAAGCATTGGGCACAAGCCGTACTGAATCTATGTCAGCAACTGCTAACATCTTCGTTGGTCAGACTGAAGCCCCATTAGTGGTTCGCCCATTCATTCCAACTATGACGCAGTCTGAACTGTTTGCGATCATGGTGGGTGGTTTGGCATCAATCGCGGGTTCAGTATTGGCTGGTTACGCGCAGATGGGTGTACCTATCGAATACTTAGTTGCCGCTTCATTCATGGCAGCACCAGGTGGTCTATTAATGGCTAAACTGATGCACCCTGAAACTGAAGCTGCTAAAAATGACATGAGCGATTTACCAGAAGATCCTGACAAACCAGCTAACGTGTTAGACGCCGCTGCTGCAGGTGCTTCATCTGGTATGCATTTAGCCTTAAACGTAGGCGCTATGTTGTTAGCCTTCGTTGGTTTGATCGCTATGGTCAACGGCATTATTGGTGGTGTGGGTGGTTGGTTTGGTGTTGAAGGTTTAACACTTGAACTGATCCTTGGCTATGTGTTTATGCCATTAGCATTCCTTATCGGTGTGCCTTGGAATGAAGCATTAGTAGCAGGTTCTTTCATCGGTCAAAAGATCATTGTTAACGAATTCGTTGCTTACTTAAACTTTGCTCCATATATCTCTGATGCTGCCACTACTTGTACAGCGGTTGCTGCTGAAGTTGTTAAAGGCCTGCCGTTATGCGTTGCTGAAACTCAAGCTGTGATGACTCATAGAACACAAGCGATTATTTCGTTTGCTCTGTGTGGTTTCGCTAACTTGTCTTCAATCGCGATTTTGCTTGGTGGTTTAGGTGCTATGGCTCCTAACCGTCGTCATGATTTAGCTACAATGGGTATTCGTGCGGTTATCGCCGGCTCTTTAGCTAACTTAATGAGCGCAACACTTGCTGGTTTGTTCTTAGCTATCTAAGTAACAACAGCAGGGGGAAACCCCACTAACTGGGTCCTGACCATGCAGGGCAGGGCCTAAGTTAATTCAACCATTTTCCAGTAGTGATTCCTGTAGTGAATAGTTTCTCCAATTGAAAGACACAGAATGCAACTGAAGTGTAGCTGTCATTCTGTCTTAAATGTCGTGAGCCTACGGTTACGTTAATTAATCGTAATGCAGAAGTCGCGACTTTGTTCACAATTAAGAATTTTGTGTTTGTGATTTTACGCTAGATTATTGAGATTTTTTTTAATCTAGGTAGAATGCGAACGCCACAAAAAGAACGCTACCCTCGATGGTAGCAAACAAGATAAATGGGGTTGATGATGAAAAACGTTAAAACTTTAGCTTTAGCCGCTACTGCAGTAGCAGCAATCTCTGGCAATGCATTTGCTGCTGATCGTACTGACCTTCACGGTTCTGATTACAAGTGGATGCAGTTCAACGCTATGTACTCTATCGGTGAAAAGCCAGAGAACCCAGCGGCTGGCGATCAACACAACTACTTAGAAATGGAATTCGGCGGTCGTTCTGGCGTATTCGATCTATACGGTTATGTTGACGTATTCAACTTGGCAAACGAAACATCAAGCAATGGTGACAAGAATCCAGGTACAGGTAAAAGTAAGCTGTTTATGAAGTTTGCTCCACGTGTATCTATCGATGCGCTGACTGGTAAAGACTTGTCTTTTGGACCAATCCAAGAAGTTTACTTCTCTACTCTGTTCAACTGGGATGGATTAGTTAACGATGGTGATGGTTCTGGCGTTAACTCTACATTTTGGGGTGTCGGTGCTGATGTAAACGTGCCTTGGTTAGGCAAAACAGGCATGAACCTGTACGGTTACTATGACATGAACGCTAAAGAGTGGAATGGATATCAGTTCTCTGCTAACTGGTTCAAACCTTTCTACTTCTTCGATAACAAAAGCTTCCTGTCATTCCAAGGTTACATCGATTATCAATTTGGTGCTGACGAAGCATATTGGCCTGCTGTTGAGAATGGTCCTTTAGTTAAGGGCAAATCAACTAACGGCGGTAACGTATTCTTCGGTCTATACTGGCATTCAGATCGTTATGCTCTGGGTTATGGCTTGAAAGGCTTCAAAGATGTTTACTTGCTAACTGATGATGGTGCTACTGGCCTAGAATCAACTGGTTGGTCACACTACCTGTCAGCTACTTACAAGTTCTAATTTCTTGTAATACTAGTTGCTTGTTGGAGCCGCATTATGCGGCTCCATCTTTAGTTTTACCATGAGTCTTTATCTAAGCCTATTAGGCTAACAAGTGGGTTTATATAAAGGTTTGTGTTTTTCTCGCGCTAAAATGGATTTTTCGCGGAAAAGTAGGAGCAAGATTTTATTCGTATCCTCTCTTCCGGTCTTCAAGGATTCAAGTCGTGGTCACTTATAAGTTATTTTAAGTGTCAGGATGCCTATTGTTCTTTATGACTTAGGCAAGATTGAATACCTACAACAAGGTAGTTTGTACAAGCAAATTACTCGGCACCGCCTGAAGGCCCGGCCATATAAAAATAATCAAAATAATGCCACCTCTCAAGCGTTGCTTTTATGCGACTGATTTCTATTCATTTAATTTTTATTTTGGAGAGCTATTATGACTGATTTAAAAAAAGCAGCACAACGCGCCATTGAGTTAATGGACTTAACGACTTTGAATGATGACGACACAGATCAAAAAGTGATCGACCTGTGCCACAAAGCGAAAACGGCTGCGGGCAATACTGCCGCTATCTGCATTTATCCACGTTTCATCCCGATTGCACGCAAGACGTTAGATGAGATCGGTGCTGAAGATATCCAAATCGCCACTGTGACTAACTTCCCCCATGGCAATGATGACATTGCCATTGCTGTGCTAGAAACTCGCGCCGCTGTTGCTTATGGTGCCGACGAAGTTGACGTGGTATTCCCATACCGCGCACTGATGGAAGGCAATGAAACAATTGGTTTTGAATTAGTTAAAGCCTGTAAAGAAGCCTGTGGTGAAGTCTTGTTAAAAGTCATCATCGAATCTGGCGTGTTAGCTGATCCTGCACTTATCCGCCGTGCATCAGAGCTTTCAATCGATGCAGGTGCTGACTTTATTAAAACCTCTACTGGTAAAGTGCCTGTAAACGCCACACTTGAAGCCGCTGAAATCATGTTAACTGTGATTAGCGAGAAGAATACACAAGTAGGCTTCAAGCCTGCCGGTGGTGTGCGTGATGCTGCACAAGCGGCTGAATTCCTTGGTGTTGCTGAGCGTATTTTAGGTGCTGAATGGGTTTCACCACGTACCTTTAGATTTGGTGCTTCAAGTTTACTAAACAGCTTGTTACACACACTAGAATTAGCTGATGCGCCTAAGCCGACTCAAGGCTATTAATTGCAAACTATCGCTGATTAATACTATCAGTGTATAGCGAGCCTAATTAAGTGTGACCTAAATCTATTTGGCAAACTCAAAACTTCGATAGTATGAACTTGTAATATTGCTACAGTTTTGATGTTTCATTGCAAAGATAAGCACTAGCGACAGGGTTGTTAGTGTCTATCTTGGAGGCAGTATCATGTTTCTAGCTCAAGAGATTATTCGTAAAAAACGTAATGGTTTAGCGCTAAGTTCTGCAGAAATACAGTTTTTTGTTCAAGGTATCACTACTAACGCAGTGTCCGAAGGTCAGATTGCCGCATTAGGCATGGCTGTGTACTTTAATGACATGAATATGGATGAAAGAATCGCTTTAACGACAGCGATGCGTGATTCTGGCACTGTACTTAATTGGCAATCATTGGGACTCAATGGCCCTGTTATCGACAAACACAGCACTGGCGGTGTGGGCGATGTGATTAGCCTTATGCTTGGCCCTATGGCTGCGGCTTGTGGTGGTTATGTGCCTATGATTTCTGGGCGTGGCCTAGGTCATACGGGCGGCACGCTCGATAAGTTTGATGCCATTCCGGGTTATCAAACTGAGCCATCAAGTGAATTGTTCCGTAAAGTGGTTAAAGAAGTCGGTGTGGCGATTATTGGCCAAACAGGCGATCTCGTTCCTGCCGACAAACGTTTCTATTCTATCCGCGATAATACCGCCACCGTTGAATCCATTTCCCTCATCACAGCGTCGATTCTGTCTAAGAAATTAGCCTGTAATTTAGATGCACTAGCGATGGATGTGAAAGTCGGTAGTGGTGCTTTCATGCCAACCTATGAAGCATCGGAAGAATTAGCTCGCAGTATTGCAGCTGTTGCTAATGGTGCGGGCACTAAAACGACAGCTTTGCTTACCGATATGAATCAAGTGCTTGCATCTTGCGCCGGTAACGCGGTTGAAGTGAAAGAAGCCATCGACTTTTTAACGGGGGCTTACCGTAATCCGCGTTTATATGAAGTCACTATAGGTCTTTGCGCTGAGATGTTGCTTCTGGGCGGTCTTGCAAGCAATGAAGCCGACGCTCGCGCTAAACTGAATCGTGTGCTCGATAATGGTCGCGCTGCAGAACTCTTTGGCAAGATGGTGTCGGGTCTTGGTGGTCCAGTTGATTTTGTTGAAAACTACAATAAATACCTACCGCAATCACAAATTATTCGCCCAGTTTTTGCCGATATGCAAGGTTATGCCTATAGCATGGATACCCGTGAGTTAGGTTTAGCGGTTGTGACCTTAGGTGGCGGCCGCCGTAAGCCCGGTGATGCACTAGACTATAGTGTTGGCTTAACTCAAGTGTGTGCTTTAGGCGATAAAGTAGATTCATCGACTCCGATTGCCGTTATCCATGCACAGTCTGAAGCTGCCTTCGCGGAAGCTGAACTCGCGGTGAAAAAAGCGATTCACATTGGTGAAACCTCTCCAGAAAAAACACCTGAGATCTATGCCTATATTCGTGCATCGGACCTTTAAGGAAGAATTATGAAACGTACCATTATTATGATGTTGGACTCCTTTGGAGTCGGTGCTTCTGCTGATGCAGCAAGCTTTGGTGATGTTGGTTCCGATACCTTTGGTCATATTGCTAAAGCATGTGCCGAAGGCAAAGCCGATATTGGCCGTGAAGGCCCGCTGAAATTACCTAACTTAGCGCGCTTAGGTTTAGGCCATGCGGCGATGGAAAGTACTGGCGCCTTTGCCCCCGGTTTTGGCGATAATGTTGAGCTGATTGGTGCTTATGGTCATGCACAAGAGTTAAGTTCGGGTAAAGATACGCCGAGCGGTCACTGGGAGATGGCGGGCGTGCCCGTACTATTCGAGTGGGGTTATTTCAGCGAGCATCAAAATTCTTTCCCTAAAGAACTGACGGATAAGATCTTAGCCCGTGCAGGTCTGGATGGATTCTTAGGTAATTGCCATGCCTCAGGTACAACCATTTTAGAAGAGTTAGGCGAAGAGCACATGCGCTCTGGCAAGCCTATTTTCTACACCTCTGCTGATTCAGTATTCCAAATCGCTTGTCATGAAGAAACCTTCGGTTTAGACAATCTCTATCGTCTTTGCGAAATAACCCGTGAAGAGTTAGAGCCTTACAACATAGGTCGCGTCATTGCCCGTCCATTTGATGGTACTGGTCCAAGTGATTTTGCCCGTACTGGCAATCGTAAGGATTATTCGCTCGCGCCACCTGCAAAAACTGTACTCGATAAGCTGAAAGAGGCTGGCGGTGAAGTAGTGAGTGTGGGCAAGATTGCCGACATTTATGCTTACTGTGGTATCACTAAAAAAGTGAAGGCGAACGGCTTAGAAGCACTTTTCGATGCGACCTTAGCCGAAGTGAAATCTGCGGGTGATAACACTATAGTGTTTACTAACTTCGTTGATTTCGACTCTCACTACGGTCATCGCCGTGATGTTGCTGGTTACGCCAAAGGGCTGGAATATTTTGATGCCCGTTTGCCTGAAATGCTCGCATTATTAGGTGAAGACGATCTGCTGATTTTAACGGCGGATCACGGTTGCGATCCAACATGGCAAGGCACGGATCATACCCGTGAATATGTGCCAGTATTAGCTTTTGGCGCTGGATTGAAAGCCGGATCGCTGGGTCGTCGTAACAGCTTTGCCGATATCGGCCAATCTATTGCGAGCCACTTTAAGCTTGAACCTATGGCCTATGGCGAATCGTTCCTTTAGGCAAATTAGCATTTATTTCGATTTGGCGGCTGACATTTGCCGTCAGTAAACAAAGACTTAAGTCTTAATAAAATAAACAGGGGTTATTTCGATGGCAACACCACACATTAATGCTGTAGAGGGCGCATTCGCTGAGACAATGCTGTTTCCAGGCGATCCATTACGTGCAAAATATATTGCTGAAACATTCTTAGAAAATGTTGAGCAAGTGACTGATGTTCGAAACATGCTAGGTTTTACTGGTACTTACAAAGGTAAGCGTATTTCAGTAATGGGTTCTGGCATGGGTATTCCTTCATGCTCTATCTATGCAACTGAATTAATTCGTGATTACGGCGTTAAGAACCTGATCCGTGTGGGTACTT
This sequence comes from Shewanella sp. SM23, assembly GCF_025654295.1. Taxonomy (NCBI): domain Bacteria; kingdom Pseudomonadati; phylum Pseudomonadota; class Gammaproteobacteria; order Alteromonadales; family Shewanellaceae; genus Shewanella; species Shewanella sp. SM23. The sequence goes on from NZ_JAKKRM010000005.1 coordinate 184,576, forward strand.
GTGGTGCGATCAGCACTGACGTTAAAGTACGTGACGTGATCATCGGTATGGGTGCATGTACTGACTCAGCGGTTAACCGTTTACGTTTTAAAGGCCAAGATTTTGCCGCTATCGCTAACTATGAGCTGATGAATGCGGTTATCGAATCTGCGAAAGTTCGTGGCACTAAAGTTCGCGTAGGTAACATTTTCTCTGCGGACCTGTTCTACACTCCTGATCCACAAATGTTTGACGTGATGGAGAAAATGGGCGTGTTAGGTGTTGAAATGGAAGCGGCGGGTTTGTACGGTGTTGCCCATGAGTTTGGTGCGCGTGCCCTGTGCGTTGTGACTGTATCTGACCACATCCGCACCGGTGAAAAGACTTCTGCAGAAGAACGTCAAACCACATTCAATGATATGATCATCATGACATTAGAAGCGGCGATTACACTGTAACTGTTACGCTGTAAGAGTGTGCTACTGAAAAGGGTTCGCAATGCGAACCCTTTTTTATGTCAATTTTTAGCGGCTGTTCTATTCGACTTTGTTATTAATGGTTTGGTTATTAGAAATTGCTTGTTTATGGCTTATCTAGAGCTTAGCTATCAATAGATTAGTGATTTACCTTATCTATCGAAATAGATATTAACCTGTTGAATCTGTGTCGAGATCGCTTGGCTCATTGAGCGTTTTTGGCGTAGAGGTTTCGGCCGCAGCGGCTGTTGTTTTAGTCGCGTGTTTTACTCGGCGGACACTTTTCACTTTAGGTTTAACCTTAACAGGTGCCGCTTGTTCCGCATTGTTTGTCGCGTTTTCAACTGTTGTATTATCCTGTAATTCCAATGATTTTTCTGACGTTTTTTCGGCCTTAGTTCGCACGCTGGTCTGAGTGAGCTTATCGGTATTTGCCTCTGTCACTGCTTTTGGTGCCTTAGTGGGCTTAGTCGCTTTCTCTTGTGGGTTATCAGTGGTAGCCACCGGTTTATCTTCGGTTGGCTCTTGCGCCAAACCATCATTAACACTTTCTGATGGCTCTTCAGTTGAGGATCGTTTCTCAGGTTTTTTCGGCGCTTGACGCAACTTAACCCGAAAGCGACGGCGGTCGAAGTCGGCACGTTTGAAAGACAAAGAGCGTGAAAGCAACATACCAATCAAGCCTGCAACCAGCAGCATGATTTGTTGTTGCTCCATGTTTAAATTATGGGCTTCTTTGATTTCATTGAAAAATAACTTGGTATCAAGCCTGACTTCGACATAACCTAGATTTTTCCCTTCTTGGATCACGGGCTCTACATAGGGAGGATATTTGCTTAGCAGCAAATTCATTTCTTCCGAGTCAGGATCAACTACATCCTTAGTGATGCTTTGAGCGAAGGATAGCCGCATGCCTTGGTCACTGAAGATTGCGGCGGACATCACCTTAGGATCTTCCACTAAAGCGCTGGCGAGCCATTGCAACTGCTCATCATTTTGCAGTTGTAGCGCGGGCGCGGCACCATAAGCGGTTTGCTGTACCAGTAATCTGGCCATCTTTTGAGTTTGGGACTTTAGAAGCAGCTGACCTTGTAGTAGGCTTGTTTGCCACAATTGCACTAAGCCGAATATTAAGGCGAAGGCGGCGGCAATTTGGATCAGTCTACTGATTTTATGGCTTTTCTTTAGCCCTTTAAGATATAACACTTTGACCCTTAAAATGTAGAGCGCTTGCCTAATCATAATTGATTCTGAGTGAGCCCGATAGTTGGAGAATTTAAGTCCGATGGAAAGCTTGAACCAAGATGCGCTTTTTTTGTGGTTAGTCTCTGACCATTCCCCAAGGTTTGAACGCCAAGGGCAAGTGTTTGAACGTTATCAAGAGTCAGCAAACCCCGCTGGTGTTTCACGTGTGCGAATTATTTATCAAGATGCCGCGGTAGAGGCGACAATATCGGCCTGGATAGCGCAATTGCCTCAGTCTAACGTTATCGGTATCGCCCATATCGAACGCCAAGTTGGTTTACATTGTATCGAGTTGGCACTGGTAAATTTGCCTTCTCAGGCGCAGTTAGCGGCATTCCCGCAGTCTTTAGCTGAATTGCATGTCATCAATTTTGATTTGCCTTGCTTGAATCATCCCGGTTTATTAGTGATGGACATGGATTCAACGGCGATTCAGATTGAATGTATTGATGAATTAGCGGCTATGGCGGGCGTTGGCGAGCGCGTGGCGGCGATTACTGAACGTGCTATGCAAGGTGAGCTAGATTTTGAGCAGAGTTTGCGTCAGCGTGTGGCGCAGCTTAAGGGCGCTGATGCCAGTATTATCACGACCTTGTGCGACAACTTGCCTTTGATGCCTGGGCTTGAGCTTATGCTTTTAGAGCTTAAATCCCATGGCTGGCGTTTAGTGGTTGCATCTGGCGGCTTTACGCCTTTTGTTGGCCATTTAAGGCAGCTTTTAAACTTAGATGCGGCCTTTGCTAATGAGTTAGTGATCACTGACGGTAAACTTGCGGGTGAAGTAACAGGTAAAGTTGTGGATGCGCAGTTTAAGGCGGATGTGGTTGAGCGTTGCAGTGAGCAGTGGCAAATTCCAAAAGGCCAAAGAGTCGCGATCGGCGATGGCGCGAATGATATTCCTATGGTGATGGCAGCGGATTTTGGTATCGCTTTCCATGCCAAACCTAAGCTGGCAGCGGCGGCGGATGCCAATATTCGTCACCTCGACCTGCGAGTTCTACCTTACCTGCTACAAATCTAGATTATTCATTTATTTAAATATAAGTCTGGATAGAGACTGAGTTAGAGTAAGGACTCTTGTCTTTTATTGATGAGCTGGTAGTTTAGGGATATTGATAAACTACCAGTGACTTATTTTGACTCAGCTCGCCCAAGGCTCAATTTCGACCATTTCACAGTCTTCAATCTATCTGCCGTACCGCGATGGTCAACTGCATCTACGCCAGTTATTACCGGCTGCGCCTGATTTTTCTAAGACGCCTATCCTCATGCTCCATGGCGCTATGTCTAACGGTCGGGTGTTTTATAGCCAGAGTGGCCGTGGTCTTGGTTGTTATTTAGCGAAGGCGGGATTTGTGGTGTATGTGCTGGATACTGCAGGAAGAGGGCTCAGCTTGCCTAAAATCGATCGTGATTTTACCTTAGGGCAGGGGGAAGTGATCCGCGAGCAGTTACCTTTAGTGCAGCAGGCTATTCTCGATTTACATCAAAAAGTCTGCCAAGAGCAGACGACTCATAAAGCCGTGGCGCCTTCGCAGGTGCATTGGTGTGCCCATTCATGGGGCGGCGTGTTGATGGCGAGTAGTTTGGCCCGATATCCTGATTTGCAGCAAAGCGTTCGTTCACTGCTTACTTTCGGTAGCAAACGGACAATTCGGGTTAAGTCCTTCAAAAAGTGGTTAATGGTTGATGTTTTTTGGAATCGTTTAGCGCCAGGTTTAGCGATGGGCCAAGGTTACCTCGCCGCCGATAAGCTGCGCATTGGTATGGACAATGAGAGCCGTACCTCATTAGTTCAAAGTATCGATTGGGTGCGGGGCGATTGGATCGATCACGATGATGGGTTTGATTATGCGAAAGCGGCAAAGCGCGCTCATTGGCCACCAGCTTGGTTTATCTCAGGGCAAAACGATACTGTGTTGGGGCATCCAGAAGATGTGGCGGATATGGTCGTAGAGTGTGGCTTTAAACGGGTTAAATCGACGCTTCTCGCTAAGGAGAATGGCTTTAAGCATGACTATGGCCATGCAGATATGCTGACGCATTTAGATGCCACCAGTGATCATTTTCCTAAGATAAGGGATTGGTATTTAAGTTTTGATCTGGCGGTATTGAACAATTAAGACTGCTTTTTATGAAGTACTGGGTATCTTAATTCGACTTCTTGGGTAATATCTAACAGTTCGCCGACACCAATCACACGCCATAACTGTTCTTCTAACTGTTTAGCTTTATGGTTTGCATGAATATTAATGTATTCCAATTCACGGCGTAGGTAGTTCATGTCAGGCTTCTCTGTCGCGCCGCGATAAATCCGTAGGGCGAGGAATCTGCCTAATGCTTTGCTCTGATTGATAAAGGTTATCTGTGCTTCGACACCACCGATTTCAGTTGCAAGAGTGCACTTTAAAAAGATTTTTCCGCGAGATTGACGAATTAACTGAATAAACACTTCAATAAAATCCATGTCCTGTTGAGGTTTCATTTGACGGATAGGTTCGAGAATATCTCGCTTAAAAAAACCGTCTTTTAGCAGCGGCGCTAAATTATATTGCAGAGTATCTGAGGTGCCCGCGGCAAAAATATCGCTGATCTCATCCTGTTGTGTACCAACGCCTAAACAAGCGACTTGGGCAGATTTTGTCGTTTTTTCAACAAAATAGGGCACAGAATGTAAATCATGCATCAAAATATTTTTTAAACCATCTGCAAGTTCTTTGATTTCACTATTGTTTTCGGTGAGTTGCTCTAATTTTTCTTTGTTATGGGCGATAAGTTTATTTAAAAATTCGACCCCAACATGGGGCGTATGACCCATAACGGCGGTTAAATGTAAGGTTACACCATTCTTGCGGGTACGCACTAAGCGGTAGGGGAGGTTATCTAGCTGTGTTTTGCCTGCAATGGTTTGGAGCTTTGGGAAGCTTAACAGTAGTGGTTTATTTGATGAAAAATCTGCAGGATTATCCAAGGTTAATTGCATGCCTCGGCTAGAAATATCTAAAGTAATGCCCGTGGCTTTGTGCTTGTCTTGAGTCACATTGACTAAGGTTTTAAAGGCGAAACGCGCTTCTTGGCGTCGCTCGCTAAACTGCATGGAAACTAACTTAATTTGATTGGTGGTCAGTCTTTGTTGACCAAAGGTTTTTAGGGCGTTGGCATTACTATCGTCTTGCCAAGCTTTGTAATGGCCTCTGGTATCTTCGTTGCTGATTTCGATGAGCTGAAGCAAATGGCTAAATTGTGATAATTGTTGTTCGACCAATGGGCTAAATTTTGCTTCATCTCCGGGGAGGGTCGCACGTCGATAACCCTTATCATGATAAATTTTATCTTGGGTGACTTTGAAGATCCGCCAGCTGGGCTTGGTCGATGCAAAGCCTAAAAATAAAGGCATCATGCCCTTAGCTTTAAGCTCTGCTAAGGTGGCAGAGTAAAAATATAAGCAACCTTGGGCATTATAGGTAAAGCTAAAAAATAGCCCATGGTCGGGATTTTCAGGATGATTAAGTAGCTCAGATAAACGGCTTGGTGTCAGCATAGCTGGTAACTGGCTCACATCATTTTCATCTTGAAAATAATGCACTATCTGCTGGTTATCTCGGCTGAGTAGCATGTGGCTCAAACCTTGCGTTTGAGTATTGAAATATAAAGGTAAGTGCGGTAAATGGGGTAAATAATGACGCTCAAATCCAAGCCCTGTTGCTGTGACTATCACATCATTCACATCTACTTTGTAACGCAGTTTGTAGCCGCGGATTAAATTGCCAAGCATTTCACTTAAGGCTTCGCTGCCCCCAATACGCTTGAGTCTTAACCAAATATATTCGCCATTGGTTTGGCTATCGACAACCTCATAGTCAACACCGAGCTGGAGATCGGGATAGTAAAACTCCTCACTGAGTTCCAGTAACTTTATTTTTAGGGGATGGTCGAGATCGAAGGGATGGTTGGCTGCAAGACGAATACGGGCACCACCTACGGATAAATCTGCAGTTATCCCTTGTACTTCACCACGACCGGTTTGCGATGCTGCGATGCGAATACTGTAATTCATCCGCTCTTCTGTGCGGTTGAAATAACTGCCTAATACCACGCCGGGCACCATAAAAGGCTCTGACTCAGCGGCCTCTACCTGCGTGACACCTTGGCGCAACTTTAACCGACGTTGTTGGTGAGCATTGAGCACATACTCGTATACTCCCAAGGTATATTGATTGCGAAACAGTGACATGGCCTCATGCATACTGTTTTTGGCGGGTTCATCTAAAAAATGTCGCTGTTGACCTAACATCACTTCAACACAAGGAAGCTCAGATTTATCCCTGAGATCGATAATTCGTGTGCATGGTGAAGCCAAACGACTGAGTTCCATTTTCACTAGAAAACGGGTCGAATTGGTTTCATCTATCGTCAGCTGCTGGAAAATCTCTTGGAAGTTAGGTTCCATGAGCAATGGCTTGAGCTGTTCGATGAGTGCACTATGGTTATCTAGACTCATGTAGGGTTCTTTTTAATGCTTATTTTGTATTGGGCTGTTAGTCTTATGTCGGCAGTATTCGTAGTTACTTAAATTGATTTTATACAGATTTTAATGAGTTATGGCAAAGAATAAAACGGCGTACGTATGTAATGAGTGTGGACAAGACTTTCCTCGTTGGCAAGGGCAGTGTAGCGCTTGTCAAGAATGGAATACGATCACTGAGGTGAGGCTCGGTGCAGCTTCGCCTGGGCGCAGCACTAAGTTTGTCGGTTATGCCGGAGCAAGCAGCAATGAAGTGAAGACATTAGATCAAATCGATCTTAATGCCTTACCGCGGATCTTGAGTCATTTTGGCGAATTAGATCGAGTACTCGGTGGTGGGATTGTACCAGGTTCTGCCATTTTGATTGGCGGACATCCAGGCGCAGGTAAGAGTACGCTTTTATTGCAAACTCTGTGTCATTTGGCCGAGCAAATGCCTGCACTGTATGTCACGGGTGAAGAATCGTTGCAGCAGGTAGCGATGCGCGCCCATCGCCTTGGTTTACCAACCAATAAATTGCGGATGTTGTCTGAAACCAGCGTCGAGCAAATTTGCGAAGTTGCCCTTAAAGAATTGCCTAAAGTCATCGTCGTTGACTCGATTCAAGTGATGCACATGAGTGATGTGGCATCGAGCCCTGGCAGTGTGTCGCAGGTGCGTGAATCCGCTTCTTACTTAACCCGTTTTGCGAAAGAAAATGGCATTGCCGTGATTATGGTCGGCCATGTGACCAAAGATGGCAGTTTGGCTGGGCCTAAGGTATTGGAACATTGTATCGACTGCTCTGTGATGTTCGAAGGGGATAGCGATAGTCGTTACCGCACCTTGCGCTCCCATAAAAATCGTTTTGGCGCGATCAATGAATTAGGCGTATTTGCCATGACAGAGCGCGGCTTAAAGGAAGTCGCCAATCCTTCGGCAATCTTCCTTTCTCGTGGTGAAGAAGAATCATCTGGCTCGCTTGTCATGGTGGTTTGGGAAGGCACACGGCCCTTGTTGGTGGAGCTGCAAGTGCTGGTGGATAACTCAGCCATGTCTAACCCGCGCCGCGTGGCTGTGGGTATGGATGCAAACCGTTTGGCCATGTTGCTTGCTGTAATGCACCGCCATGGTGGTTTGCAGATGTCGGATCAGGACGTGTTTGTTAACGTGGTGGGCGGCGTGAAAGTGACTGAAACCAGTGCCGACTTAACGTTACTCTTGGCAATGGTATCGAGTTTTCGCGGTGATATTTTGCCTAGCGATTTAGTTGCCTTTGGTGAGGTCGGGCTGTCCGGCGAAATTCGTCCTGTGCCTAATGGGCAAGAGCGATTAATCGAAGCCGCTAAGCATGGTTTTAAGCGAGCAATAGTGCCCAAGGCCAATGTGCCGAAAAAGCCTCCAGCTGGGATGGAAGTGGTGGGTGTTTCTAAGTTATCCGAAGCGCTAGAAGCGATTTAGCATCAAATGCTCGCGAGTGAGTTAACACCTGCAAGCAAAACAGCGCCATTAGGCGCTGTTTGTGTCTGTGAGCGAGTGTCTTAATCTGTGATATTGTGTTTTTCGATAAACAACATGAGTTCACGATTCAGCAAAGAAGAATCACCTAGGTTCAGTTCCACCATACGTTTTAGGTGGCTGATACTATCAACATCGATAAAGTTACACTTCAAACCTAATTGGGCATTTTTTTGATGGACCAACTCAGTTTCCATACGGATCTCAATGTCAGATTCTGGTAAGGCAAAACTGAGGGTAATAGCATCACCCGAATTAATAAAATTTTGCGGTTCTTCAACCAAGGCGCCATTTAGACTCAAATCGAGAATGGTCGTCTCCCACTGTGCACCACCTTGTTGTAGATGTGCGCTCGTGGCAAATAGAATCCGCGAAAACTTACGCCTTTCGTCCATACCCAATCCTTTTTCTTTCATAGTCAGCTAAGTGTAGTCCCATCAGTGCCTCTAAGCATAAGTCATATTGATGTGACTGTAAAAGCAGAGTAATTTTTTGTTCAATAAAGCTACCAAGATCGCATATTCACGCAGGCGGTGTGAATGACGAGGTGTTCGTTACATAAAGCGTAAGTGTGGCTCCTTGTACAACAACCCCTGTAACATTAATACACCAAGTATCAATACACAGTATCAAGGTTTGGTTGACTTACCATATTCTAATATTGGGAGATGAAGGAGGGGGGAAGTTAGCGTACGTTTACGCGGCACTGGCAGACTCTTATCGTGATTAATGTGATATTAAGTAGCAGTTATTACATAGGTTTAGGCGTTTTTTTAAACAACAGATTTCAGTTTTTGCCGCTAATTTTTTATCGAAGTGTAGGCGATGTCTTAGCTATCTTTGGGAGATTCCAGTATCATCCGCGGCCAACAACGGCTGCGTCTACATGGTTAATGGCTTTTTAATCATCGCGAGGCATCACTGCTTGCAGATCATGGATTTTTCCCACAGTAGGAAAATGATGTGGATCTCTCACCCAAGTCTGATGGATTTGGGGCTCTAATCTGCCGCAGCCAGCGTCGCCAATTGCGTTTTAGTGTAATTGGTACCGACCCCATTTTAAGAGATCACAAGGTATAACAATATTATGTCTGAGCAATTGAGTTCAACAGCCGTATCCTCTGGTTCGTTTCTAGACCGTTATTTTTCTATTCAACAACGTGGTAGCACAGTTCGCCAAGAAGTGATTGCGGGATTCACAACCTTCCTCGCTATGGTCTACTCAGTGATTGTGGTGCCAAACATGTTAGGCCAAGCGGGGTTTGATCCCGGCGCTGTGTTTATTGCAACCTGTTTAATTGCTTCATTTGGTTCTTTGCTCATGGGTTTATGGGCTAACTTACCTATGGCGATTGGCTGCGCGATTTCGCTCACGGCCTTTACTGCGTTTAGCTTAGTCCTAGGTCAGGGAATGTCGATTCCAGTCACCTTAGGCGCGATTTTCCTAATGGGCGTGACGTTCACGCTTGTGAGTGTGACAGGTATTCGCCAGTGGGTACTGGCGAATTTACCAAAGGGCATAGCCCACGGTACAGGCATAGGTATCGGCTTGTTTTTACTTTTGATTGCGACTAATAGTGTGCAGTTGATTGTGGCCAATAGCGCAGGCTTACCGGTGAAGTTAGGCGACATTAACAGTTTACCTGTTATCGCTACCGTTATAGGTTTAGCGGCGACAATTGGTTTAGAGCGCCGCGGTGTACCAGGCGGTATTTTGTTGGTGATTATCGCGCTATCGGTATTTGGTTTAGTGTTCGATCCGAGCGTTAAATACCAAGGTTTGTTCGCCTTGCCTGATTTTACCTCAGAGCACTCACTGATTGGTCAGCTCGATATTATGGGTGCCTTTAATCCTGTGGTCTTGCCTATCGTATTAGCGTTAGTGATGACGGCGATTTTTGATGCGACCGGCACTATTCGTGCTGTGGCTGGGCAAGCGAATTTACTCGATAAAGACGACAATATTGTCGGCGGTGGTAAAGCCTTAACCTCAGACTCAGTCAGCAGTATGGTGGCAGGTTTAGTCGGCGGTGCACCAGCGGCTGTGTATATCGAGTCGGCGGCGGGGACTGCAGCGGGCGGTAAGACAGGTTTAACGGCTACCATAGTTGGCGTACTGTTTTTATTGATGATGTTTTTAGCGCCATTAAGCTATTTAGTGCCTGCCTATGCGACAGCGCCTGCTTTGATGTATGTGGGTTTGTTGATGCTGAGTAATGTGGCGAAACTCGACTTTGACGATAAAGTTGATGCCATGTCGGGCTTAACCTGCGCTGTGTTTATCATCTTAAGCTGTAATATCGTTACCGGTATTATGCTGGGTTTTGTGACACTGGTGGTAGGCCGTATTTGCAGTGGCGAATGGCGTAAACTGAAGTTAGGCGTGCTTGCCATCACCTTAGGTTTAGTGGTGTTTTATATGGGTGGTTGGGCGATTTAAGTTAGGTAAACTGAGTGATTTAAACTGAGTTATTGAGAACAGAAGCGAGTGCAGTCTTAGGATTAGCACTCGCTTTGATTTTGTGCCCTGTACTCACAATAGGCCCGCAGTAAGTCTTTCCAAGTAACAATCCCAACCAATTTACCGTCCTCTAACACGGGTAAGCAGCCGATATCGTTATCTAATAACATGCGGGTGGCCGTGTCTAAATTGATGTGGGGTGCGACGGTAACCGGATTACGCGTCATCACTTGATGTACACGTTTTTGTAGGGTTTCTAAGTCTCTTGCGGTTTCGGCGCTACTGCCCAAGTTCGGGCTAATCGCGCGCAATAGATCCCGCTCCGATAACACGCCTTCAAGTTGATACTCATCGACGACCAACAAGTGATGAAAGCTCGCTTGGTCGAAGATTTCCTTCGCCACAGTTAATCGATCGTCCATTTCAACCGTGACGACTCGGGTACTCATAATATCGGCGATAATGATCGGCATGATGATCCCCTGTTATGCTTGCGCATCCTAAGATGCGCTCTGTTAATGCGCTGCATTACAGTTACTTATAACAGAGTGGTGCAAGTTTAGCCAACACCCATTACAAAGTTTTAACTCAAAGATCTTGGACCTCTGGCTCATCATCCGCTGTGATTGGCATCCGCTCCGATTCGGGCAAGTGTGCGCCTATGTAGCGTTGATACTTTTTACCCTTCAGTTTGTGGGTGTCCACCAGCACTAAGCCATCGATACAATCGCCAAAGTCGGCGTCGATACCAAAGGCGAGAAACTTAACCCCATCGGCTTTACACAGTTCACCATATTGTTTGTAGAGCGTAGGTACGGCCGCCCCCATACTCGCGAGCACTTGTTTGAGTTGCTTAAAGTTACTCTGATAATCCTCGGAGAAATACAAGTCATCTAACTTAGCTTTTTGGGATTTAGATAAGCCAAAGGGTGACATGGAAACTGCCATCTGCTGCGCAGGTGCAAATTCCCGCGCATAGAAGTGCACTAGCATTTCCCTAGCACTTCCAGGCAGTTGATTACTGATGGACACTGGGCCAAATAGATAACGATATTCAGGATGCTTGGCAAGATAAGCTCCAATGCCAAACCACAGATAATCTAAACTGCGTTTACCCCAATATTTAGGCTGCACAAAACTGCGACCGAGTTCTAACCCTTGCTTCACAAAGGGCATAAAGCTGTCGGCGTATTGGAATAGGGATTGGCTGTAGAGTGCGTGGTCGCCATATTTTGCTAAGACTTGCTCACCACTGGCAAAACGATAGGCGCCGATAATTTCAAACTGCTCTTTATCCCACAACACTAAGTGTTGGTAGTAGGAATCGTATTTATCGATATCGCGGCGCTTGCCCGAACCTTCGCCTACGGCGCGAAAGGCGATTTCCCTCAGGCGGCCGATTTCCCGCATGATGGGATTACTGTCGTGGTGTTGGTACAGATAAATCAACTTGTTATCTTGCGTTTCCCCTAGAAGTTCACATTGTTGCAGTGCCGCTTGCAGTTCACGGCGCGATTCGGGGTGGGCGATAGCGCTCTGGGTGATAAACAGTGGATCTTTATCTTTGCCGATACGATACAAGTGATTTTTAAGCAGTTTTATCTTTGTCTTGAGTGGAAAGTCCATTGAGCGTACGGCTTCATTGGGAATGAGCTCGCCAATGCGGATCGGCATATTACGTTTAGCCTGCTTGAACATTTCCTTCACTAGCAGCAGTGTCGCAAGTGGCTTGTAAATCATAGATGCGCCGTAGAAAGTGGCAGAGTTTTTGGCATCTAAAAATATTGGCAGTAGGGGCGCATTGCAGGAAATCGCCATCTTTAAAAAGCCTGAGTGCCATTGGGTATCACGCACGCCGTTAGGGCGCAGACGCGAGACTTCGCCCGACGGAAAAATCAGCACTGCGCCTTCGTTACGCAGGTGCTGGTGGATTTTTTCTAAATGTTGTTTCGGTGTGCCACCAGTCATATTGCGCACCGGCAGTAGGATTGAGTGCAGCGGTTCCAGCGCCATCAAGAGTTCATTCGCGACGACTTTAATATCAGGGCGAACTTCACTGATGAGTTTGATGAGCGCTAATGCATCGAGTGAACCTATAGGATGGTTCGCGAATATGACCACTCGGCCTTCACAGGGAATATTTTCTATTTCGTTGGCGGGCACGGTAAAACTAAAGTCAAAACTCGCCAGCATTTGTTCGACAAAGTCTACGCCCTGTAAATAGGTATATTGATTGGCGATATCGTTGCACTGTTTTTCATTGAGTAGGTAACGCAGCATGGCCTTGGCAGGTTTAGCGAGCCAAGGTTTGTCATTGATCGCTGGTAGATTTTGTTCAACCACATTATCAACGGTAAAAATCATGTTATTCGCCTTAAACGGCACTGCATGCTTTTTGTGGCTAAGGTTGCTGTTTAGCATTTTTTCATTGTATTTCATAGCGTTACGTAATTGATTCATAGTGTTAGGCAACATCCCTTGGGCGAGTTTCGCCGGTATTTATGTTTGGCATTTGCTGCGCTGCCGTTTTTTGTTGCTTGTCTTTGTGCGTCTCTGGTGGCTGTTGTACCAGCGCTATACTGTTGAGAATATCGAGCTTGAGCGTTTGCTCGTTCCAGCGGCAAAGTTGTAATTCGCCGCTTAAGGTTTCTGTGATTAAACTGCAGTTTTCGACCCAGTCACCGTCGTTGGCGTAGATGATCTGCCTCTTTTCAGGGGGACTGAGTGGTGAGTAATATTGGGCTGCTCTGGGGTGAGTCGAGAGTTCGGGCTGATGGATATGACCGCAGATCACACCGTCAACATCAAAGTGCTGGGCATAGTTGAGTACCGCTTGACGGTAATGTCCAATAGCGGCTTGAGCCTTACCCACTTTGGACTTGATATAACTTGCCAGTGACCAATAGGGGTAACCTAAGCGTTCCCGCAAGCTATGGAGATTGCGATTGAGGAACAATAATAGGTCATATAAATGGTCGCCCAATATGGCGTAGAAACGGCCGACACACACATCGGCATCAAACTGATCCCCGTGGAGCATCAAGAGTTTATGACCGCCAATTCCGTGGTGAATATGTTGGCGGGCAATTTTAATATTCCACAGGCTTAGCTCGGCGTAGGGTTTAATCAGTTCGTCGTGGTTGCCCGGCAGATAAATCACTAGGGTGCCGTTTTGTGCCAGTTCAATGAATTTTTGCAGCACCTTATTGTGGCTATCTGGCCAGTGCAGCTTACGTTTCAACGCCCATAAATCGACTATGTCACCGACCAGATACAAGTGCTGACAACGCACGGTTTCAAGCAAGCTGAGCAGGTAGTCAGCCTTGCAATCCTTACAGCCTAAATGGATATCCGATAGCCAGAGGGCGTTAACTGTGATGCTTGCTGTATGGGCTGAAGTTAATGCGGATGGGGTAATAGCGGCACAATTGAATTGATTTGAGGATGTTGGTGCTAATGTTGGCGTTTGTGTTGAGCGATTAAAGATGGGAGGAGAAAGGCTGGGGTCATTTATCTCTTCCCGCGTAGACCTCTCAAGTTTCCTGAAATTAAATCCTGTCATCTCGTATTCACCCTATTAGGCTGTTAACGAATATGAGCTTAGTGGGGGGCTTTGACCGAATGATGAAGTTTAGATGACATGCAGATGACAAAAGGTTGATTAGCCTAGACTGAACCTGTCAAGATTCACATCAGGATGCAATTAGAACCGATAGGTTGATTTAACTTACTTCTGCCCCAAAGCAAGATAACTTTGTTGTCAGTTTGCAGCATGAATTGTTATTGTTTCCTCTGTGACACGCCGCCCTTGCATTTAACAAGAAGCGTCCCTGAGGGCTCGACGACGGCATCCATGCCGCCAACGGTCACAGTTGCAACAATGCCAATCTTAACTAACACTTCTGCTGTTCGTTTAGCTAAAAAGCTATTGCCCCAAAATGAGTTAACAAGTTGCCTGTGGTGCAGTCAAAATCAGACTTTCTAACCTAGAAATTTTCATCCTTATAACTCAAATGTTGCAATTCCTACCGATGCCTAAAGGCTGGATAGGCATACAGTCATATTTAAAAAAATGACGATTTTTATCCTAATTTCTTGCATGTTTTCACATTTATGTATAAATAAATATCTTTAAAATCATTCACCTATAAAATTCATGGATTAGATAATTGGTTTGAAAAACGCATATGTGCGTTTTTCCAGATGGTGAATTTGATAGAAAACTGATAAGTTCTTTACATACATATAGTTAACCATGCGCGTTTTCACAGTCCCAACGAGATAAACACGCATGCGAACTAATAAAAAGTTAGAATTATATGGAAGATGGAGTTTAAATTGCCGGGATTAAAACTAAGATTTATTAAGCCGTGTAGAGAAACAGATAGCTCACCAAAATTAACAGTGAGCAGGGTCATTGAGAACAAAAAAAGAAAAACCGAAACATCACTTCTTCTTGATCTTAACATCCTTATAAGGATGGAGGATGTTATCTTAAAAGGGGGGAATCCTGTAGATTTAGGTTTGATGGAACTGGTTAACTTCTTAAATCAGTGTCCTCCAGAAAGTGTTTGCCTAACTCCTGGCCTAGCTTTAAGTGAAGTTCATCCCAAATTTAAAAAACAGTGCTTTGAGCTGTTCGAGGTGTTTCTATCAATATTTTGTCCTCAAATGGTAGATCACCCAACTGCTACTAGAGACTCAGAAATTGAACAAGAAGAACCAAGAAAGCTGAAATTTGATGAATTGCCAATCGGTGAGCAATATTTGCATTCAATTTCCTATTATTCCCTAATTCAAATTCATATTATAGATAGTAAGTATGGCAACCGAACAGGTCTTGAAAAATTCAATATTTATATGGATTCGGTATGCAACGATATTGATATGTTAAGTGCAGTAGAGGCAGAAATAGCTAAATATTGTTTTAGCACAAAAAAAGAGCATTACAGTCAGGAATTAAAGGATAGAATCCAAGACATAAAAGATAACTTCTTAGATCGTCATACTAACCCTAAAAAACACCTCATTAATGTTTTTAATGGAGTTCAAGACTTAAAGTATGGAAAGTCAGCTTTAATATTTTCGGAGGAATTGTTTGATGGAAAAAACCAAGAAACTTGGGTTGTTACATTGGACTCTAAGCTCTATTGGTTAAGTGAATCCATTCATCATTATCCAGTTAATGGCGAACCTCATAGTAAGTACTGCTGTATTGTACGAACTCCAGAGCAGGAGAACTGTGAATACTGGAAAAGCGTAGATGATGCCTTGTATGAAAGGCTGGATTTAAGAAAAAATGAAGGAAAGGCAGATGTCCCCTTAAGTGAAAAAGATATGGAAAATTTACATTCTATACTTCTAAACAAAGGGTTTACAGATTTTGACGAAGAGTTTAATTCTAACAAGCGCGTCAATTAGGACGCTCGCAAGCTCGCGCCTATTAAGCGGGCGTTAACCCATAGAATTTTTAATCCGAAAATGACGAGTTAGAGTTAAGGCTTTAACTCGAAAATGTCCCAAAGCGTGCTGCGTAACGCTTTTAAATCTACAGATTACGCGAATGCTCGAAAGGTGCGCCATGGTGATTAGCGAGACGACCGTCCGCCCCATGGACGGGGCGGTCGAGCATCCAAGGACGGACTGGCTGCGAGTCGACGAGCGAATGCCATGGCAAGCCTGTGCGAGTGGATACCCGTAAACGCTAAACTTCTAACAACTGAAGTTACTGCTCCCCAAACACTACTTTCCAACATATTTCTGTCCAAAAGTGAGTTGTGTGGTGTCGAGTGGAGATTGTACGATTAAGTCACGCTATATAATCAAAACGGTCAGTTTGTGTATGAGTTAGTGCAAAAAGGGGAGTCAGTTAATCTGACTCCCCTTTTTTAGAACGTTTGTTGGACTTACATTAAAACCTACGTTAGGCCCAAACTAGCGTAATGTTAGAACAATAAATGGGCTACACCTGCGATAACAGGTAGTGTCACTAAGGTGCGTAGAATAAACACCACGAAAAGCTCAACGAAGTTGACGGGAATTTTACTGCCGATAAGCAGTGCACCGACTTCACTCATATAGATCAACTGAGTCACAGATAAGGCTGCAATTACAAAGCGGGTCATATCTGATTCAATTGAGCTGGCAAGGATTGACGGAATAAACATATCCGCAAAACCGACCACGATTGTTTTAGAGGCTTCAGTGGCTTCTGGAATATGCAGTAATTCGAGTAATGGAATAAACGGCATACCAAGATAGTTAAAGATGGGCGTGTGCTCGGCAATAATCAGTGCCAGCGTACCAATGGCCATTACCACAGGGATAATGCCAAATACCATATCGACAACGTTTTTAATGCCTTCATTTAAGACCGCTTTTATGCCACCGGCACTGGCGGCTTTTTCTAAGGCTTTATCAAAGCCCCAAGATAAGGCGCCATGTCCAGCAGGGATCAGCTCATCATCTGGCATGCGTGGTGTGTCATCTATGTAGTTGTCTTTCTTCCACGATAATGGTGGCAACTTAGGCACAATCACAGCGGCGGCAAAACCCGCGAGGCACACAGTCAAATAAAAGGGCACAAACATATGCTCTAACTTAACTTGTGAGATCACCACTAAGCTGAAGGTAATCGATACCGCCGAGAAGGTTGTACCAATAACTGCGGCTTCTCTCTGGGTATAAAAACGGGCTTCGTATTGTTTGCTGGTCAGCAAAATACCGACACTGCCATCACCTAACCATGAGGCCATACAATCGATAGCGCTACGACCCGGTAGATTGAACACGGGACGCATGACTTTCGTTAAGAGTGTGCCAAAGAGCTCGAGTAGGCCGAAGTTCAGCAGCAGCGGCAGTAACATACCTGCAAAGATAAATACCGAGAACAACACAGGTAATAAGTCGTTTAAGACTAATGCGCCAGTGCTCGAGGAGTTGATGATCTCTGGACCTAAACCTAAGTAAGTCAGTACGATAAACACTGCACCTAAGATCCGAGTCGTCAACCACATAGGGCTGACATTCAATAAACCATTAAGGAAGTGATTTTGGCTAACAAATGTGGGCTTAAACACTTTTGACAGTAAAGAGGCCAGCGCCGTAGTCACAACAATAATAGTCACTATGAGGGTTAGCACACCGCTCAATGCGCCTTGCAGTGCTTTAGATATGATAGCGATAGGAATTGTGATCGCATCGTTGTAGCTGATAGGGGTCATAAATAACAACAGACCAATCAGCGAAGGGACGATAAAGGTGAGTATCGTCTTAATGTTTCGGTTTTTATTTTCAGTAGCCAATGTTGTACACCTTAAAGTACGAGTCGTACATGGTAAATTTGAATAAATAGCCGCACGTAACAAGCTGTCGACGCTAATTAAGGTGCATTTAAATTCAACTCAAAAACGAGAATGGGGAAGATTACTCGCTTAGCTTCTCTATGTAAAACGATTCGCTAGTTAGTTTGATATAAGCAGCAAAACAGCATAGTTATTTTACTTCAGTTGTCGATAAATTAAGAGTGGTTATATTGGCGTGCATTGCTGTAAAGGCATTATTAAACATAGCCTTACAATCATTTGCCTTAGGTGGGTTAACGACTGGTTAATTACTTGTTTGCTGATGTGTGTGAAACTCTCTAGATGTTATTTTTGCACAAAAAAACATCAGTAACTTTAGCGCTACCGCCATGTTGGCTGGTTTTCTGTTCGATTTGAAAGTGCAATAGAGATAACTCTGGCTATATAGCATTGGCGAGAACCTGTTGTGCATATCGCGGTAATGTTAAGGAGCCTTGGGCACTAGGACACATTTTTATGCGATAAGCCTTTAAATCGACTTATCTCTAAAAGTGACCTTCTCCATTATCTTGATGCTTTTGTGATTGACTAAAAAGTCGCAAATAACGATGAAAGTAAAAATATTATTCATAAAGCGGATACCCGCCGCTTTAAATCTTCTCATTTCCATGTAAGTTAGTATTACTCCCATCCAGCTCTAGTATTCATGATCGCAAAAGTACAGAAGGTTACGATTAAAGGCGGCTCAACACTGGCCATTAAGTTTGGTTTTTTGGGGATCTTTGGGCTTTTAATTGGCATTGTTATTACTGTTTTGGGGTTCGATGATTCTGAATTCCATCGCTTCAATTTTTTGAATCACACCCTAAGTGAATTAGGGACTTATGGTCATTCGTCTTTCGCTGTCATTCTCAACGGTGGGTTGTTTTTTGGCAGTTTAAGCCTCGTTTTCTATTGTTTGTCTTCTTTGCAGCAGGTGACTTCTTGCTGGGGATACCCTTTCTTTATCAGTTTGGCTCTCACTTTTCTGGCTTTAGCGAGCGTGGGATTATTTCCGGTGAACGTGTATCACTTGCATGTTCTTGGGCTGAAATGGTTTTTCTATCTGGGGAGTTTGAGTGCGATTTTCTACTTAGCCTTGGTCTGTTTCGGCAAGTCTAACTTTGGCCGTTGGACTGGGTTGTTGGCGTTAATAGTCTTATGTAGCATGTTGACGTTTCTGTATGCACCACAGCTCAATTTAGGTTTGACCGAAGGCGATAGACCGTTTTATCAGGAGATGGTATTGCAACTGCCGCGTCCTACTTTGTGGTGGCCAGCCCTACTAGAATGGATTGGACTGGGAAGTTTATTGTGTTGGACAAGTGTGCTGCTTTTTAGCCAGTTAAGCTTCAGCCAAGATCCCAAAATCATTGGCTGAGTTATCTTTGAATTTAGACTTATCTTCAGCTCTAGGCTATGGATTCACATGCACAGCAAGGCCCGCTTCACCAAACCAATAACCGTTGCACTGGGTTATATCAAGGTTGCTATTCATTGAGAAATCCTGAGTATTTTTAGTCGCTTGAATCGTATCAACCAAAGCATTGGCTTTAGTGATGCAGTCAAGACTACTGGGTGATACTCGAAACACATCGACCCCCATCTGTGTCATTGCCGCTATTTCACTGCGTAAATCTAAACAGCTAGCGGATTGGGTTTGAATTCCATTGAGTCTGAGTAAAGGCTGCTGCTCTTGGGTTTGCGCGAGTAGTCCTTTACTGTATTCACGGCACACCGTTTCGCAATGATCTTTCGTGAGCTGTTTGTGTCTAGCGGTAAAGCAGCGCGCTGAATGGGCGAGTGGTAAATAGCCGTGGCCGAGCACTTCCACCTCAAATGATGGCTGCTCTTGAATCACTTGTTGTAACCAAGCCTTAGATAGCTCCACTGGCATGACAAATCTTTGCATTCCAAACCGCTGCAAGATGTCTAAACTAGCACGATTGTAGTTATTGATACTCGCGCCGCAGACAAAGGGTAACTTACGCTCTTTAGCAAGATACACTGCCGCCATATCGTTTGCTTCGACGATAAATTCACCGTTATCGACCTGGCGTTTGAGCTCAGTATATTCAGATGGCGCTTCGATTAAGGCCAGCGTTGAAAGCACGACTTCTTTACCCGCCTGCTTGAGCATTTGCGCCAGCTCTAGATAATCGCCCCACTTGAGTTCGCGTCTGCGGCTACAAACCGCCTCACCTAAATACACTAAGGGAATTTGACTGGCGGCGACTTGCTGGTAAAAGTCAGCGACTTGCTGTTTCTGCCAGCAATACAACAGTGGTCCTAGGGAAATCTTCATAAGGTGTCCTTTGTCAATCTTGCTCTCTATTTACCTTTTATTGCCAATCGCGCTCGTAGGCGCCAAGCGTAGTGATCTGACCCTCGGATACTTTCGCTAGGGCTTGTTCCCAATGGGGCTGATTTTGGCTTTGTGAGTACAGCGCTGGATTATTTAGATAGGTGTCTATGGCTTGACGCCATACTCGAGTGACTTGTTCAACATAGGCGGGGCTGCGTTGACGTCCTTCGATTTTCAGCGACACTATGCCAGCCTTGGCTAGCTCTGGAAGTAAGCTTAAGGTATTCAAACTGGTTGGTGATTCGAGTAAATATTGCGGCGAATCTTGATCTGCTGTGATGTAACGGCCTTTGCATACCACTGGATAACCCATTTGTTCGTCGAGGGCCGATTTATCAATTAACACATCGTTGAGCCGGGTTAATCTGTTCTGCCCTTCTTCTTGCCAGCGTACGTGTTTTGCTGGTGAACAAGATCCACCTGTGTTGGGCGATTGGCCCGTTACATAGGATGACAGCTGGCAACGCCCTTCGGCCATAATGCACAGACTACCAAAGGCGAATACTTCCAAATCCACTGGGCTGACTTTAGCAAGATCCCGTACTTGTTTCATGGATAACACCCGTGGCAATACTACTCGGGCGATGTTAAAGGCTTCCTTATAAAAGCTCAGCGCACCCAGATTGGTTGCACTGGCCTGCACCGATAAATGCAGTGGCAGGTTTGGATAGTGCCTATGGGCATAATCGAGTAAAGAAAGATCGGCGACAATTAATGCATCCATACCCAGTTTTGCCGCTAAATCGATAGCCTGATACCAACGATGCTCTTCACCGGGCTTTGGAAAAGTATTTAAGGTCAAAAAGATTTTCTTGCCGTGCTTTTGCGTCAGCTCAGTGGCTTCTTGCAATTTTGCGGGGGTGAAGTTTAATCCTGCAAACGAGCGCGCGTTGGTGTCGTCTTTTAACCCTAGATACACAGCGTCGGCTCCGGCATGTAATGCCGACTTTAGCGAGGCCAGATTTCCTGCTGGACACAACAGCTCCATAGTGATGCTCCCGATAAAATGATAGCCGCTGAGTGTAGGTAAGATTGAATGGCGATGAATTGATTTAAAACAGGTTTAAGATCATAAAATCCCGATAAACTGGGATATATCATGTTTTATTCTTGTAGGGTTCCCACCATGTCCGCTGTTTTTTTCGCAAAATTTGCTCAGCAACTTTTAGAGTTCACCCCAAAAGCCATCGGCTTTCCCCTTGCTAAGATGCCGTTTAGCCTCAAAGCAAAAGCCATCAGCCAATTGCTTGAACTCTTACTTGCCGAGCAAGCTGCTGACGATGAGCTTGGATTTTTGACGGATAAATGGGTCGCGATTCGAGTGGAAGATATAAACTTAGCCTTCGAAGTCAGTTTTAATGGAAAATGGCAAGTCAGAGAGCTCACCGATGCGCAGGTGACCTTCAGTGCCAACTCTGCTGAGCTAGTGTTAGTGGCGGCGGCGAAGGAAGATCCCGACACGCTATTCTTCCAGCGTAAGCTGAGTATTCAAGGTGATACTGAATTAGGACTCGAAGTGAAAAACCTGCTGCTAAGTATCGAATTTGCCAGTATGCCAGCCCCAATTCGTCTTAGTGTTGAAAAGCTTGCCGCTGTGATTGAGCGTCTTCAAATTGAAGCGAAACCGACAATTATTCTCGCCAAATCCCCAAGCTTTTAACGTTATTTAGTGAGACTACACACTGCTAATTCCATAAAGAAGCCCGCTAAGTTATTATCTTAGTGGGCTTATTTTTATTTAAACTTTATTGTATGGTTTGGTCAATGAGTTAGTAGCTTGCACTCAGTTGTAGTCCCGAGTAGCTCGAATAAGCGCGTAACATCACATGGTAAGTTCCCGCTTGAGTCACTGTAATCGAACAGCTTTCATTGTTCCCATTTTTATAGGGACGGCAATCATAGCTGGTGGTCGTTGGGGTAGTGCCTGCTTTGACATACAGGTCTACATCTCCAGTTCCGCCACTGGTGGCAATGTTGAGTTGGCTATTGGCTGGAACCACTATCTTATACAGTTTCTCTGTTGCCGTTGCCCCGCTTAAATTCGTGACAGGTACGCCATTGGTTAAGCAGTTTGCATCGGTGCAGCTTCCGCCGCCATTCAGGTTATAGCTGGCTGTCAGTTGGGCATTGGCGTAATTATTATAGCCTTGCACCATCACATACCACCGACCCGCCGTAGGTGTGGTGAAGTTACAGCTCTCGTTGTTGCCATTTTGATAGGGGCGGCATTGGTAGCTTGTTGTCGTCGGTTTTTGTCCTTGGCTGACATAAATATCCGCATCACCAGAACCACCCGCTAGATTGATCCCTAAACTTGCCGCATTGACTGGGACATCGATGTAGTAATACGTCGCAGAACCTGTGGCGCCACTGATTGCGACACCCACATTATTTTGCAGCGGTGTTTCATCGACGGGGCAATTATTGCCACAGCCACCATCATCGCTTGCAAGTGAAAACAGTAACTTATTCGGTGAGCCTGTTTTCGCGTCTGTAACTTTATTTGACGTGGCGCGCGTCGTGAGTAAGTTTGTCACCTGTGCGGGAGAGAGATTTGGATTTTCATCTAAGTATAATGCGGCAACGCCTGCCACATGTGGGGCAGCCATTGAGGTACCACTTATGGTATTAGTCGCTGAATTCGAGTTATACCAAGCAGACGTAATGCTCGAACCTGGCGCATAGATATCAAGGCAAGTCCCGAAGTTAGAAAAACTCGAGCGGGAATCGTTACTGGTGGTTGAACCAACCGTGATGGCATTTACCGCCCGTGCGGGTGAGTAATTACAAGCGCTACTGTTGTCGTTACCCGCCGCCACTACGAAAGTGACCCCTGCGGCAACTGCGGCATTGACTGCATCATCAGTTGCTTGGGAGGCGCCGCCTCCTAAACTCATGTTTGCGACGGCGGGGCCGGAAGCATTGTTTTTCACCCAGTTTATCCCTGCAATCACGCCAGAGTTACTACCTGAACCTGAACAGTTGAGTACTCTGACGCCCACAAGATTGACGTTTTTAGCCACACCGTAGGTAGCGCCGCCAACAGTTCCTGCCACATGGGTACCATGGCCGTTACAGTCAGTCGCATCGTAATCATTATCCACAAAATCATAGCCACTGCTGGCGCGACCACCAAACTCATTGTGAGAATTAAGCACGCCAGTATCGATCACAAAGGCGGTTACACCAGAGCCGTCGAAATCCGTGTGATAGTTACTATCCAATGGCAAGTTTCGTTGATCGATTCTGTCTATGCCCCAGGTCGGACTCGGTTGATTGGCATTGGCTTCAACCATAGGCGTTACTGACATGATTTGATCTTGTTCTATGTATTTCACATTTGGATCTTTACGCAGTGCTTTAATCTGTTGGGCGCTGGCCTTGATGAGTACACCATTGAGCACATTGCCAAAGTTTTTCATCACAGTGACATCATATTGGTTGACTAAACTCTCGGCTTGTTTAGTCGCGAATTCAGCTATGGTGTTGTTATTACTTAGATTAAGAATGCTTGGGGTATTGAATACAACAATGTAAGTATCTTTGATGGCTTTAGATTGTGGGACACTTACCATACTCGCTTGGTATTCATTAGCGTTAACAGGGAAGTAAGCAAGTCCAGTTGCGACCGCGACTGCAATTAAATGTTTCTTATGCATGTTGAACTCCATTTTCTTTTTATGTCTCCACGGACTTCGAGACATAATTCAATGTAGAAGGTATTTTCAACCTGCCCAGTTCGATGCTTAAGGTATATCTAATTCATGGGGTTGAAATGTAACACTTGATTTACAATTTGACCGTGGATGGCTTTTTACTTAGCTAAAGAGTGAGGTGTACAAATAAGCGTCAAAATAATAACTATTAGTCTATTAAAACAACCGAGTTTGTAAAAGTGGTGATTTATCAAGCGACATTTAGTCCGAATCACAAACTGTGAAGCAGTGATAAATTCCGTCTGCTACTTTTTTGACATTCACCGCTGAAAATAAGTCAGTCTAAAGTAGTGTTTTGACTAATGCTGAAATAAAGGCTTGGATTTAAGCGATTTAAAGGTTTTTCATACCGTTAAATGCATCTTTATTGTGATTTTTTATGCGGCTTGTTTTGCGCAGGTTATGGCAGGTATTAGGGTAGATTTGACCGAGAGGCATTATAGCCACTCGGTCAGGTGACGTGATTAAGCTTTTTGCGTTAACACGGCAAATTTCACTAACAATTCGTCGTTAGATTCGACACGGTTTGGATCTGGGTCGATGCAATCAATGGGGCAGACAGACACGCAAGTCGGTTTGTCGTAGTGACCCACACATTCAGTGCAGCGGTCTGGGTCGATTTCATAGATCTCTTCGCCCATAGTGATAGCCTGATTAGGACATTCAGGTTCACACATGTCGCAATTGATGCAGCTATCGTCGATCAGTAGTGCCATGATCTTAACCTAGTTCATGTGGGTTGCGAGTATCCTGACCTTGGGGCAAATTACGCAGCAAAATTCCGTGACTCAAATCGACTTCTTTCGGCACGGGCAGATATACAGTGTGCCCCGAACCTAAACCGGCTTCAACCGCTTCAGCTTTGCGATTTTCGAGTTGTTCAATCGTCAAACTGATATTGCCTTGCGGCGTCATCAGTTCAACACTGTCGCCAACGGAGAACTTGTTTTTTACTTCAATTTCGGCCAATCCTGCAAGATTACGTTTGCCCGTCAGTTCACCTACAAATTGTTGGGTGTCACTAACTGAGTAGCCATAGTCATAATTTTGGTATTCATCATGGACATGGCGACGTAAGAAGCCTTCGGTATAACCACGGTGGGCTAGGCCTTCTAATTGATTCATTAGGCTGCGGTCGAAATTTTTACCCGATGAAGCATCTTCAATCGCGCGGCGATACAGTTGTGCGGTACGGGCAACGTAATAGAAGGACTTAGTGCGGCCTTCAATTTTGAGCGAGTCTATGCCCATTTTAGTCAGGCGCTCAACGTGCTGAATGGCCCGTAAGTCTTTAGAGTTCATGATATAAGTGCCGTGCTCATCTTCGAAGGCGGGCATGTATTCGCCGGGGCGATTGGCTTCCTGTAGTAGGTAAATTTGATCTGTGGGAGCGCCTGCGCCTAAGGTCGTTGGCGTTTCAATTTGCACCGCATTTGGCATGGCAATGATGTCACCGCTGTCATTTTGCTGCGCTTCGTGTACATCGTATTTCCAGCGACAAGCATTAGTGCAGGTGCCTTGGTTAGGATCGCGTTTATTGATATAACCCGAGAGTAAACAACGGCCTGAATACGCCATACACAGGGCGCCATGCACAAACACTTCAAGCTCGATATCGGGGCAGCGCTGACGAATTTCTTCGATTTCATCTAAAGACAATTCGCGTGACAGGATCACGCGTTTGATGCCTTGGGTTTGCCAAAACTTTACCGAGGCCCAGTTGATGGCATTCGCTTGCACGGATAAATGCACCACTTGATCAGGAAACGCTTCACGCACCATCATGATTAAACCGGGATCGGACATGATCAGTGCGTCAGGCTTCATCGCCACTACGGGTTCCATGTCCTTGATATAGGTTTTTAGCTTGGCATTGTGGGGGGCGATATTGCTCACCACATACAGCTTTTTACCGAGTGCATGGGCTTCTTCAATCCCAGTGGCAAGGTTTTCCATTTTAAAGTCATTGTTACGTACCCTTAGACTATATCTTGGCTGACCGGCATACACTGCATCTGCGCCATAGGCAAAGGCGTAGCGCATG
Organism: Shewanella sp. SM23; assembly: GCF_025654295.1. Lineage (NCBI taxonomy): Bacteria > Pseudomonadati > Pseudomonadota > Gammaproteobacteria > Alteromonadales > Shewanellaceae > Shewanella > Shewanella sp. SM23. The sequence continues at coordinate 210,228 of NZ_JAKKRM010000005.1, forward strand.
TTCTTTAAGGTTCCAGCTGGAGACAGTAGCTCAGGTTTAAACATAATCACTCTCAAATGGGTTAATAAATGACGCGGTGCGCGGGGGCGGCATTTTACACAATGAAAGTAGGGGTATGCAAATTGCCTTAGTTAACTTTAGCAGTACTTCACATTTTACGAATATAGTGAGTTTGGCTTAGATCAACTGGAGCGGAATATTTCAACTTGAGTGATGATTGAGGTCGATGATCCAGACAGATAAGTAAGGCAAAATTGATAACGCAATCATACAAATTATTAACGTCTGCAGTTTTTTCTACGCATCTAATGACAGCCAACTGATATACTCCAACAATCCAATGTTGATGTTTACAGATTGATGGGAGTTAAGATGTCTACCGAACATCTACTGTTAGTCAGTTTATTAAAAAAACTAAAAGACGATGCCTTAGTACTACCGACCTTGCCTGAAGTGGCGATGCGGGTGCAAGAAGTGGTTGGACGCTCCGATGCGAGCCTTAAACAAGTGGCAGAAGTGATCGGCCAAGATGCCGCGATTTCTGCGCGTATTATTAAGGTCGCCAACAGCGCGCTATATAGCCGAGGCGTGCCAGCTGAAAGTATCAACAGTGCGGTTTCTCGTATTGGTTTAATCCAGATTAAAAGCATTGCCACTTCGGTGGCGATGGAGCAATTATTTATTTCCACCAATGAAATGGTGTGGGAAGTCATGGACGAAGTGTGGCGTACCTCAATCGATGTAACTGCTGCGTCTTGTGCCATGTTGCAGATGTACAATAAGCGCCATTCAACCAGCCGGTTAAATTTTGATACCTTAACCTTAGCTGGACTCGTGCATAACATTGGCGCCTTACCTGTATTAACAGAAGCGGAGGCGCATCCCCATTTATTCACTAGCATTGATCAATTACGCGCGCTCGTACGTAAAATGCAAGGGCCTTTGGGTCGTGCTGTTTTGAAAAGTTGGGATTTCTCTACCGAAGTGATGGAAGTGGTTGAGCGTTGGGCTGATTTACCTTATCTACCCGATCATGTCACCTATCTCGACTTTATCCGTGCAGCGGCCTTTTATACCGGTGAATTGCGAGCGGGCACTGAACTAGAGCAACGTCTCGGTGTGTTTGTTGCCCGTGGATTACCTGTGACGACCGATGATTTAGCCAGTGATGAGTTTATGGAAAAATTCCATTCAATTAGAGAAAGTTACCAATAATCGTTAGGCCTAAATGGAATTCAAATGGCGCTGATATCTTTTATCGTGTCATTTGAGAACAAGCTTACGTGGTATGGCAGAGGCCAAGGTATGTTCGTAATCGGGTTAGTTGTCGCTTCTCTCGCTTTATTGATATTTTCATTGTATATCCTGCAGGCAAAATACAGATCTTTACGGTCGCAGCAAAATTTTTTAGCACAGCTTTGTACCCAGCTAGAGCTGCAAAAGGTTGAACGCCAAGCTTTAGACATTGGCATCGTCCCCCAAGCGTTTGTTCCTCTCTACCATACTTTAAATGAATTATTAAAGGCGTTACCGGCAAGTGTGGGTAAGGATAAGCTAACAGGACTTGTTAATCGTGTCGGCTTGAAACGTACTCTTACTGGCATGATGCCGCTGACTCAAGGGACATTAGTGCTAATTGATATTTATCGATTTCGCTATGTGAATGATCTCTTTGGTTTTGTATTTGGCGATATCCTGCTGAAGCAATTTGCCGAACGCTTAAACAGCTTAAGTTTATCCCCGAGATTAATCGCACGCCTCAATGGTGATGAATTTTGTTTGTATTACGAGCAAGCGTTGACTGAGGAGCAATTAGTCCACTTAAGAGGGCGGTTGCAAGTGCCTTTTAACATTAAGAACACGCCAGTCAGCGTTAAGCTTCAAATCGGTTGTCTGCATTTACAAGAACACCACGCCGACACGAGTCAGATGCTACGTCGAGTCGATTTGGCGCTGAAGAAAGCCCGCCATTCTCGTAGTGCGATTGCTTACTATGCCCAAAATGATGATATTCGTCAGTTAAGGGAACTGAAAATTATCGATAGTTTGCCTAAAGGTTTGCAACGTAATCAAGTATATATGGTGTATCAAGCTAAACAGGATATTGCCACGGGTCGATGTTTTCAGGTTGAAGCCTTGATGCGTTGGGAGCATGACGAACTCGGGATTATTTCTCCTGGAGAATTTATTCCCTTAGCTGAATATGCTGGCATGATTGATTTAGTCAGCCAATGGGCACTCGATCAGGTTTTAGCACAGCAGGCAAAATGGCGCGCGGCGGGGATACAATTGTGTGTTGCAGTTAACCTGTCGACACGGGATCTTGACAGTGAAACCTTACCCCAAGAAATTGCTGCAAGATTAGCCTATTACCAGCTCCCACCCGAATCTTTGATGATCGAAATTACTGAAAGCACTTTAATGGCGGATTTAACTAAGGCGGTTGAGACGTTAGGAAAGATACGTGCCTTAGGAGTTAGACTTGCAATTGATGATTTTGGTACAGGTCATTCTTCTTTAGCTTATTTAAAGCATTTACCCGTCAATGAAGTCAAAATCGATAAAGCCTTTTTAAAGGATCTGGAGCAGGATAAACCGTCGGAATACATCCTCGAAGCCAGTATTAATATCGCCAAAAAACTCGGTTATGAGGTAACTGTTGAAGGAATTGAAACGCTTGAGATTAGAGATAGGTTAGTGGCTATGGGGGTTGATACTATACAAGGTATGTATTACGCGAAGCCCATGAGTGCCGCCGAACTCGAAATGAACTGGGCCCAACTACATAATACAATCTAAACCTTGTGCTCATTAAAGTAAGCGCTCGTTAAATCAAATGCTCGTTAAATCAAATGCTCGTTAAATCAAGAGTATTAAGGCTTGCAGTCGAGCCTTAATACTGTCCAGTTATCGCTATTTGAGTTGTACTTCTTTGAGTGATTTTTGTTGCCTTTGCTGATGTCGAAATAAGCTCAGGAAATCGCGCGCGTACTTGTATGTAAGAGTATTAGCTTTGTTCGCTTGATGTGAAACCAAGACTTAATATGGCGATTAACTCTGCCGGCATAGGCGCTAATTGACGGGCTTGATTCATACACACCATTTCTATTGTTGCCGTGACCGCAGGCTTTTTACCCTGTGGACGCCAAATCTCCTGCTGCCACACAGTGCGATACTTGCTCTCAAAGTAAAATTTAGTCCGAACATCGATAATATCGGCAAATTCCACCCCCTCATGGCACAACATATCGCTACGATACACAGCAAAACCCAGTTGGTTTTGTTGCCATAATGCACTTAAACGCTCAGCACCAATCACATGCTCACGGGCTCGCTCGAAGTATTTCAAAAAGTTGGGGTGATACACCACGCCAGAAAAATCAGTATCTTCATAGTAGATTTGCACTGGGAAAGAAAAGGTCGGGCTAAATTGCGGCATGGGGTACGGCTATTCTAGATAGTTTTATTGCGCAATAGTTTAGCGGCTTATCTCTTAAAACAAAACCTCTAATGCGGAGAGACAAAAGCGCTGTTAAGGGAAATGTGCAGGCTACTTTAGGTCGGCAACGGCGATGCTTAATCTGGACATGATTGACAATGTGACGACTGAAATAGTTATTAGATTCGGTTATGTGACGTTTTTCTGCTTATAGATAAAATGCTTGTTACCCAAAAATATCACGCTAATCAGGCAGTAAAATCACACTATCGTGCCTAATTCATTAATCCCTTCCTATACTGATAACTGCAATCCCTTTCTTACGTTGATTTGCTAGGTTGAGAGCTTTATATGAGCGAAATTAAAAAATCAGAAATATTGACAGAGAGTGGCACAAATGAACTCGAAATTATTGAGTTTCATCTACATAAGACACTTCCCAATGGTGGCCATAAAGTGTGTCATTACGGTATTAATGTCGCCAAAGTGAGAGAAGTCATTAGGGTGCCAGAAACGTCAGATTATCCCAATGCCCAGCGGCACATGGTTGGGGTGTTCTCGCTGCGAGAAAAGTTGATCCCTTTGGTCGATCTTGCCGGTTGGCTCGGAATATCGACACCTGAGGATTTAACCCACAAAGTGGTCATAGTGACTGATTTTAATAAGATGATTAATGGGTTCTTAATCGATAGTGTTCGTAGCATCCATAGAGTGTCGTGGGAGCAAGTTGAATCGCCGAGTCAATTTTTAGAAGCGGGTGAAAATGATTGTGTCGTTGCCGTAGTGCGCCGTGATGGCATGCTCATTATGATATTGGATTTTGAGAAAATTATTGCTGATATTAATCCTGAACTGAGTATGGATAAGTACGATGTCACGCTCGATAGAAGTGTACTGATCAATGATAAAATGCTGGCGAAACGTGAAGCGAAAACGATTTTAATTGTCGATGATTCCGCTTTTATTCGTAAGATGATCGAAAATACCCTTCGCAGCGCAGGTTACAACATTATCACAGCCAAAGATGGTGGTGATGCCCTTGAAATGCTGATGGAATTTGAGAATCTTGCTGACCAAGATAATGCTTCTATTTCTGATTTTGTCAGCGCCATTATTACGGATGTTGAGATGCCTCGCATGGATGGCATGCATTTGGTGAAACGCTTAAGAGAATCCAAGGCGTATCGACAAATGCCAATTGTGATGTTTTCCTCTTTAATGAGTGAAGATAACCGCACAAAGGCGATGGCATTAGGTGCTAACGATACCATTACTAAACCAGAAATTGGTCGTATGGTCGGTATGATAGATAAATACGTATTCGAAGAGTAATGCTATTTCACTTAGCGGCGATATTTGAATATGGGGTATTCGAGTCATTGCTATCAACGTCTTGAGTGATTCTTCAATGACAAACCATATCAAAGTAAAAAGCCATATTCACCGAGGCGAATATGGCTTTTTTGTAGGGTAAACGTTGTTTACTAGCGAATGATCATTTGATCGCGCTCTGGTCCAACAGAAACCATGCTAACGCGTACACCCATTAGGGCTTCAATACGTTCAACATATTGTTGTGCGGCGACAGGCAGGCTTTCGAAGGTGCGACAACCAGTAATATCTTCGCTCCAGCTTGGCATTTGCTCATACACTGGGCTTAACGCAGCAGTTTGTGGCCAAATTGGGTTCTCAGTGTGTTCACCAGCATAGGCAACACAGATTTTCAGATCTTTCATGCCAGAAAGACAATCAATCTTAGTCAGGGCAATTTCGGTTGCTGCTTGTAGCTCAACACCATTACGGGTGGCAACAGCATCAAAATATCCCATGTCACGTGGACGGCCTGTCGTTGCACCAAACTCGTTGGCATTTTCGCGGAAGGCGTCTTGCTCTTCCATTGCGGTCACTAACGTGCCTGTGCCGACTGATGAGCTAAAGGCTTTCGCGACAGCAATTACGCGCTCTGGATGCAGGGCAGGTAAACCGCTGCCGATACCCGCGTAAGCCGCAGTCACGTTTGAAGATGTGGTATAAGGATATTCGCCGTAGACTAAGTCGCGGCCAGCACCTAATTGCGCTTCAAACAGCAAGCTAGCATCTTGTTTTTGTAATGCTTTTAATGGCTCTGTCACGTTACAAATAAATGGACGCCAAGGTGCAGTCACTTCTAATAACCATGCGGTCATTTCGGCGGCGGTTTGATTAAAATCGCAACTTGGATAAAGTGCTTTTAACTGTGGTAATTTCCAGTCGAGCATAAATTGAATGCGCTCTTGCAGCACTTCAGGTTGGTTTAACCAGCCGACTAAAATGCCTTTTTTCATCACGCGATCGCCATAGGCTGGTGCAATCCCTTGACGGGTTGAGCCATAGGCGAGGTCGCCAAGACGTTGTTCTTCTAAGGTATCTTCTAATGCATGTAGAGGTAAGCACAGGGTAGCACGGTCAGAAATGCATAATTTGACTTCAATGCCAGCCGCTTGCACTTCAGCAATTTCTACACTGAGTTTTTCAGGACTGATCACCATGCCAGGGCCTAAAACTGCAACGCAGTTAGGGTTGAAAATGCCACTTGGTAATTGGTGTAATTTAAAGGTGCCATAGTCGTTGACGACGGTATGACCAGCGTTGTTACCACCTTGAAAGCGAATACTGGCAGCGGCATCCGCGGCTAAATAATCTACGATGCGGCCTTTGCCTTCATCACCCCAATTTGCACCCACAACCACGATCGACGGCATAACAACATCTCCTCATTGATTAAGACGCTATGCTAGACCCGTCATTTAAATAAGAGAAATTAATTATGGTTATCATCCCAATAAGAATTTCATATATCATTGGCTATCATCAACTCTAATACTTTGCAAAAGGTGACGTTATGCTCGATATCCATTGGTTAAAGACCTTCGTGACTTTAGCTGAATACAAGCATTTTGGGAAAGCGGCCACAGCGCTGCACATGACGCAGCCCAATGTTAGCTTGCATATTAAGCAGTTAGAGCAAAGCACTCGAGTCAAGTTGATTGACCGTAATCCCTTTCGATTAACGCAAGCGGGATTTCGCCTGTTAGAGAGCAGTCAGAAGACGTTAATGGAGCTGCAAATTTGTCAGGCGGATCTCAATGCGATTAATGACCTTAGTCAAGGCACATTGACCATTGCCGCCAGCGACATTATCTCGCGGTTATTGTTGATCCAGCCGTTTCAGCTTTTTAAGGCGGAGTTTCCGGGAATAGATTTCTCACTGCTCAACACAACCTCATCACAAGCCTCTGAATTGGTGAAAAATGCCGAGGCAGATTTAGGGTTTGTGATTGCGCAGAAGGAAAGTCAGCCACTGCATTTTACTGAGCTACAACAGATTAAATGGTGTGCAATAGGAGATAATTTACAGCAATGGCAGCAGGCAAAACCCTCTGTGGATACGCCCTTAGCCGAGCAACCGACGTTGATTTTATTAGGACACGATACGCGAACCCGCGAATTGTTAGATCCCGCATTACCGTCGCTGAACTTATCGAATTACAGAATAATGGAAGTCGGCAGTGTTGACGCGCAAATCGATTGGGCAGAGGCGGGATTTGGTGTGGCGATCGTACCGGAGTTTTCTGTTTACACTAAGGCGAATCTCACCACTAAAGTCACTCCTCTACCGCAATTCCCTACAACGAGTTTAGGTTATATTGTGCGCCAGAATCAGATCCTGTCGAAGGCTATTAAGCAGCTGTTATATTGGGTGAATCAAGAGATCATTCGCTCGCAGCGGTAATCTATCATTCGCTAGTAGCGATAGTGGATTAGTCAGCGACTAAGAGCAGTTTGTCGTATTGGCCTGTGGCTTTTAGCTGTGATAAGCCAGCGTCGAGTTGGCTTGCTAAGGTTTGTGCTTGCGGATTTCCTTTCGAGAAGGCCAAAAAAATATCGCTGCTGTGGTTAGCAAATGCAGGAATAATCTCATCATCTACCCCCATTTTTTTCAGGTTTTCCTTGGCGACTAAGTCGAACATCAAGGCGGCATCTATGCGACCAATCAATAATAAATTGATGAGCTGTTGTTGGTTGGCGACGGTGACGATATTGAGCTGTTGCTGTTTAACTAATTTGGGAAACTCATCGCCATATTCATAGCTTTTAATCACGCCGATAACGGTGCCTTTAGGTAGCGCCCATTTATTGTCTGCCAGAATAGGTTTTTGTTTCTTTTGATAAAAAGATGCCGTGGCGATAAATAATGGGGTGTTTCCAAAGATGAAGCGTTGCTCAGTACTGTTCTCGCGGGTGACGTTAAACACCCCATCAACTGCACCTTTTTCCGCCATCATTAAGGCGCGGGAGTAGGGTACAACTAAGCTATTCACTTCAATATGCGACTGTTTAAATGCGGCTTGGATTAAACGATGGGAAATACCTTGACCAAACTGATTGGCGAAAGGTGGCCAACTGTCTTCTGCGGCTAAGGTTATGGCTTGAGGTTGCGATTCTGCTGGTATTGCATTGCTTTCTTTAGCGAGTGCCATGTTACAAATAATGGATACGAGCAATAAAACGATGCTAAGTATCAATGCTGACGGCAAATTTAATGCCTGCTGCATCCTGAGCCTCATTCTGTTCCCTGCACGCATTTTGCTTCCATCTCCCCGCTTAATATATGGCTTTTATAGCATAAAGAATTATATCTAGACTAATGATTTGAATATTAATTACTGATAGTTAGTCCTTTTGTGATGTTTATAGGATATTTCAACAACCTCAGTTTACCGTGTGCGGGTTTATTATTTTTATGTACTGTGTTTAAGGGGAATTTTACGCTGGGCAACACATGAACTGGCTTAGCTTTCTTGCTAATACCAATCGTACTAAATATCTGTTCATTCAGCGGGAGTTCAACGCGCTTTAGACAAGGCGAAGGCTTGAAGGCATAGTGGTGCTCTGTCGAAAGCCTTAAACGCAGTATAAAGCGCGTAGAAACCCGCCCTTCGGGAGCCTCACAGGCATCCCACTCCCGTGTTGCATTGACTTAAAAGGGAATAACCATTTCTGCGTCAATGCGCCTTGGATTGAGATGCCTGTGAGGCTCTGAACTGATTAGATATTTAATGTGATTGGTATAAGTAGAAGAAATTGAAATGGATAAGTTTCAATGTTGCCATCAAACGAATCGCTAAATTGTTTAGTGAGGTTCGTTTGATGGTGATGTGTGTTGATCTTAGCTGCGCTATTTGACCTTAGTGGCTTGCATAGTAAACCAAGTCTTATAGGGCTGATACTTGTCATAACACCAATGGAATAGGGTGCTGTAGAAGAAGAAAAAGATCAAAAAAACCGCTTCTAAGCCCATGGCTGCCAACCAACCTATCTGTAGAAACCAGGCGATGGTCGGTATGCTAATGAAAATAAGTCCCCCTTCAAATCCAAAGGTATGCAGTATTCTGGTTTTCAAAGTACGTTGCTCTCGATTTGCCCCAAATACCCAGTCGAATCCTAGGTTGTAGAAGTAGTTCCATACCACGGTATAAAGACTCAAAGCGATACCTACTATGACAAGTTCACTGGTTCCCTTGCCTGATATAAGGGCAGAAACGGGGATAATAATAGCGAGTGCAATCGCTTCAAAGAGTAAGGCGTTAAAGATACGTTCTGTCGTTTTCATGGCTATTTCCCATTCATTTAATGTGACTATGGCCATAATTTTATCTAGTATAGGGATAAGTTATAGTTAGATAGTATCGGTAAAAACGATATGTTTAGTCTCGAACAACTCGAAGCCTTTATGGAAACCGTAGAGTCTGGTTCATTTTCGAATGCTGCAAGGCAACTTAAGAAAGCACAATCCGTGATTAGCCAGCATGTGATGAATCTTGAAATTGACTGTGGGGTTGAGTTATTTGACCGTTCGGGTCGTTATCCGGTATTAACGGCCGAAGGCAGTAAATTACTGCCCTACGCAAGAGCGACGATTCTTCAACATCGTAGGCTCAAACATACCGCCTTATCGCTCTTCAGTAGTCAATCTTCAGAAGTGTGCCTTGCGATGGATGAAGGCATTCCGATACAGAGAATATCTGAAATTATTCGGTTGTTAGAAGGTGATTTTCCTAATATCGAACTCGAGTTTCTCAGTGCCTCAAGCATAGATATTATCGACATGGTGCATTCGGGAAGAGCATCTACAGGATTGATTTTTAGTGAATTATCTATGCCAAGTAGTATAGATTTTGAGAGTATTGGGGTGATTCAATTCGATCTTTATGTGGCGAGTTCGCATCCCTTAGCAAAATCAGTTGCACCGAACATGGACTCATTGCGACTGTATCGACAATTACTCATCCGCTCACGGAATACTAAAACCAGTAGTTTTCAGCAGGCGTTCAGTCCTGATGTTTGGTATGCCGATAACTATTACGTGTTATTGGAGCTCGCATTACAGGGCCATGGTTGGTGTCTGTTACCCGAGCACATGGCGTCCAATTCAGTTTTATCGGGTAACTTAACTCGCGTCCCCATAGAATTTGAGCAGATAGGCTGGTATGCAAACGTCGATGTGATCCAGCATCAAGATAAAAGCAGCCTGCCATTATTGAAACGACTCAGACAACTGTTTAGAGAACTCTTGGTTGGACAGAAATAAATGGTTGGACAGAAATAAAGCAAAGCATAAATAAAACCCCAGTTAAGTGAGTACTATACTGGGGTTTAGTTTTTGTGGATCAGGATTGGTGAATCAGGATTAATTATTACGCGGAAAGTTAGCCAGCACTAGTTCGGCCACTTTGCGCAGTTCATTCGGGCAAATTCCACTGGTCGCTTGTACGGCCATACCTTGCAATACAGTGCCTATATAACGGGCAAGCAGCAAGGGATCGGCGTCAGCGGGCAAATCACCTTCATCTTTGGCGCGTTGCAGTCGTTCGCACAGGGCTATTTCTCCGTCACGGCGACGATTAATCAAAGTATCTTTAATCGCTTGTCCTGCTTCACTACAGGTGAGTGCCCCTTGAACAATCAAACATCCCTGTGGATGGCTTTTATCCACCAAAGAGCTTGCCGCACCTAGTAGCATTGACTCGATAACCTGATAGGCGGTTTTTTGTTCAAGTGCCGGGTAGAAAAACGCACAGGGGCGTTGTTCATATAATTCTATCGCCTTGAGAAATAACTGTTCTTTATTACCGAAAGCGGCATAAAGGCTAGGTTTATTAATGCCCATAGCTTGGGTGAGATCGGTTAACGATGTACCTTCAAAACCTTTGAGCCAGAAGACTTCTAAGGCTTTTGCTAATGCATCGTCAGTGTCAAAAGCTCGTGGGCGACCAACACAGGGCGTCTGGGTGACGGTTGACATCATTAGGCTCCTCAATTCTCAATTGCCCCTAGGATAGACATGGGTTTAGTCCCTGTCCAGCCACACTTGCCACCGATGACGGACTTAGGGGGATATGTCTACTTAGTCATTCAAGGTGTCACCTAAGTTCAGCATGTTATCTGCGTTAGTCAGTGTTTGCTTCAATATTCATCAAAATGCTTTGCAGTTCAAACTCGTAGCCTTTTGCCTCTGGACGCATTGCCTGCCTAGGGTAAGTGCACACTTTTAATTAAATACCGATCGGTACATAAATTTGTTGACAGCATCATTTTACGCTATATATTACCGTCCAGTACAGAATATTTTTTACCAGTCGGTATTTAATTGGTTTGGTTTGTAACACAGCTGCATGTGTGTGGTTCGAACAGTGTGAAATGCCCGCCACTTTGAGGATAGTAATATGATGAGTAACAAACCTTTACGAATAATGATGTTAACGGCTGTGGCTGCTTTCGTCCTTTCAGCTTGTGGTGAGCAAACAGCGCAGCAGGGACCTGCACCGAGTGCACCTAAGGTGGATGTCGCTCAGGTATTGCATGAGCGAGTCACCGAATGGGATGAGTTTACCGGTCGTTTACAGGCGCCAGAAAGTGTCACCCTTATCCCGCGGGTGTCGGGCTATATCGACTCAGTAAATTTTAAAGAAGGCGCCTTAGTGAAAAAAGGCGAAGTGTTATTTCGCATCGATCCAAGCGTGTTTGAAGTGGAAGTGGCCCGGTTAAAAGCAGATCTTGCTAGCGCACTCTCTGCTGAGCAACTGGCCACTAATGATTTTGAACGGGCATATAAGTTATTTGACCAAAAGGCGGTCTCGGCCGAATTACTCGATACCCGTGAGTCGAATAAACGTCAGACTGCAGCCGCAGTCGCTTCGGTGAAAGCAGCACTCATGCGCGCCGAGCTTGATTTAGCTTATACCCAAGTACAAGCGCCGATTGATGGCCGAGTATCCTACGCCAACGTCACTGCGGGTAACTATGTCACCGCAGGGCAGAGTGTGCTGACCAGCTTAGTCTCTACCGCCAGCATGTATGCCTATTTTGATGTGGACGAGCAAACCTACCTTAAATACGTGAAGTTAACTGCGCAGAACAAACGTAACGATCCCCGTGCTGGCGATAATCCTGTTTACATGGCTTTAGCCAATGAGCGCGATTATCACCATATTGGCATGGTCGACTTTGTGGATAATGCGATGGATAAGCAGACGGGTACTATTCGAGTTCGTGCGACTTTTAACAATGAAGACAATAACCTATTGCCAGGCTTGTTTGCGCGTCTTCGTACTGCGGGCAGTGGCGCCTATGAGGGGATCTTGATTGACGATAAAGCGGTTGGCACAGATCTCAATAATAAGTTTGTGCTGGTCGTCGCTCATGATGGCACGGTCGAATATCGCGGTGTGACCTTAGGCGAAAAAGTCCAAGGGCTGCGCATTGTAACCCAAGGCTTGATGGCCGAAGACAAGATCGTCGTCAACGGTATGCAACGCGTTCGTCCTAAGATGCAAATTGAGCCAAACATAGTGGACATGGTCGACAGCGACAAGCTCGAGGCGCTACGCCAAGCCCAGTTAATACTCGATAAAAACCAAGAGCATTTGACTGCGCAAGCGGTTGAAACGGCGAGCCGCGGTTAAGGAATAACACACTATGTTGTCGCAATTTTTCATTAAAAGGCCGATATTTGCAGCCGTGCTGTCATTGCTGTTTCTTATCACTGGGGCGATTGCCGTTTGGCAGTTGCCTATTACCGAATATCCAGAGGTAGTGCCACCAACGGTAGTGGTCACTGCTAATTATCCTGGCGCAAATCCTAAAGTGATTGCCGAAACAGTGGCTTCACCGCTGGAGCAGGAGATCAACGGCGTCGAAGACATGTTGTACATGTCATCGCAGGCGACGTCCGATGGACGTATGACTTTGACCATCACCTTTGCGATTGGCACTGACGTGGATAAGGCGCAAACCCAAGTGCAGAGCCGAGTGGATCGCGCTATGCCCCGTCTGCCGCAGGAAGTACAACGTCTTGGTATTGTTACTGAAAAATCATCGCCAGACTTGACCATGGTGGTGCATTTGTTATCGCCGGATAACCGTTACGACATGTTGTATCTGTCTAACTATGCGGCGCTAAACGTCAAAGACGAGTTAGCACGAATTAATGGTGTCGGCGCGGTACGTTTGTTTGGCGCCGGCGAATACAGTCTGAGAATTTGGCTTGACCCGAATAAAGTCTCGGCGCTGGGTTTATCGCCCGCAGACATTATTGCCGCCGTGCGTGAGCAAAACCAACAGGCAGCAGCGGGCAGTTTAGGCGCGCAGCCCAGTGGCAGTGCTGACTTTCAACTTTTGATTAACGTTAAAGGTCGTTTAACTGAACTGTCTGAATTTGAAGATATCATTATCAAAGTTGGTCAGAATGCTGAGGTGATCCGCCTTAAAGATGTCGCGCGGGTCGAACTCGGGGCAACGAGTTATGCGCTGCGCTCTTTACTCGATAATAAGGATGCGGTCGCTATTCCTGTATTCCAAGCATCGGGCTCTAATGCGATTCAGATTTCCGACGATGTGCGCGCCAAAATGGCTGAGCTGTCTAAAGGATTCCCTGAAGGACTCGAATACGAAATCGTTTACGACCCAACAGTGTTCGTGCGTGGCTCGATTGAAGCTGTGGTAAAAACCTTGCTTGAAGCCGTGTTGCTGGTGGTGTTAGTGGTGGTGCTATTTCTGCAAACTTGGCGCGCATCGATTATTCCGCTGGTGGCCGTGCCTGTGTCTTTGGTCGGTACCTTTGCCTTTATGCATCTGCTCGGTTTCTCGTTAAATGCCTTGTCGCTATTCGGGCTGGTGCTCGCCATCGGGATTGTGGTTGACGATGCCATCGTCGTGGTGGAAAACGTCGAACGTAATATTGCCGCAGGGTTAAGCCCAGTTGCGGCAACGCAAAAGGCGATGAAGGAAGTGACTGGCCCGATTGTGGCAACCACCTTAGTGCTGGCGGCGGTGTTTATTCCAACGGCCTTTATGAGCGGTTTAACTGGGCAGTTCTATAAACAGTTTGCCTTGACTATTACTATCTCGACCTTCATCTCGGCGATTAACTCACTGACCTTAAGTCCGGCATTATCGGCGCTGTTACTCAAGAGCCATGATGCACCTAAGGACGGCTTAACCCGTCTAATGGATAAGTTGTTTGGTGCTTGGTTATTTGTGCCTTTTAATCGCTTATTTAACCGTGCATCCGATGGTTATGGCTGGTTAGTGCGTAAGGTGATCCGTTTTGGCGGCATTATTGGTCTAGTGTATTTAGGCATGGTGGCGTTAACGGGTGTGCAATTTGCCAATACACCAACGGGTTATGTGCCCGGCCAAGATAAACAGTATTTAGTGGCCTTTGCTCAGTTGCCCGATGCGGCATCCCTTGAACGTACGGATAGTGTGATCAAGAAGATGTCTGAGATTGCGCTAAATCACCCCGGAGTAGCGCACTCGATTGCCTTCCCTGGCCTTAGCATCAACGGTTTTACCAATAGTCCTAACTCAGGCGTGGTGTTTGTTGCGCTCGATGATTTTGACTCGCGTACCAGTCCTGAACTGTCGGCGAATGCCATTGCAGGACAATTGAATCAGCAATTTGCTGCTATTCAAGACGCGTTTATTGCCATCTTCCCGCCGCCACCTGTGCAAGGCCTCGGCACTATAGGAGGGTTCCGTCTGCAAATTCAAGACAGAGCCAACCTTGGTTATGAGGCCTTGTATCAGGTGACCCAACAAGTGATGTACAAGGCGTGGGCCGATCCTCAGTTAGCTGGCGTTTTCTCTAGCTATCAAGTGAATGTGCCACAACTTGAACTGGATATCGATCGGACTAAAGCGAAACAGCAGGCAGTGTCGCTCGATCAAATTTTCCAGACATTACAAACCTATATGGGCTCGACCTATGTCAACGACTTCAATCGTTTCGGTCGAACCTATCAGGTGAATATGCAAGCCGACGAGGCGTTCCGTCAAAGTCCGCAGCAGATAAGTCAGCTAAAGGTGCCGAATCTGAATGGTGACATGATCCCGCTAGGTTCGTTCATCAACGTCAGCCAAAGTTCAGGCCCAGACAGAGTGATGCACTATAACGGTTTCACGACCGCTGAAATCAACGGTGGTCCAGCGCTCGGTGTGAGTACCGGCCAAGCGCAGGCGGCGATTGAGAAAATTTTGGCTGAAACGTTACCTAATGGTATGACTTATGAGTGGACCGAGCTGACCTATCAGCAAATTCTCGCGGGCAATACGGGTCTTTTGGTTTTCCCGCTGGTGATCATCTTAGTGTTTATGGTGCTAGCCGCCCAGTACGAGAGCTTAAGCTTGCCATTGGCGATTATCTTAATCATCCCAATGACCTTACTTTCAGCCCTCAGTGGTGTGCTGATTTACGGTGGCGATAATAATATCTTCACCCAAATTGGCCTGATAGTGCTGGTGGGGCTGGCGACTAAAAACGCTATCTTGATTGTCGAGTTTGCAAAGGAGAAACAAGATCACGGTATGGCACCTATGGAGGCGATATTAGAGGCAGCAAGATTACGTTTACGTCCTATCTTGATGACATCTATCGCCTTTATCATGGGAGTGGTGCCTATGGTGTTCTCCACTGGCGCGGGCGCCGAGATGCGCCAAGCCATGGGCGTGGCAGTATTCGCTGGTATGATAGGGGTGACTGTATTTGGTCTTATCCTAACGCCGCTGTTTTACTATGCCTTAGCAAAGAGAGGCAGTAAAAAAGCCGATGAGCATAAAGAGATAACAGTCGGTTAAGCTTGTTTTCTAGTTGAAAAACACATGAAAGGTCTACATTGAGTAGGCCTTTTTTGTTTATTCACGGCGAGAGCGATTAGATTTGACTATCTTTAGCTGGGGTTAATTAACATTAGGTCAATTGATGCTTAGTGATGGTATTCCTCGCTAGGTTAAAACTAAAACCAGAAATGAGGAATATCGTTGGTATTTTCTGGATCATCAATAAGAAACAATGAATAACTATTACCAGGCCATTCTGTTAGCTTATAACTTATTGCCACTTGAGCGCGTCATTATCACAGTATGATTAGAATGGTTACTGTTTTACGACTTTTCTATATAATTTGATGATTATTCAATACATTAGTAATGTACAATGCTAGATGAATCTAGATCGTTTTTTTACGCAGAACTCAGCTAAGGTACTTGTTGGCCTTGCATCACTATGCCCGAGGTAACGGATGATCCTATATCGAGTTTTATATGCGTTAGTACTTTGCGTTTTGATCTATTTCACGCCTCAAGTCATGGCTGCTGAACTCAATATTAATGTAGTAGATCTGCAACAACAGGCCATTGCCGATACTGTTGTGGAGCTGATCCCTGCAGTGATGCCCGATAATGCAATACCTATCGAGTATTATGAAATGTCGCAAAAAAATCGAACTTTTATCCCCTTTGTGCTGGCGGTGCCTAAAGGTGCAAAGGTGGATTTTCCCAACTTAGATCGTACTCGTCACCATGTGTATTCTTTTTCAGAAGCTAAACCTTTCGAACTTAAATTGTATGTGGGTCAGGCCGAAGCGCCGATTCAGTTCGATAAACCCGGTTTGGTCGCGCTTGGCTGTAATATTCACGATTATATGCAAGCATTTATCTATGTGGCAGATAGCCCTATTGTCGCTGTGACGGACGAAAAAGGTGAGCTCCAGTTTAAGGGACTTATCGCCGGTCAATATAAAGTTAAGCGCTGGCATCCATGGCAGAAGGCGGCATCAGAGCCAACGGATTTACTGATCGCTAATGGTCCTAATCAACTCAGTCTGTCCTTAGACATTGAGCGTCAAGCTAAACCGTCGGCTCCGCCGTCGGGATTTGGTCACTACGATTCTGAAGGTAAGCCATTACATGCTAAATAGTTTTCGCGCTCGGCTGATTTTAGTTTTCTTTATTGTGCTGACGTTAGTGCAATTTGCCACAGCATTTTCTGTGTTGACAGCGACCGAAAAAGATAACTTTTTACAGCAACAGAAAAGCCTCGATATTGGCGCGAATGTGTTTCTCGAAGTGTTATCGAATCGCGGTATTCAGCTCAGTCAAAGTTTGTCCGTACTCAGTGCCGATTTTGGTTTTAAGCGCGCGATTGCTACTGGTGAGCAAGAAACCATTGAGTCAGTGTTATCTAATCATGGATCTCGTATTGGTGCCGACGCCGCTGTATTGCTATCACCTAAAGGGGAGCTCTTGACCTCGAGTTTGCCCGGACTCACTCAGGATGATATTCAATCCTTATTTAATATGACCACCAGCAATCATAATGCGTTAGCTATCCTTAATTTTGATCATGCTAGCTATCAGTTTGTGCTGCAGCCGGTGAAGGCGCCGACCTTAATTGCTTGGGTTGGCATGGGTTTTTTATTGGATGAGAAGGTCGCCCAACAAGCTAAAGCTATTACGGGCATCGATGTGAGTTTTGTCAATCAGGCAACGGGCCGCACTGAAATCGCTTCAACCTTATCAGATAATGAAAAGTTAAGCGTAATTGAGCAGGCGAGCTTATTGCCTAGCTTGCTGAAAATGCCTAGTGAAAGTATTCCCGTAGATCATCTGTCTATGGGCATCAAACTTTATGATCACAACGGCAGCCAATTAGCGCTACTACATCAATCAAACCTTAAGTGGCAGCAAAGTTATCAGCAACTACGCAATAATATGCTGCTGATTTTTGCTTTGACCTTAGCACTGGCGATTGCGATTGCGATTTGGTTGTCGGGCAGTTTGACTGAACCCGTGCATCAACTTGTGAATTATGCCCGCAAAATCGGTCAAGGTAAGCAGCCTGCCAATATTCAAGGTGCGCCAGCAGAACTGCGGGTGTTGGCCAAAAGTTTGTCCTTAATGCGCGATGATATTGAAGCGCGGGAAAAGGATTTAGTCTATCAATCCCGCCACGACAGTTTGACGGGATTACTCAATCGTTTTGCGGCAAAACAGCATTTGGCGGATCTTAACGATAAATTATCCGGTGCTATGGTGTTGTTAGATATTAAACATTTCCGCCATATCAACGATATTATTGGTTTTGCCAACGCCGATACTTTATTACTGCTTTTTGCTCGTCGCTTAGAGCAATTAGCACCGACACCGGATTTACTGGCGCGTTTAGACGGTGACTCATTTTTACTTCTGTATAGTCAAGGTATTCGCCCCGAACATTTACTGAAGTCATTGGATATGCTGGAGTCTCCCTTTCCAATCCAAGGCTCAAATATTTCTCTTACCGTGCGTGCGGGATTACTTGAAATCGATGGTAATGGTGCTGATATCGATGTATTGGTGCGCCGCGCCGAAATTGCCCTCAATCAAGCCTGTCTCGAAGAGCAACGCATCGTCAGTTATCGTCAAGGCGCCGATGAGAAATACCAGCGTGAGCTGACGATTATCCGTGATTTGCCTATAGGTTTAGCGCAAAACCAATTGTATTTAGTGTTCCAACCTAAAGTGGATTTACGCCTAAACCAGTGCACTGGCGCCGAAGCATTGATCCGTTGGCAACATCCTACGCTAGGGTTTATTCCGCCCGATGAATTTATCCAACTGGCTGAAAATTCAGGCAACATTGATATTGTTAGCCAGTGGGTATTGAAGCAGGCAATTCAGCAATTAGTGACATGGCAGCGGCGGGGTATAGTGCTAAAACTGGCTATTAACCTGTCGGCCCATGATTTAGTCGATACTCGCTTACCGAATCAAATCGCCATTTTACTGAAAGACAATAATCTGCCAAGCGGTGCACTCTGTATCGAAGTCACTGAAGGCGCCGTGATGAAAGATGCACAGACTGTGGTGAGTGTATTACAGCGATTCCGTGACATGGGCGTGTCTGTTGCCATTGATGATTTTGGCACAGGTCATTCATCATTAGCCTATTTGAAAATTTTACCCGTTAATGAAGTGAAAATTGATCGCAGCTTTATCAAAGACATGCTCACGGATAGCCAAGATGTGATGATAGTCGATACGAGTATTAAATTGATCCATGGCTTAGGTTTTACCGTAGTAGCCGAAGGCGTTGAAGAACAAGAAGGTGTTGAGATATTGCGCAATCTTGATTGCGATATCATTCAAGGTTACGTGTTTTCGAAACCCTTAAAAGCGGCTGAATTTGATCTGTGGTTCGAGGCGTTTAACCATCCAAATACCTCTGATACATAAGCGCGTTTACTCAAGTCAATATGCAAAGACGCTAGACTAACGAGTCATCGTCGAAAGAATTAGAGCGGAGCATCAAGTGAACATTTCCATAAATGCATTGAAGTTGAATTCATTAACTTGGAATTATGTTAAGGCTTTGTTTTGCCTATTTTTACTATTGGGCACTGTTCCTACGTTTGCTGAAGGTAGCCGTGTGGTCGGGACTGGCGGCGGGACGATGATTGAAGGCAGTGCTGGCGGTGGCATAGTGCCATGGGCCGTGATCAACGGTTATGGTAGTAGCGGTGAATGGTCGGCAACGGCGATGGCGACCGGTGTCTATGTCGATGATTTTACGCTGAAAGTGATCGGCGCTTCTTTGAGTTTTGATAATCGATTCGAGCTGAGCGTTGCGCGGCAAACCTTTGATTTAGATACTATGGGCGGCGAGTTAGGCCAAGATATCTTCGGCGTAAAATACAAGCTTGCCGGAGAGCTACTTTATACGGGTATGCCGCAAATTACCTTAGGTGCCCAGTATAAAAGAGTCGATGACTTTGCGATTCCTCAGGCGGTTGGGGCGCGGGATGATTGGGGTTTAGATTTGTATGTTGCTGCCAGCAAAGTATTTTTTGATGCGGTAGCGGGACGAAATGTATTACTCAATGGGACCGTGCGCGCGACCAAGGCGAATCAAACGGGTTTATTGGGTTTTGGTACCCAAGCCAATCATGATTACCAGTTTGTGTTCGAAGCCTCTGCCGCGGTATTGCTGACGGATAATGTGGCACTGGGTATCGAATATCGCCAGAAACCCGATGAGTTAGCTTTTGCCCGTGAGGATGATTGGCAAGATGTGTTTTTAGCGTGGTTTATCAATAAGCATTTTTCCGTGGTGACGGCCTATGCGAATTTGGGCAGCATTGCAGGGTTTGAAGAGCAACGGGGTTGGTACCTGTCGGTGGAGGGGGCGTTATGAGGCGTTTACGGGTGAAGTTATTACCTTTCGTCGCAGTATTTTTTTTCACTGGCTGTGCGGTGCAAACGACCGAAACCTCAGCATCACAAAATCACTTGAGTCGCCAAACCGCAAGCCAGCAAACCTTATACCAAGATTTAGGTGGTAACGCAGGCGTATCGGCGATAGTCGATGGTTTGCTGGCACGTATTGCCACAGATCCACGCATAGTGCATCACTTTCAAGAGACAGATATTGCGTTATTTCGTGAGCGTGCCATTGAACATTTCTGTCTGGTTGCCGATGGCGGCTGCGTGTATCACGGCGAAAGTATGCAGCACAGTCATAGAGGATTGAATATTACTCAAGCGGATTTCGATGCCTTAGTCGGCCATTTGATTGAATCGATGAAAGAGCAACATATTCCGCTATCTACCCGTAATGCCTTTCTAAAACGTCTCGCCCCTATGTATACGGATATTACCTATCACTAGTGTGTTGTTTGTATTATCAAAAAGTGGCCTTTAAATATGGCGAAGGTGTTTGATGCGGTTAGTGTGATGAGTAGCCGCATTTTTGTCTTGTGACTAGAGCAATAACGCCTCATCTATGGGATGAAATTGAGACGCTGCATCCCTTAAGGATTTAGCCGTCAGGGTAGGGACGCCATACACTTGGGTTTCAACGCCATACTTTTGATGGATTTTTTGCAGCAATAAATCGAAATCGCCATCACCAGACAATAAGATCACTGTATCCACTTCACTCGCCGCTTCCATAATATCTATGGTGATCCCCACGTCCCAATCGCCTTTGGCTGAGCCATCGCTACGCTGAATAAACGGTTTTAACTTCACCTCAAAACCTATGTGCTTTAGTGCGTCTTGAAATTTCAATTGCCCATCGTCGCCCTTATGGATGGCATAAGCCACGGCCAAGGCTATGTCACCTTCGTAACCTAAGTGTTGCCATAATTTACGGTAATTAAATTGGCGGCCATAGGCCTCACGGCAGGTGTAATAGATGTTTTGTACATCCACAAATAAAGCGATTTTCTTCACAGAGTACTCACGTCAGTAGCAGCTAAGTGATGACTATAACACAGACTGGTGTGGCGGTTTTGAAAGGCGCGAAAGTTGAGTCATTTCCAGCGCGAGCATGTTCTCTGTACTTACACTTCACGCTCATAATGCCAATGAACCGTTTGATTTATCAGCATTGCTACTTCATATACGACTGAAAAATAATCCCTTTAATGCGAGTTTAACCAGCGTGCCTTAACTCAGGCTGTGGGCAAAGATTAACGCAGGATTGAATCGAGCAGGGAAATCACTTGAGTACCTTAGCGGCC
Organism: Shewanella sp. SM23; assembly: GCF_025654295.1. NCBI lineage: Bacteria > Pseudomonadati > Pseudomonadota > Gammaproteobacteria > Alteromonadales > Shewanellaceae > Shewanella > Shewanella sp. SM23. Next base: position 231,549 of record NZ_JAKKRM010000005.1, read on the forward strand.
TTGATGATGTTTTTGATATTCGCCCGGTGACATGCCGCTGAGTTTTTTAAAGTAGCGGCCCATATGGCTTTGATTGGCAAAGCCATTATTGAGGGCGATATCGGTCAAGGATTGCGTTGAATGACTTAAGCTTTGTTTGACCTTTTCGATGCGCACTTGCAGCAAATACTCCTGCGGCGTCATCGCAAATTGGCATTTAAACATGCGGCAAAAATGGTACTCGCTAAGCTGGGCAATCTCGGCCAGTTCAGACAAGTAAATCTGCCGATGTGAATGGCAATAAATAAACTCTTTGATCGCTTTCGCCACTTTAGGTGCTAGCCCGCCCTTGATTGGCCCCACCGACAAATTAAAGCCGGAACTTTGTAGTAACGTCACCAGCACAGTGTCGGTTACCTGTTCCATCATCAGATGGTTATCACTGGTCTGCCAATTGAGCTCGGCAACTTGATGCCGAAATAGCGCCTCTAACCTCGGATTGTCGACAAAGGTCAGCTCAGGTAAACGCACTTGGCGTGGATCTTTATCAAAGACTCGCACGGCCAGTTTCTTCAGATGTTCATCGCTAAAATACAAATGCATAAACTGCTGCGGTTGTCCCAGTTGCCAATGGCTTTGGCAGCCTTGGGGCATAAGGCAAAACTTGCTTGGCGCACCATAGTCGGCTTTGATATCGGTTCTGTGGGTTTCGTAGCCGCCATCCAGATACATGCTCAGCGTGTGTTGTGTATCGTTTTGGTAATACAAACGCTCGCCCGCATTTTGATAATGGGCCCAAGATAAATCCTCCGTAATCACTTGTTTGCGAAGACAGGTTTTAGCAGATTTATCAAAACTGGTGTATTTGGGCTCCATGGGGTCCTTGTTATCTCACTGGCTAAGTGTTTTGTCTGTCCAAATTATCGCACTTATTAACGCGGCTCAACGTTCGCTCGCGATTAAAACCGCAATATCGTGTTATGACCCACAAGATGGTGACATAAGGACGAAAGCCATCGCTGTATAGTTCGCCTCATTAAGTATTTTATGAAGGTGAGGGGGCTCATTATGGCTGCTGTGATGTATTTGCTGATGATTTTTGTGTGGGGTTTTTCGTGGATAGCCATTAAGTGGCAGCATGGTGAGGTGGCGACGGAAGTCTCGATTTTTTATCGCTTCGCGATAGCGAGCCTGTTGATGTTCGCCATCGGCTTTGCCTTTAACAAGCTGCAAGCGGTAAAGCTTAGGCTGCATCCTTGGTTTGCACTGCAAGGCGTGTGTCTATTTTGTTTGAACTTTATCGCGTTCTATACCGCAACCCATTATATCGCCAGCGGTTTAACGGCGGTGATTATGGCCACTGCGCCCATTTTTAATGCGATACATGGCCGCATTTTTTACGGCACGCCCACTACCCGCAACTTTTGGTTAGGAGTCGGTGTCGGTCTGGGGGGCATTATCTTACTCTTTGGCGCCGATTTGCTCGCGACTCAGTGGTCACAAACCTTAGTGTGGGGCTTACTGTTTTCGTTGCTAGGTACGTGGTTTTTCTCGATTGGCAATATGATCAGCATGCGTAACTCGCGCGATAATGTGTCGCCTTTTACCTCGACAGCATATGCCATGTGCTACGGCAGTGCGGCGTTACTGCTGATCATCTGGTTTAAAGGTTTAAGCTTTAGTTTACCGCTAACAACGAGTTATCTTGGCAGCCTGTTCTACTTAGCCGTTGTCGCCTCTGTGATTGGCTTTACCGCTTATTTGATCTTGGTTGAGCGAATTGGCGCTAACGCAGCGGCGTATCTGTTGGTGATAACCCCTGTGGTGGCGCTTAGTGTATCGAGTGTGTTTGAGGATTATCACTGGACTTGGTATTCAAGTGTGGGACTCTTGCTGGTCGCGCTCGGTAACATGTTAACGCGCCGTCAAAGACCGCTTGCTTGGTTTAAGTCTTCTACCACGCCAGCGCTGAAAGCCTAACGTCGCAGCTAGCGTCATGATGCACATGAGGAAAGGCTCGATTCGACGATTGTAAGTCAGTCGAGCCAGTACTTATTTGAAATATTGTGCCGGTGTGGTGCCGGTATATTGCTTAAAAAAGCTGATAAAGGCACTGTCACTGGAAAATTGTAAATTAAAGCCCACCTGCGCTACCGATGCCCCCGCCGCCAATTGTTCAATGGCCGAGAGTAAACGCCATTGCTGGCGCCATGCTTGATAAGCCATTCCCGTCTGTGCGCTAAAAATGCGGCTAATTGTGCGTTCACTGGCTCCGATTTCTACTGCCATATCCTTAAGATTGGCTGGCGGTTTTTGGTGCTGTTGCAGTTGCGCAAGCCAGTTTTTTAAACGTTTATCCTGTGGGAGGGGTAAAGCCAGATTTTCTTCCGCGGCATGGCCCAATTCTTCGCAGAGCAGCAAAAAGGCATTGTGCTGAGTGCTTCTTGGTTTGTCCCAAGGCCAAAACGACATAGTGTCGATTAACGCTTTGAGTAGCGGGTTTACATGGAAAATAGTGACTTTATCGGGTAATGAAGTGACGGTTTCTGGTTCAAAGTAGAGTGAGCGATAGGCAACCACATTACGCATGGTGACGCTGTGCTTAACGCCAGCTGGCAACCAAGCCGCACGCGTTGGCGGTAACACCATTTGAGTCTCGGCTAGGGTGAATCTTATCACGCCTGTGGGGGCGTACAGCAGTTGCGCCTTCCTGTGGTGATGCACTCCCGAGTCGTGTTCGCCCATATCTGCGGCAATGCCAATGACCAGATTATCCAGCTGGTCTGGATTAAATTGCTGTTCAGGTAGAATAAAGGCCATTTTGTCCTATTTTTGATGTTTTTTGTTTAAGTGTTGCTAATTGGCACATTTGGATTTTATCTATACTGCGCCATCTTTGACAGGTATGGAGCGACATTTCGGTAAACCAACTCATTTGGATGACTGAAATGGACTAAAAATCATGAATATAAAACCACCATTAGGGCTCGTTGTGCTGCTAATGATGTTTCCGCAAATTATGGAAACCATCTATAGCCCAGCTTTGCCTAATATTGCAGAAAACTTTGCTGTGTCGGTTGCCGCTGCATCGCAAACCTTATCTGTGTACTTTATGGCCTTTGCCATCGGCGTATTTTGCTGGGGCCGCTTAGCCGACATTATTGGTCGCCGTAAAGCTATGCTCGCGGGATTAGTCTGTTATGCCATTGGCTCAGCATTAGCCTTGATGGTTAGCGACTTTAGCCTGTTGTTGATGGCCCGCATATTGTCGGCCTTTGGCGCGGCAGTGGGGTCTGTGATTACCCAAACTATGATGCGTGACAGTTATAGCGGAGAGGAATTAGCGAAAGTTTTTTCTGTGATGGGGATGTCACTTGGAATAAGCCCAGTTATCGGATTGCTATTGGGCAGTATTCTCAGCGCGTATTGGGGATATCAAGGGGTGTTTGTCGCACTCATGGTCTCTGCAATCGTGTTGTTATTTTTGTCGGTAAAATATCTACCCGAAACCAAGCCCGCACACACCCAGAAAATCGCGATAGGCGAGTTAGCGATTAAGATGCTTAGTGACAGCGGGATTATTAAGAACACCTTGTTGGTAGCGGCGTTTAATCTGATGTGGTTTAGCTACTTTTCACTGGCGCCATTTATGTTTGAGGCGCAAGGGTTATCGACGCTTGCCTTTGGTACCAGTGGCTTACTGTTAGGCTTTGGTACATTCCTTGGCAGTTATGTTAATAAAATAATGCTGGGTCGAGGCCACACCGGTGCACGACTGGTTCGCTTAGCCAGTGCTATTGCACTTGTCGGTGGATTGGGGATTTGGCTGATCCAATCGACCTTTATAGGGCTGAATAATGTTTACTTTTTAGCGCCTATGCTATTGATTGTGATTGCTTACGGTATCGCTATTCCGAACATACTCAGCTCGGCTCTGGCAGACTACCGTACCTATGCGGGCTCTGCTGGCGCACTCTTCGGACTGTTTTATTACATTCTGTTGGGACTGGGTTTAGGCGGCACGGGAATCGTTCACCATTTAGGTATGGTGATTACGTTAAGTGCACTGCTTTGTGTTGGCTTAGGTTTACATTTAGGCTTAGCCAATAAAGTAAAAAATGCTTAAGACGTAAATGAAAAAAAGCCAAGACACTGAGTGTCTTGGCTTTTTGTTCTGTGATCTTCTGCAGTTATTATTAGCGCTAGGCTTTAGGTGCGAGTTCCTGCTGCTTTGCGGCCGCCTCTTGTGCCGCTAACTCTTGTGCTTTAATCGCCGCTTCGAGCTTAGCTTCAACATAACCAGGAGAGTGCGTTGTGGCCGAGATTAATCGATACATGGCGGGGATCACCAGTAAGGTCACAAAGGTCGCAAACGCCATTCCGAAGAACACTACAGTACCTACAGCGATACGGCTTTCTGAGCCCGCGCCCGTCGAGAAAATTAACGGTACAGCACCCACTAAGGTGGTGAAGGCTGTCATTAGGATTGGCCGTAAACGACGGGATGACGCATCGATAATGGCTTTATCGAGTTCAAAGCCGCGGTCGCGCAATTGGTTGGCAAATTCCACGATGAGGATACCGTTTTTAGTCACCATACCAATTAACATGATCATGCCTATCTGGCTGTAGATGTTGATCCCTTGGCTCGTGATCAGTAGTCCTAAGAAACCACCGAATACACCCATAGGCACAGTAAACATCACCACTAACGGGTTGATAAAGCTCTCAAACTGTGCGGCTAATACTAAGTAGGCAACCAGTAAAGCTAAACCAAATACGATAAAGATACTGCTTTGGTTTTCTTTAAAGTCTTTGGATTCGCCCGTATAACCAATCGAAATATCCTTAGGTAATAGTTCAATGGCTTTAGCGTCAAGGAACTTTAAGCCTTCACCTAAGGTGTAACCTTCACTGACGTTAGCCTTGAGGGTGATCGATTTTTGCTTATTGGTGTGGCTTAATCTTTGTGCAGAGGCAATTTCTTCTATATGAGTGACAGTATCGAGAGTGACTAATTCGCCCTTAGCTGACCGCATGTAGATTTGGCTCAGGTCACCGACATTATTGAAACTGTTTTCATCACCGCGTAAATACACATCGTATTCTTCGCCTCGATCAACAAAGGTCGTTTCGGTACGGCCACCCAGCATGACTTCTAAGGTTTCCGATACTTGGTCGACACTGATCCCCAGTTCTGCGGCGCGCTCTTTATCGACAGTAACAATGAGTTCTGGCGTTGTTTCTGCATAGTCTAAGTCAGCCCCTTCCATCATAGGGCTAGCGTTAGCCTCTTCTTTCAATATCTGCGCCCACTTAAACAGTTCGGCATAGTCCGAACCACCAAGTACAAATTGCACCGGTTCGCTCGATTGCCCTCTAAAGCCTGGCATCATAGGGCGAACCATTACATCTGGAATATCCTTTAAGGCATTGCTAATAATTCCAAGGGCTTGCTGCGCTGTCACATCGCGGTGTTCCCAATCTTCTAGCTGCATGATGACAAAGCCAGTTTGATCGCCAGCACGGCCACCAAAGGCGGGAGCTTGTACGCTGAAGGATCGCAGCACACCTTTACCGAGCAAGGGCATGAGTCTGTCTTCGACTATGTCCATGTTGGCTGTCATACGGTTATAACTGGTGCCTTCGGCGCCTTTAATAAAGGCGAACAACACGCCGCGGTCTTCCTGCGGCGCAAGCTGTGACGGTACTTGTTGCATTAACCAAGCGCTGCCGCCGATACAAGCGAGGATAACTAGCGGTGCGAGCAGGCGGAGTTTAATCGCTCGAGTCACGGCGACGCGATAAACGCTTTCCATGCGAGCAAAGCCGCTGTCGACCCAACGATTAAAGCGATTCGGTTTGACGTTGGCTTTGAGTAATTTACTGCTTAGTACAGGCGTAAGTGTGAGTGCCACTAAGGAGGAGAACAGCACTGACACCGCCAGCATCACGGAGAACTCGGTAAATAGTAGTCCGACCATGCCCTCCATAAATGAAATTGGGAGGAATACCATCACCAGTACCGCCGTAGTGGCGATAACGGCAAAGCCCACTTCTCGAGTACCTTTATAGGCGGCGAGTAAGGGCTCTTCACCTTTTTCGATATGGTGGAAAATGTTTTCAACCACCACAATCGCATCATCCACCACTAGACCGATGGAGAGGATTAATGCCATCAATGTCAGTAGATTAATCGAATAACCTAGCATGTTGGCGGCGATAAATGCCGAGATCAAAGATACTGGAACCGTCACCGCTGGGATTAACGTTGCTCGTGCTTGTCCAATGAAGATATACAGCACGAGTACGACCAAGGCGCCCGTGACATAAAGGGTGCTATACACTTCGTTAATCGAGCGGTCGATAAATACGGTCGAGTCGAAGTCGACCACTAGGCTAGTGCCTTCGGGCAGGAAGTCTTGTACGCGATCAACTTCTTTATGTACTTCTTTGGCAACGAGCAGAGGGTTGGCATCGGACTGGGCAATAATGCCTAAACTGATGTTAACTATGCCGTCGCTTTTGAAGGTCGAGTTTTCGTTTTGTGCGCCAACAGCCACATCGGCGACATCTTTTAAGTAGATAGCCGTGCCATCGCTGGCGGTACGCACCACAAGATAGTCGAAATCCTTCGGCGTGTAGTACAAGCGTTTGGTACGCACCGACATCACAGTGGTGTCGTTACGCACTTGGCCGCCGGGTGTTTCGATGTTCTCTTTACGCAGGGCGTTGATAATATCCGTTGCGGTAACATTACGTCCTGCCATTTGTTCGGGTCTGAGCTTGACGTACATGACCTTATACAAGCCGCCGGAAATGCTGATAGAACTCACGCCGCTGATTAAGCTGAATTTGTCCTCGAGTACTCGCTGGGCGTAGTCCGTTAATTGAGTGCGGTCCATCACACTCGAGCTTAAGTTCACATAGACTGAGGGTTCGCCGGAGCCGTTGTCTTTTGAGACGACAGGATCTTTTGCATCTTCTGGGAGCCTGCGTTGGGCGCGGGCCACTGCATCACGCACATCGCTGACCCCTTCGGTTAAGTTCCAACCGAGGAGGAATTTAACTGTGATACGCGAGCTACCGTTACGTGTGGTCGAGGTGATTTCGTCAATACCACTGATCCCTGTTAGCTCATCTTCTAAAGTCTTAGTGATCTGGCTTTCCATAATCGCCGCCGACGCACCCGAGTAACTGGTGCTGATGGTGACCACAGGGCTTTCGACGTCGGGCATTTCTCGTATCGACAGTTTAGTGAACGACACTATGCCGAATACACATAGCAGTAAGCTTAAAACGATGGCAACGACAGGGCGTTTAACCGAAACATCGGATAACCACATTATTTCGTCTCCGTTGCTTTAGGACCTGAAAGCTCTGTTGCACGGGCTGAGGCTTTATTATCGAGCGTGACTTCATTGATTTGCAGGCCATCGCGCATATTGACTAAGCCCTGTACCACGACTTTGTCACCTATGTTTAAACCGCTTTCGATTAAGACTTGGTTATCGATACGTGCCCCGAGTGTCACTTCTGTGCGGTGGGCAATGTGGTCGGCGCTAACTACGTATACGTAACGTTTAGTTCCTGAATATTCAAGAGCTTGCACTGGCACCATAGGTGCTGAAATCGCTGGGAAGGTGATGGTTGACGACATCATCATGCCCGGTTTTAAGCGTTTCTTTGGATTATCGAATAGCACTCGTACTTTGAGGTTTAAGGTTTCCTCATTGACGCGGGGATCGATAGCTACCATTTTGCCAGTAAAGATTTCATTCGGCCAAGCGCGACTGGTGGCTGATACTTGCATGCCAATACTCAGTTGCGATAGGAAATGCTCAGGCACTTGTAAGTCGAGGCGCATGCTGGACAAATCATCTAGCGACATCAACTCAGTGCCCATGCTGACCATCTTGCCTTCGCTGAAATTAATCAGGCCAGTATTACCTGCAAAAGGCGCTATCAGCGAGTGGTAATGTAAATCTGCTTGTGCGGAAGATAAGCGTGCTTGGGCGATATCAACACTGGCTTTTTGTGCGTCAATCTCGGTTTGGGTAATAGCGTTACGGCTGATCAGTTTTTCAAATTCTTTGAGTTTACGTTTTTCATCATTGAGGAAAGCATTGGCCTCGGCGACGGCGGCTTGGGCTTTCATATCATCGAGTTCGATCAGTAATTGGCCTTTTTTCACCGCTTGGTTTGAGGTCACTGCGACTTGTTTAATCTTACCTGTGACTTGCGGTGCAATGATCACTGCACGTTCAGCCGCGAGTTTGCCGATAAGAGAGATAGATTGCGCTAATGGATATTCAATCACTTCACCCGTGACCACAGGAACGGTACGCATAAGATGTGGCGCGTTCTCGGGTTTAGCCGCTTGAAGGACATCACTAAAACTCACCGCTGTGGCGATAATCGCAAGCAGGGCAATGGCAATAATGGTTTTTTTCATTGTAATTATTATCTCGCGCAAAGGCAGTTTAAAAAGGTAATCGCTCTAATGGCGCTATTCTAGTGAATAACGTACGCCAGTTGGGTAAAAGTTTGTAAAGGTAAGCGAACGAAAATGAAAGAAATTGTGTTTTTTGAGCATTGTGCACAATTCAACGAGGGTTTTGCTGTTTTTTTGTACTGCTATTGCTTTTTAAAAGCTGGACGGACTTTAGGGATGGACTTCAGTTCGCGTTTTTTCAATCGGCGCTTGAGTCGTTTCAACCTGAGGATATTGGCTTAAAATTGCCGCTAATCGTCCATCGCGTCGCATACTCTCTAAACCTTGATTAAAATCTGTCACTAACTGCGGATGATCCGCCATAGCCAAAGAGATCCCTAAATGAAATACCTCAGTCGCTATGGGTTGGCCGACTTGCTCAAAGGCCCCCTCATATTCACTTGGTCCTTTTTTAATTAAATACCTCGCTAAGTTATGGCCAATCAAGACTAAGTCAATACGCTTTAAAAACAGCTTTTTGAGATTCATCTCATCCGAATTTCCTTCCTCTGTGGTAAGCCCAGCGGCGAAGATTTCTGGTGGATTAGCGTAACCGCGACCTATACCGATAGTGAAAGGTTTAAGATCTGAAAGTTGACTGAAACTCAGCGGTGAATCTTTACGTTTATAAAACACAATTTGTACGGGTTGGATAGGTGCGGAATATTGGGCCCATTGCTCGCGCTCTTTACGATACCAGAGCCCAATGATGCCATCAGCTTGGCCAGTTTTAACGAGTAAAGCCGCGCGGGCGAAGGGATAAAACTTGAGACTGGCAGTGTAACCTTGACGTTTAAAAGCTTCTTTGACGACTTGCGCAACGCCGCTCTGTTCAGGTAAAGCATCGGCATAAAAAGGAGGATAGTTAGTGGCGACTAAATGGAGTTCTCGCCCCGCAAATGCTGGGGGATAGAAGCTGAATAGAAACAAGCAAAAGCTAGATAATCTGAGTAATTTCTTCCCCATTTCTACTCCAGCAGTGAGGTGAGTCGCACTTGGCTTGAGTATAGTCAGAGTTAATTAAAACAGGCGAACTTATGGATATTAAGATGAGCGTATATTGAGAGCCATACGATTGAGTGTTATGCCGATTGAGTACCATGGTGGGCGTCCATTTTACCTTTACTTATTTATACATTCGCGCCCTAACTTATTCATGCATTAAGGCGCTAGCTCATGCACGTATTGGGGCAAAAGATATTAGTGAGGCAGGTTATAGCGAAACCTGCTCACCCTGATACAAACCTCGGCGGAGTTTGCCGGCGTCGATAAGTAACAGCTCACCGGATTTACCATTCTTAATGCTGCTATCTATCGCAATGATTTTATTATGATAAAGCCCAAGAACTTGTTCCTGCGATGTGTGCCCTACGACGATATGATCGACCTTGAAATAGCTCAGTATGCTATCGATATCTGACTCTTTCAGTTCATCTTTAAAGTAGCCACGATACCAAGTTGGACCATTGGTAAAAAACAAAAAGTTGAGTAAATCGTCTTGCTTCAAATCGGCTTTTTTATCATCTAAATGCTGCCGAAATAATTGGTTAGCATCGCTGATATTTAATTTACGCTCGACCCATTCAGGGCTGATGCCGCCGTGCATAAACAAGATATTATTGATTTTGACTAAGGTATGTTTGCTGCGAAGCCATTGGCCTATTTCGGTGTCTTTGTTGTAGAGCGCATCGTAGCTGCGTTTGAGTAAATCTGCCGAGACTTGGTAGCGTTCGTTGACGTAGCGTAAGTCGCCGCGAAACACCATTTGCTCGTGATTGCCCATGAGTAGATGTAAGCGTCCGCCCGCAACTTGGGCTTCTTGGTCTAAGGAATATAAAAACCACAATACTTCATTGACTTGATGACCACGGTCAAACATGTCGCCCGTCATCACCATATGGCCGTCACCAAAGGCCCAGTGGTTATCTTTGTCGATAATCTGATGGGCTTTTAGCAAGTTAATCATTACATCAAACTGGCCGTGTACATCGCTAAGGGCGACAATTTTGCTGATATGGGTGAAGGTGTCTGGCTCAACCGTGACAGCCTGTGTATGAAGGTGCGGTTGGGGTAATTCACCGCAATTGGCAGGGCGAGTTAACTGCGCCTTCGCAATCCTTGTTTGTTTTAGCTCACTCTGGCAAATCCAATAGGCTGTGTTTTTTTGAGCATCATCTAAAAACACATAAGGGCCATCGGTGACGCTGTTTTCTTGAATTTTTAGCTCTAGCTCGGCTTCACTTGCATTGGCCGCTAATGAGGTCAACGCCAGTGAGGTAAAGGGGAGTGCGGTGACAAGCCATAACAGGGGCGTGAATTTTCTCTGTTGCTTGAGTATCCATTGGCTGGCTCGGCTAAGTCGCGTCATAGATAGCGTGATTGGGTGAGCCCCGACTGGCATCGAATTGATTTGCATTAGACCGCATCCTTGTTCTTGTTTTAGTTATTCATTTTTTCATTTTAGACACTTGAGTTGATGAGTCTTAGAACGTGCAGCTTGACGAATTCAATTTCAAGCGCTTAATCCAAACGCTTAATCGCAAGTGCCTAATCTTAAGTACTTAATGTCAAGTGCTCAACCTATTGAAAACACTAAATCATACGGATAAGGCTTAACATCGGCAAGTCGTGGGGCGGGCTAAATTAAACTTGCCCGCCTCGTGATTCAGTTATTCCATCATTGCATGTCTATAAGTGCATGACTGTCGTTACATGGTATTGGCAGTTACATGGCATTGACGACGGTATGACTATCGACAAACTGCTCGAAACTGACGATTTTGCTGCTGTGTATCTTCCATAAATGGGCGACTCGGGCGCTAAAATACTTGCCCGTTTTGACATAAGTACCTGAATAAGTGCCGAAGGCAAAAACCTTATCGCCTTGGGCGACATAGTCTTCGATATCGACGCGATAGTTATCCCATTCTTTTTCGAGGCGGGCGAACACATTGGCGGCTATCGCGCTAAAACCTATGTAAGTGCCCGCATAGGGAAAACCTACCGCCTCTGTCCAGCGTGCGTCATTTGCCAGTGCATGCTCAAGATTTTTGGCATTTTCGGCAGAGCTGTGTCCTGCGTAAGTACTTTTGACAAGTGCAAGATTCGCATCAGTTTGCCTTGCTGTTTCGATAAGATTTAACTGAGAAGGCTCACTCACTAAAGAGCTTGTTGGAACACTATTAAGCGTTGGCATGATTACGACTCAAACTGTGCTTCAAGATGGCTTAACCACTGGGCGGGTTGGCCATAAAAGCGGTTGATATTAATGGCGGTGATGTTGCCGTTATTATCCTCTATAGCCATCGAAGGGAAACCTTGGGCACCTATCAGATTCAGTAATGCTCTGGATTCAACAATATGCTCATATAGCTTGTCTTCACCTTGGGCATAATGTTGCGCAAAGCTCATAGGGTCGAGCCCAAGTTCAGCGGCTAACCTTGCGAGATTACCTTCATCACTGGCGCTGTGACCATCACGGTAATGGGCCAGTTGTACTGAGTGTAGATAGGCCAAACTGTCGCCACCCATAGCATCGACTGCGAGCATGGCTTTAATAGGAGGCGCCGAGTCGAGTACGATAGTGGTATCGCGCAGCAGACCATCAAAATAGTTTTCCCCAAAAGGTTGTCCGGTTAGCTCGGCAATACGCAGATCGTGGGGCATAACATAGTCGCGCCAGTTAGCATCGATTTGTTTGCGTCTTGGGCCTGTGAGCATTCCGCCGCCGTGGAGCTTAATGGTAAAGCCTGCTTTTGCGGCGGCATCGAGTAAAGGCGCTGCGGCATAACACCAACCACATAAAGGGTCGATAATGGCGTGCAGAGTGCGCTCTTTGGCCGTTGCTGTGCTGCTGGTTGTGCTAGTTGGATGAGTTGTTGGCTGAGTCATAGTGTTAAACCTTTTGGCTTAAGTTCGTCGCTACATTAGCGACTTAAGCCCTTTGAGATTATTGATTAAAATAGTTAGATTGGTACCGTTATTTAGGTGCAGTCATTTAGCTAAAAAATGGCACGCAATCGCTCACGTGCCTGTCTTTAACTATTTGCACTTAACTATCTTTTACACCTAACTAGCTGTACCTAATCGCCTAGATAGATATGGCTGGGCTTACATAGGCCAGGTCATTTCGCCCATGTAAACTTTGGCGCTGATCTCAAGCCCTGCATCGGCTGGCATTTGTGGGTATAGCGCCAGCATCTTTTGGATTAATTCGGCTGAATCTTTCGAGGCTTTTGCCGCGATTTCAAAGGCTTTTACATATTCACGGGTAAAACCGATGGCGTGGGTATTAAATCGCGCTTCGCCTAAATAGTGCCCTGGGATCACTGTGGTCGGCAGCAGTTTTTCCATTGCATCTAAATGGGTTAACCATTCCTGACGCTCAGAGGCAGTTTGAGTGTCAGCCATCCAAACATGCGTGTTATCAAATACTTCTACGCCACCTGTAATGGTTTTTGCCGATGGCACCCACAGGAAAGTGTGTTTAGGGTGTTTATCATTAAAACCTTTGATAATCACTTGCTCACCGTCGATAGTAAAAGTGTCACTGTGAATCGCCTTAGGTAACACTAATTCGCTTGGCGCATTATCTTTTAAAATCGGCCCCCAGTAGGTGAGTTTGCCTTCCATTGAGGCTTTAATAGCATCGACAGTGGTTTGAGTCGCGACGATTTGTGCATCGGGGAAATTCTTTTTAATCACGGCTAAGCCGAAATAGAAATCAGGATCGCTATGGCTGATATACACCTGAGTCAGCTTTTTACCGCTAGCCTTAATGGTGTCGACCAATGTTTGGGCATCGTTATTTTGAAATTGCGCATCGACTAACATCATTTCGTGTTCGCCGCTGATAAAGCTCGATGACACGGCAAAGATGCTGTTTTCGCCCGGATTAAAATGGCTCACTTGCAATGGCGCTGCATTGACCGCGCTAAGCCCTGCCAGCAACAAGGTGGCAGCTAGGCTTATTTTAGACGAGGCCTTTAATGTGGCATTAACTGTGTTACGTATTGCATAGGTCGATGTGTTCATTTGGGGCTCACTTATAGTCACAGGGTGAAAGAGTAAAAGGTTCGATTTAGCATTCATTGATTTGCAGCTGCTGCAAAAAGTGAGTTAAGTATAGGTTGCAATAATCAATAGATAAATGCGAGTATCTGCCCATGTTTGTTGCATTAATCGGACGAATAGCCGTATGTACTCTTAGTTATTATTCATGTGGTGACGTGAGTATGTGAGTGAACCTTCGAGTGATTTGAAAGTGAGTGATTAAACGTTATTGATTGAACGTTATTGATTTAACGCGAGTGGAGATAAATCATGGATAGACTCGAAGCGGCTAAGGTGTTTGTGACTATTGTTGAGCGCGGCAGCATGATCAGCGCCGCCAATGCCTTAGATATGTCGCGTTCTATGGTGACCCGTTACTTGAGCGAAATGGAAGAATGGTCTGGTGCTAGGTTGTTGCATCGCTCGACGCGTAGCCTCAGCTTAACGCCCGCGGGTGAGCAAGTGCTGGACTATTGCCATCGATTGCTCGAACTGGCTAACGAAGTACCTGCGGTAAGCCATGCCGCTGTGGCGATTCCGCGGGGCTTGTTGCGTATTAGTTGCTCCCAGTTTTTGGCGCATCAGATTTTAGCGCCCGTGGTACAGCAATATTTAGCCAGTTATTCGCAGGCGAGCGTGAATTTCCACGTGAGCAGCCAAACCGTCGATTTAGTCGCCGAGCGGATTGATCTGGCTATTCGCATCACCAATGAACTCGATCCCAATCTTATCGCTAGGCGCTTAGGGGAGTGTGAGTCTGTGGTATGCGCCGCACCGAGTTATCTTGCCGCGCGCGCCGCCGTGCTGCATCCCGAGGATTTAACTCAGCATAACTGTTTAACCTATTCATATTTTGGCGATGTGATGTGGCGCTTTTATAAAACCGATGTAGGTGCGAAACAGGCTCAAGCGCTGAACTCCGATCCTACGTTAAACCAAGGCCAGGCGTTTAATGTGCCTGTGAATGGGAATTTTAGCGCCAATGATTCCATGGTAGTGCTCAATGCCACGCTGGCTGGTGAGGGAATTGCTATGCAGCCTGTTTGGGCGGCGAAACCCTATTTAGACTCGGGTCAGCTAGTGCCTTTATTAACTGAGTTTAAACCTCAGTCCCTCGGTGTGTATGGCGTGTATCAATCCCGCAAACATATGCAGCCTGCACTCAGGGTGATGATGGACATGCTGGTGGCCTACTTTGCCAGCTTGAATTGAAATAGTGTTAGTTTGAAATAGCACCTTTGAAATAGTGCCAAAGTCTACAGCACTCATAGCGTAATTGGATGCCATAAAAAAGGAGCTTAACCCTTTCGAGTTAAACTCCTCAGATTTACACTTGCCTAGATTCTAGATTTACTTAATCATCCGCTTGTATTTCAAGCGGTGTGGCTCAACCACATCGGCGCCATAGGTGTTCTTCAACCATGCCGAGTATTCTGTGTAGTTACCTTCGTAGAAGTTCACTTGACCTTCGTCGCGATAATCCAGAATGTGGGTCGCGATACGGTCGAGGAACCAACGGTCATGCGAAATCACCATAGCGCAACCTGGGAATTCCAGAATCGCTTCTTCCAGTGCGCGCAGGGTTTCAACGTCTAAGTCGTTGGTGGGTTCGTCGAGTAATAAGACGTTACCGCCCGCTTGCAGCAGTTTGGCTAAATGCACGCGGTTACGCTCACCGCCCGACAGAGTGCCGATGATTTTTTGCTGATCGCCACCACGGAAGTTGAAGCGGCCCACATAGGCGCGGCTCGGGATTTCCATGTTGTTGATACGCATGATGTCTTGACCACCGGAGATTTCTTCCCAAATGGTGTTCTTATCATTCATCGAATCGCGGAACTGCTCAACCGAGGCCAGTTGCACAGTTTCACCTAGCTCAATACTGCCGCTGTCTGGTTTTTCTGCGCCGGATAACATGCGGAACAGGGTCGATTTACCCGCGCCGTTGGCACCGATAATGCCGACGATAGCGCCCTTAGGTACTGAGAACGACAAGTTGTCGATCAAAACGCGGTCACCGTAAGACTTGGTCAGGTTATTCACTTCAATAACCTTGTCGCCTAAACGTGGTCCGGGCGGAATAAACAGCTCGTTGGTTTCGTTACGTTTTTGGTAATCGTTAGTGTTCAGTTCTTCAAAGCGCGCCATACGGGCCTTGCCTTTAGACTGACGGCCTTTGGCGCCTTGACGTACCCATTCCAATTCTTTGGCAATGGTTTTTTGACGAGCGCTTTCGGTGGCTGATTCTTGCTTCAGACGGGCATCTTTCTGCTCAAGCCATGAAGAATAGTTACCTTCCCACGGAATACCTTCACCGCGGTCGAGTTCTAAAATCCAGCCAGCGGCATTGTCGAGGAAGTAACGGTCATGGGTAATCGCGACCACAGTACCGGCATATTCCTGCAAGAAGTGCTCAAGCCAAGCCACAGATTCAGCATCCAAGTGGTTGGTGGGTTCGTCCAGTAACAGCATTTCTGGCTTTTCAAGCAGCAAACGACATATCGCCACGCGGCGACGTTCACCACCGGATAATACTTCGATTTTTTCATCCCAATCAGGCAGACGCAGGGCGTTGGCGGCGCGCTCAAGGACGTACTCTAAGTTATGGGCATCTTGGGCTTGAATAATGGCTTCTAGTTCGCCTTGCTCTTTCGCAAGGGCGTCGAAATCGGCGTCCGGCTCGGCGTAGGCCGCGTAAACGGCATCGAGGCGAGTTAGGGCATTTTTTGCCTCTGCAACCGCTTCTTCAATCGCTTCACGCACGGTTTGATTCGGATCGAGTTTAGGTTCCTGCGGCAGGTAACCGATTTTCAATCCCGGCATTGGGCGCGCTTCACCTTCAATTTCGGTGTCAATACCCGCCATAATGCGCAGTAGCGTCGACTTACCTGAACCGTTGAGGCCGAGTACGCCAATTTTGGCGCCGGGGAAAAAGCTTAAAGAAATATCTTTAAGGATCTGCTTCTTAGGCGGAACAATTTTACCCACCCGCAGCATGCTGTAAACAAACTGAGCCATTTTTCTCTATCTTAAGTGACTAATGATGCGGCTAATTCTACTCGATTGCGCGCCGAACTCAACTCGACAATGAGCCAAGTTCAAGCACTATCTGCAGGAATTTCATGTTTCAAATACTGGGATTGTGACCGCGTTCCGAGTAGAATACCGCGCAACCCTACCTATAAGAATTGGCAGCTGGAGTAAGCAATGCTGAAAAAAGATATGAATATCGCAGATTATGATCCGGAACTGTTTAACGCAATTCAGAATGAAACTCTGCGTCAAGAAGAGCATATTGAGCTGATTGCTTCTGAAAACTACACCAGTCCACGCGTGATGGAAGCGCAAGGTTCACAGTTAACCAATAAGTACGCTGAAGGCTATCCAGGCAAGCGTTACTACGGTGGTTGTGAGTATGTGGACGTAGTTGAAACCTTAGCGATTGAACGTGCTAAACAACTGTTTGGCGCAACTTACGCTAACGTACAACCTCATTCAGGTTCACAGGCAAACAGCGCGGTTTACATGGCATTGTTAAAACCTGGCGATACCGTACTGGGCATGAACTTAGCTCATGGTGGTCACTTGACCCACGGTTCTCCCGTTAACTTCTCTGGCAAACTGTACAACATCATTCCTTACGGTATCGACGAGTCTGGCAAAATCGACTACGACGAGATGGAGCGTATTGCCTTAGAACACAAGCCTAAGATGATGATCGGCGGTTTCTCTGCCTATTCAGGTATCGTTGATTGGGCAAAAATGCGTGAAATCGCAGACAAAATCGGTGCTTATTTATTTGTCGATATGGCACACGTTGCCGGTCTTATTGCTGCGGGCGTTTATCCAAACCCAGTACCACACGCGCATGTTGTGACATCTACGACCCACAAAACCTTAGCGGGTCCTCGTGGTGGCGTGATCCTATCTGCTGCTGACGATGAAGACTTGTACAAAAAGTTGAATTCTGCGGTATTCCCAGGCGGTCAAGGTGGCCCATTGATGCACGTTATCGCCGGTAAAGCGGTGGCGTTCAAAGAAGCCCTAGAGCCAGAATTTAAAGTGTACCAACAGCAAGTGGTTAACAACGCTAAAGCTATGGTTGAAGTGTTCCTTGAGCGCGGTTACAAAATCGTCTCTGGCGGAACCAGCAACCACTTAATGCTAGTTGACCTGATTGGTCGTGACTTAACGGGTAAAGAAGCCGATGCCGCCTTAGGTAGCGCTAACATTACCGTGAACAAAAACTCAGTGCCAAACGACCCACGTTCACCCTTTGTGACCTCAGGTGTGCGTATCGGTACGCCAGCCATTACGCGCCGCGGCTTTAA
Source organism: Shewanella sp. SM23 (assembly GCF_025654295.1). Taxonomy (NCBI): domain Bacteria; kingdom Pseudomonadati; phylum Pseudomonadota; class Gammaproteobacteria; order Alteromonadales; family Shewanellaceae; genus Shewanella; species Shewanella sp. SM23. Next base: position 249,405 of record NZ_JAKKRM010000005.1, read on the forward strand.
AGAAGCGGAATCGAAAGAGCTGACTGGCTGGATTTGTGACATCCTTGATGATGCAAGTAATCCTGTAGTGATTGAGCGTGTTAAGGGCCAAGTACTGGCACTGTGTGCACGTTTCCCTGTTTACGGTTAATCTGTAAATAGTCTCCTTTTTGTGGTGCTGAGCCTAACAAGCATCAGGTGGTTAACCTCAGCCCATAAATAGGATAAAATCCCATGGCCGCATTAAGCGGCCATTTTTATTGGTAAAATCTTAGGCTTAAATCCATAGCGTTTGACTGAGATTTAACAGGTAAACCTATTAACGCTTTACGACCATTCACTGGCAGGAGGCTCAATGCATTGTCCATTTTGTAGCGCGACAGATACTAAAGTCATCGATTCCCGATTAGTGGCAGAAGGCCACCAAGTGCGCCGTCGCCGAGAATGCACCGAATGTCATGAAAGATTTACCACCTTCGAAGGCGCCGAATTAGTCATGCCTAGGGTGATTAAGCGCGATGGTTCACGCCAACCCTTCGATGAAGAAAAACTCCAAGGTGGCATGTTGCGCGCCGTTGAAAAACGTCCCGTATCTATGGATGAAATCGAGCAAGCACTCAGCAAAATCAAGTCTACTCTGCGCGCCACTGGCGAGCGGGAAGTGCCGTCAGAAATGGTGGGTAACTTAATGATGGAGCAATTGATGAGCCTCGATAAAGTCGCCTACATACGTTTCGCTTCTGTGTACCGTGCCTTCGAAGACGTGTCTGAATTTGGCGAAGCCATCGCCAAACTGCAAAAGTAGTTATTCAGCTTTTGTCGCCTAAAAAGGCAGGCGTGCAGTTGCTAACAGCATGAAAAGAAAGATTTTATAAGACTGGTGAAAGCCGAAACCTTTAACAACAGGGTTGAACATGAGCTTGAACATAAGTTGGTCCGTACTCGATACCCAAATGATGAGCCGCGCGATTCAATTGGCGCGCAAAGGCTTTTACACCACGAGACCCAATCCCAGTGTGGGCTGCGTTATCGTTAACGATAACCAAATCATCGGTGAAGGTTATCATCAAAAAGCGGGTGAGCCCCACGCCGAAGTGCACGCACTACGTATGGCTGGTGAACATGCCCGTGGCGCAACCGCCTATGTCACCCTAGAGCCCTGCAGTCATTATGGCCGCACGCCGCCCTGCGCCTTGGCGCTGATCAATATTGGCGTTAAGCGTGTGGTGGTGGCGGTTGAAGATCCTAATCCGCAAGTGGCTGGGCGCGGTATTAAAATGCTGCGCGACGCCGGTATTGAAGTGGATGTGGGATTACACCGTGATGAAGCCTATGCCTTGAATTTAGGCTTTATGAAGCGTATGGAATCAGGTTTACCTAGAGTCACTGTAAAATTAGCCGCGAGTCTCGATGGTAAAACTGCGCTGTCTAACGGTGTGTCTAAATGGATAACCGGTCCAGAATCTCGCCGCGACGTGCAGCGATTACGTTTACGTTCCTGCGCTTTGGTCACTGGGATTGAAACCATATTGGCGGACGATCCCTCACTCAATGTGCGTTATCAGGAACTTGGCAGCTTAAAAGACAGTGTAACCGAGGCGCAATTACTACAGCCATTAAGAGTCATACTCGACAGTCGCGCCCGTTTGCCGTTATCGGCCGCCTGCTTGACTATCGTATCGCCCATACTCTTGGTCTCGACCGTGGCTTATCCCGCAGACTTTCAAGCACAATTGCCCTCCCATGTGAGTTGCCTCGTGTTACCTGCAATTGCAGGTCGCGTCTCATTGCCTGAACTATTAAGCTATTTAGGCCAAAGTTGTAATCACGTGCTGGTGGAAGCGGGTGCAACCTTAGCGGGCGCATTTTTAGCGCAGGGTCTGGCCGATGAGTTAGTGCTGTACCAAGCGATGAAAATCCTCGGCGGGCAAGGGCGTAATCTGCTGCAGCTACCCGATTATCAAACCATGGCGCAAATTCCTGCATTAATGTTGGTCGATGAGCGCAAATTAGGGCCAGATACCCGTTTAATCTTGAGCGTTAAGCCTGATACCTCTTTATCTAAATCGAATTGGAGCAAGATAACCGTTTAACCTTGAGCGTTATGCTTGATACTTCTTCATTTAATTAGGGCAAGATAACCGTTAAACCTTGAGTCTTATGCCTTATTACTTCTTTATCGAATAAGTGAGTTAACCATGTTTACTGGGATTATTGAAGCTGTTGGCACCCTGCGAAAGCTTGAACGCAAGGGCGATGATATTCGTTTGACCGTGGCGAGCGGCAAACTGGATTTAAACGATGTGCGTTTAGGCGACAGCATTGCCACTAACGGTGTGTGCTTAACGGTTGTGCAGCAATTAGCCGACGGTTATGTGGCTGATATCTCTGCCGAAACAGTGAGTCTAACCGGCTTTGCTCACTACAAAGTGGGTACTAAGGTGAATCTTGAAAAAGCCGTCACCCCAACCACACGTTTAGGCGGCCACATGGTCAGTGGCCATGTAGACGGTATTGCAACGGTTGAGCAACGCTTAGTGCGTGGTCAAGCTATCGAGTTTTGGCTAGCCGCACCCGCAGAGCTTGGGCGTTACATTGCCCATAAAGGTTCCATCACCATTGATGGCGTGAGTTTGACGGTTAACGAAGTGGACGGCAGTCGATTCCGCTTGACCATAGTGCCGCATACCGCGGGGGAAACCACGTTAATCGACCTGCAAGCGGGCGATAAGGTGAATATCGAAGTGGATTTAATCGCCCGTTATCTTGAACGCTTGATGAATTATGATGGCAAAGACAGCAAGAGCGGCGGTGTCACCATGGAAATGTTAGCCCGTGCCGGCTTTGTGCGTTAGTGCACAGGAGCAGATTATTTAACTTAAGCTTATCGGCAGCTTAGGTTATTTAGGTATAGAATTTCATAATAACAGCAAAATCAGAAGGTCCTACAATGGCGCTGCACAGTATAGAAGAGATCATCGAAGATATTCGTCAAGGCAAAATGGTTATTTTGATGGATGACGAAGACAGAGAAAACGAAGGTGATTTGATCATGGCGGCCGAAATGGTCACGCCAGAAGCGATTAACTTTATGGCGAAATATGGCCGTGGGCTCATTTGCCAGACCATGACTAAAGCCCGTTGCCAGCAGTTAAACCTACCCTTAATGGTGACGAATAATAACGCCCAGTTCTCGACTAACTTTACGGTTTCTATTGAAGCAGCCGAAGGTGTGACTACCGGTATTTCGGCCCACGATCGCGCTGTAACGGTGAAAGCGGCTGTGGCTAAAGAGGCTAAAGCGTCTGATTTAGTGCAACCTGGGCATATCTTCCCGCTAATGGCACAGGATGGCGGCGTATTAACCCGCGCAGGCCACACTGAAGCAGGCTGTGATTTAGCCCGTCTTGCGGGACTTGAGCCATCGGGCGTTATCGTTGAGATTTTGAACGAAGACGGCACTATGGCACGTCGCCCAGATTTGGAGATTTTCTCCGAGTTGCATGGCATCAAAATCGGCACTATCGCGGCTTTAATCGAGTATCGCAATACCAAAGAAACCACGGTTGTGCGCGAAGCTAAATGCAAATTACCAACCCGTTTCGGTGAGTTCGATATGGTGACTTTTAGAGACACTATCGACAATCAATTGCACTTTGCCTTAGTCAAAGGTGAGGTGAAAGAAGATTGTTTGGTGCGCGTGCATTTGCAAAATACCTTCAACGATTTACTCCACTCAGAGCGCGATCAGCAACGCAGCTGGCCACTCGAAAAGGCGATGGAGCGTATTTCTGCAGAAGGTGGCGTATTGGTTTTACTCGGGAATCAAGAACATCCCTGTGAAATTCTCTCTAAGGTGAAAGCCTTTGAAGCTGAAGATCAAGGCCAAGCGCCTGCTTCTGCAAAATGGCAGGGGACGTCGCGCCGTGTGGGTGTGGGTTCGCAAATCCTCGCTAGCCTTGGCGTGACTAAGATGCGCCTGCTCAGCTCGCCTAAACGCTACCATTCACTTTCAGGCTTTGGCCTTGAAGTGACTGAGTATGTGGCGGACTGAAACCCAAAGTTACACTGAAGTAAAATTAACAATTTCTGATAATTTGCATAGGGCTCTGGGCAATTGGCTGTGATATCATGTCGCCACTTTTCGCCCCGAGCTGGGTGCTTTAGCTAAATTAGGTAAGATAATGAACGTAGTTCAAGGTAATATCGAAGCGAAAAATGCCAAAGTTGCGATTGTAATTTCGCGTTTCAACAGCTTTTTAGTTGAGAGCTTGCTTGAAGGTGCACTTGACACGCTGAAACGTTTTGGCCAAGTCAGCGACGACAATATCACTGTTGTCCGTGTACCAGGTGCGGTTGAGTTGCCGCTAGCTGCGCGTCGCGTAGCTGCCAGTGGTAAATTCGACGGTATTATCGCATTAGGTGCGGTGATCCGTGGTGGTACTCCTCATTTTGATTTTGTTGCAGGCGAATGTAATAAAGGTCTAGCTCAAGTTGCTTTAGAATTTGATCTGCCTGTTGCTTTCGGTGTTTTGACCACTGATACCATTGAACAAGCGATTGAACGTTCAGGTACCAAAGCGGGTAACAAAGGCGGCGAAGCTGCTTTAAGCCTGCTTGAAATGGTCAATGTTCTGCAAGAACTTGAACAACAGTTGTTATAGTAGGAAAAATAATGAAGCCTTCTGAGCGCCGCAAGGCCCGCCGTTTAGCCGTTCAAGCCATCTATTCATGGCAACTAAGCGGGAATAATATTGCCGATGTCGAGCATGAGTTTTTAACTGAACAAAGTCTCGACGGTGTTGATGTAGCTTATTTTCGTGAGCTATTTTCAGGCGTTGCAACGAAGAAAACCCAATTGGATGAGCTGATCATCCCGCATCTGGAACGCCCGATTGATGAAGTGTCTCCAGTAGAGAAAGCCATAGTTCGTTTAGCGACCTATGAGCTTACTTTCCGTAAAGATGTGCCATACAAGGTCGCGATTAACGAAGCGATTGAGTTGGCAAAAGCTTTCGGTGCGGACGAGAGTCATAAGTTTGTGAACGGACTGCTCGACAAACTGGTTGCACGCAAGTAATAAAGACAAACGGTATCTTAGGATACCGTTTTTCATTGCTAACAAAGGTGGCCGATGTAAGTCGTGCCAAACTGTACAGTGAAAGAATTCCAATTAATTGAATGTTATTTTAGCAACCGCGGCCCCACTCGCCGTGATGTGAAGCTTGGCATCGGTGACGATTGCGCTTTAGTGCAACCTGCAGAAAACAAGTCGATCGCTATCTCCTGTGACACCTTAGTTGAAAATGTCCATTTCTTCCCCGATATGCCTCCTGCTGCCTTAGGTTACAAAGCCTTAGCGGTAAATTTATCTGATCTGGCTGCCATGGGCGCTGAACCCGCGTGGATGACGCTTGCCTTAACGCTACCCGAAGTCGATGAGACTTGGCTAAGTGGCTTTAGTGAAGGTTTATTTGAAGCGGCCGATTACTATGGCATCGCCTTAATTGGCGGCGATACGACTCGTGGTCCACGGGCGATTAGCATCACTGTGCACGGCCAAGTCCCACAGGGTAAGGCACTCACGCGTCATGGTGCTAAAGCCGGTGATTGGATTTATGTCACGGGCACGCTCGGAGATTCGGCTTTAGGTCTGGATATCATTCGCGGCGCGCAACAGGCTAGAGCCGAGCATAAAGAATTCCTGATCAATCGCCATTATCGTCCAACACCAAGAGTTTTAGCGGGCCAAGCTTTGCGTTCGCTTGCCTCCAGTGCAATCGACCTTTCCGACGGGTTTATCTCGGATATCGGTCATGTGCTTAAGGCTTCGGCAGTCGGTGCTGTGGTGGACGTTAATTGCATCCCGCTTTCACGCGCGATGCAAGATACCGTCAGCGAGGAGCATGCCTTAGGTTATGCGCTGACGGGGGGCGAAGATTATGAACTGCTGTTCACCGTTCCTGAGGCGCAAAAAGGTGCGCTTGAGACAGCGTTGAGCCATGCAGGAGCAAAGTTTGTTCGCGTTGGACAAATTTGTGCAGGCAGTAAGCTCAAGTTGCAACTTAATGGTGAGCCGTTTACACCGCCGTATCACGGTTTCGAGCACTTTTAAGCGAAGAGCATGTTAATGAAATGGTTGTCAAAGGATCAGGTGCTAACGCGCCTGTCATTAAAAAATCCTGTCCACTTTTTGGCACTCGGTTTTGGTAGCGGACTCGCCGCTAAAGCGCCTGGTACTTTCGGTACCTTAGCAGCCATTCCCCTCTATTTATTGATGGCGCCATTACCGCTCACTTGGTATATCGGCTTAACCTTATTGAGCGCATTTGCGGGATTTTATATCTGCGGTAAAGCCGCTCAAGATATGGGGGTACACGATCACGGTGCGATTGTGTGGGATGAAGTGGTTGGGCTACTGATCACTATGATAGCGGCACCAGCAGGTTGGGGTTGGTTGTTAGTCGGCTTTGGTCTATTTCGCTTTTTCGACATCATCAAACCTTGGCCTATTCGATGGCTCGATGCCAAAGTTCATGGTGGCTTTGGCATTATGATTGACGATGTGTTAGCGGGCGTGTTTTCATTTATTTGTCTGCAAGGGCTAGTCTGGTGTGTTAGCTAACATTATCGTTAACCTAACATGATAGTTAACCCGACATGTTCGTTAGCATCTCCATCAACTAACCCTTAGTTTTTGATATGGCCCCTTAGCTTGTGATCTAGAGTGTGTAGATTCAAGCGTTTAGCTACCTCATTCGTTATCTAAACCATACTACTATTGCAGCAGTTCCCTTGCGTTCGCGAGGGTATTGCTGGTGATAGTATCGCCACCTAACAGTCTTGCAAGCTCTTGGATACGCTGCTCACGATCGAGCGATTTCATTGTGGTCTCAGTACTGCCTGCCTTATTAAATTTATCGACGAACATGTGTTGATGACCATTGCCCGCAACTTGCGGCAAGTGAGTCACGCACAGTACTTGGGTCGATTCCCCTAAGCTGCGTAACATGCGGCCCACCACTGCTGCGGTGGGGCCGGAAATCCCGACATCCACCTCATCGAAAATTAATGTCGGTGTGGCAACTTTCTTCGCGGTAATCACTTGGATCCCTAGCCCTATCCGTGAGAGCTCACCGCCAGACGCGACTTTCGAAATCGGTTGCAAAGGTTGGCCAGGGTTAGTGGTTACCATAAATTCGATATTGTCACTGCCATTGGCTGACATTTGCTCGGGGTGGAAATTGACTTCGATCGTAAATTTACCCTTAGGCATATTCAGTTCGTGGATTGACTGAGTCACCAGTTTGTCGAGTTCTTTAGCATAGCGGGCACGGCTTTGGCTGAGCTTTTGCGCATAGCTAAGATAAGCGGCTCTACTTGTCTCGACTTGAATCTGAATTTCTTCAAGTTTACTTTCATCACTGTCTAAGGTGCTTAGCTCAGCCTTTAATGCTAAATGATGCTCGGCCAGTTTATTCGGGCTAACATGATGCTTACGCGCCAGTTGCATGGCTTTTGATAGCCGTTCTTCTAAATAGGCAAAGTGGGTTGGATCGAGTTCAAGTTTACTCAAATAGTGCTGTAATTCGCCTGCACTTTCTTGCACTTGGATTAAGGCATCATTGAGCATAGTGTTGATATTGCTTAATGCGGGATCGTAGCTTTGCAGATCTTCGGCGAGGGAAACGACTCGGTTGAGTAGCGACTCTATATTGTTCTCTTCGCCCTCTGTGAGTATATCTAAGCTCGCCTGACAGGTATCAATCAACTCAGTGCCATTAGCCAGACGTTTGTGCTCTTGCTCAATCTCATCGAACTCATCAACTTTAAGATCAAACTCATCGAGTTCTTCTACTTGATATTGCACTAATTGCTTACGGGCAATACGTTCATGCTGGGAGGCTTCGAGTTGTTTTAGATCGGCCTCAATTTGCTTGCAGCGTTGAAAGCTAGCGGCAACCGTATCTATAAGCAATCTGTGGTTGGCATAACTGTCGAGCAGGGTGAGTTGATGTTCACTTTTTAACATTGCATGGTGCGCATGTTGACCGTGAATACCGATAAGCAACTGACCCAGTAATTTTAGCTGCGTCAGCGGCACTGGATTCCCATTGATGTAGGCGCGTGAACGGCCATCGCTACCAATAGTCCGACGTAGAATGCACTCATCATCGAGTTCAAGATCGTTATCTTCTAACCAACGTTTCGCCAGTGGAATATCATCCAAGGAAAAGCGGGCGCTGACCTCGGTTTTATTGGCTCCGGGACGAACACTGCTGGCATCGGCGCGATTGCCTAGGCATAGGCCTAGCGCATCGATGGCAATCGATTTACCCGCACCGGTTTCACCTGTGATGCTGGTCATACCGGGGCGAAAATCCAGTTCTAAAAAACGGACGATAGCGAAGTTATTAATGCTGAGTTGGCAAAGCATAGTGAATTCCTGTCGAAAAACATACCAAACCACTGTATTGATAAACAGTATATACTGATTTTATATACAGTAAAGTGGCTTGGGTGAAAAATCGACATTATCGACAGTAAATATTTTTAATTAACTGATTATGCATAGGTTCTTACTAAGCTTTCTAAGATAGGTAAACTGAAGAAAGTGACTAAGGTGCCAAATAGAATGCCTTGAGCACTGGTTGAAGCCTGAGTGTTATAACGCTGGGCGAGTAAGTACACGCTAGCCGCGGTGGGCAGTGCGCTCAAGATCACGCCCATGATCAGGTAGTCACCACTTACTCCAAAACGGTTAAGCATAAAGTAGACGAGTGCCGGTTGGATAGCCAGCTTGAAGAGGTTGATAAGGCTCAGTTCGATAAAATTCTTGGGGCTAAATACGCTGCTATCTTTCTGGTAGCGCATCGCTTTGGCGAGTACCATGCCGATAGCAAATAGGGCGCAGGGGCTTGAGGTATTGCCTATTTGCTGGATCATTAGCGCCAGCCCAGAGGGCAGTTTTATCTCTAGCGCTGAAATGCCGACGCCAATCAAGCTACCAATAACGATAGGGTTTTTACCGACCGCCATCATAATTATGACTAAGGCGTGGTGTTGTCTTTGGGTGTTAGTGGCCAGTTCCATCGAGACTAAGGCGACGGCAAACATCAGCACGGATAATAAGCTGGCAATCGCGGCGGCAACTAAGGCACTTTGCTGCTGCGGGAATAAGATGATAAGCAGTGGAATACCAATAAATGCCGTATTACCAAAGGTGGCATTGAGGGCTCGAATGGCGGCAACCGCATGCTGTTTAGGGTTAGCAAGCAGCGAGAGCCCAAGGCAGACAAGATAAGTAATCACCATAGCCGTGCTGTAGCCCGCAATGAATCCCCATTGCAAAATTTCATCAATCGGCTGCTGGGCGAGGGCGATAAGCATGATCGCAGGGAACGCAATATAGTACACATACTGGTTTAGCACTTGATCCGTATTGACGGGCAAGAGTTTTAATTTTTGCACTAGTGTGCCGAGCAACATGATCCCGAAGACGGCAAACAGAGGGGTTAAAATGGTCATTTCCCTCACTCATCCTTACGATTAAATTTGAATAAACTCAGCCACCACCGTTATTTCTACTATCACTATGATTTTGGGTGGGCGCTTGCCTTTTTTATGTCACGTTAGAACCAGAACTAGCGCCAGCGCAGTAAAACTCGCCACAAAATAACATATCATTTCAGTCTAAGGCTATTGCGCTATGGTCGTATAAGTGGATTAATTGATGTTTAAAACACAATGACTTAGCGTACGCTGTGATTGTTGATGACTTTATATAGTGCCTAAAGTGGGCAGCTAGAACAGAATTAGGACATGCAATGAGTGATGATTTAAGCGCTGAACTACAACTTGTCTATCTTTTTGTGCATTTAGTCAATGCGGGCAGTTTTTCGCAGGCGGCGAAAGAGCTCGATATGCCCATCGCCACTGTGAGCCGCAAGTTAGCGAAGTTGGAAGAGAAGCTCGATAAACAGCTTTTTATGCGCAGCACCCGCAAGTTGCGACTGACAGAGGAAGGGCTGGCGCTCTTTCAACGCTACCAGAGTGTGGTTGCTCAATTTGATGAACTAAGTGGTTTAGGCAGTGATAAACCCGAGGGAACCTTACGCATCGCCGCGCCGATTTCGATTATTTCCATCGTGTTTATTCAAGCATTGAATGAGTTTGGCCGTTTGTATCCTGATATCCGTTTGCACATTTCCCAGAGTAATGAGTTAGTAGATTTGATCGACAAAGGCATAGATGTGGCGATTGTTGGCGGAGCTCAGCCTGATTCTTCTTGGGTGTCGAGTACCTTAGGCGAGCTCGACTATTGCCTGTTTGCCACACCAGAATATTTGGCTCAGGCACCTAAACTTGTGCATCCCGATGATCTTGAAGCCCATCAACTGATAAAAGTCTGGCCGCTGTTTAATTGGCATTTAAAGCATCCAAGCGGCGAGTCTTTTTATTTTAATGGCCCGACTAAGCTCACCCTCACGGACTTACACGGAGCGATTCAGGCGACCTTAGGCCATGGCGGGATCTTGTATGGTCCTGAACTGTTTGTAAAACAGCAGATTAAAGAAGGGAAACTTAAAGTATTACTGCCGGAATGGATTGGCGAGCAGAGGCGGATTTCGATTTTATATCATCAGCGCAGCCAGCAGCCGCTAAAGGTAAGAGTCTTTATTGAGTTTATGCAGTCAAAGGCGCCAGAGTTATTCTCTATGCGTTGATTTAACCGAGTTATTCTTTAATAAGGGAACTGATTTTTAGCGTCTTTTAGGTTTTACGGTGTTTTTGCTCATGGTGTTTTGCGTTTGTTTTGCGTCTTGCAGGCTGGAGCGTGTCGCGGGCAGTATGCCGAGTTCTAAGAAGTATCCCACTAAACGCCGTAGTTCAAATAAAGAACCGATACGCTGTTGATCTTTGATGGTCAGTTTCCAACTGTCGGTGCGTCCTTCGCTATTGGTTAAGATAAATCCTTGATAAACAATCTTTCTCATTGGAATAACTCAATCTTTATTGATGCTATTTATAGCAACTGGATATCTTTGACGGGATTCGTTGGTGAGGGTGTAAAACGATGATCCCTTTCTTATTCTGCATGGATAATAGGTGCTTGAGTAACCCCAAGCACCTCATCAGTTAAGCTACGCTGATACCGATATTTGATACGCCAGCTTCGATAATGTCTTTGCGTAAACCTTTGACCAGTTCTGCGGTGATCTTCGGATTTTCTTCAATAATTTCCAGCAGAGAATTTTGTAATTCTTTCTCTTCCTCCATGACTTCATGGGCGAAAACGAAATCATCTAATGCTTCATCCACCAAATCGACATCGCTGATCGCTTCGATGTAGTTAGCCACTGTGCTGGATGATAATTTGCTGATATTGACTATATCTTCTTCAATTTTGCCTTGGATCGCACCCAGTAAGGTCGATATGGCGACCACTGCATCCATAGCAGGATAGACGCCATAGGCTTCAAAATCAGCAGGATCTGGGGTGTTATCTTCCAAGCGTTGCAGATGCACATCGACATTGAATTTGAGCTTGGAGTCGTACTGGGATTGCCACAATAGTTCTAATGCGGTACTCAACACAGTAGGATCGCCAAACTCACAGACTTCGGAAAACAGTTGATAGTTGGGCAACATACGTTGGCAAAGTGCAGTGGCAAAGAGTTGTTTTTGTGGCAGTGTTAACGCCTTGAGACGTTTAAAGAAGCCCGTTTTTTTGGTCATCTGTTATTTCCGCTGATAGCTGTGATATCACTTGATTTGCCGCAGATTCTACCTTAGTTAACTCATCAAGTAACTCTAGTATTTCGGGTTCGAGATCTTCAACCGATGTTTCACGTTTTAGTGCCGATTCAATTTCTTGGCATAACCTTTGTGTGGTGGGCACGCCGCAGTAGCAGCTCGCACCATGCAGCTTATGGATAGTACTGAGCATGACTGGGTGATCGTTTTGACTTAGCGCCGTTTGAATCGTCGCCACGGTTTGCGGTAATGAGTCGAGCAACATTCTGAGCATATCTAAGGCGAGATCGGCCTTGTGATTGGCTTGGGTTAAGCATAAATCCCAGTTCAGCGTATGCAGGTCAAAATGGGTGAACTTAGGTCGAGTGATCCAGCGATGAATAATATCTTTGAGTGCCGCTTCATCAATAGGTTTAGGCAAATATCCGTCCATACCACTGCCTAAAATCAGTTCGCGTTCTTCGGCAATGGCATGGGCTGTCACGGCAATTATCGGCGTGTTGCGGTTCATCGAGCCTTGGCGAATTTGCTTCGTGGCGCTAATTCCATCTGTGCCAGGCATTTGGATATCCATAAAGATCAAGTCGAAGGTGCGAGTCTTCGCCTGTTTAACTGCTTCATCACCGCTGTTGACGGCAACCACAGTCGTCACTAATTCGCTGAGTAAAGTATCAATCAGTTTTAAGTTGGCAAAGTTATCATCTACCGCTAGCACGGTTAAGGATTGGCGAGCTACCGGTGTGGATATTGTCGCAGGGGCTATGATGTCGTACTCCATCGGTGGATAGAGTAAGTTGCGCGCAAGCTGATGCTCACTGACTGGCAGAGACAACACCACATCGGCATTCGGGCGAATAAATTGGGTTAAGGCATCCTGTTCTTGGCAATCGTATAGCACTATAAGGCAATCTGTTTTGGTCTTCGCCAAGTTTAGTGTACTCACCAGTTGTTTTGAATCGCTAAACCCATGGCAACTCAGGAGAACATAGTCGTATGGCGCTTCAGCCGTGGTGAGCGTAGTCAACAAGCTTGGTATATGCTGATGATGGGTGACTTTTGTATCCCATTGATTCAATTGGCGGCTTAATACTGCGTGGGTGAGTACCCGCGGTTCGTAAAATAGTATGGTTTTGTCTTTGAGTTTTTCGAGCGGCAGTGAGTCACCGATTTGGAATTGACCTAAGCCGAGCGGCAAACTGAACCAGAAGTTTGAGCCTTTTTCTGGGGATGAAGTAAAGCCGATTTGGCCGCCCATTTGATTCACTAAACGCTTAGTGATCACTAAACCTAAGCCGGTGCCACCAAAGCGGCGCGAAATCGACGAATCGGCTTGGCCAAAGGCTTGGAATAAAAAGTCCTGCTGGCTTTCATCTATACCAATACCAGTGTCGACCACATCACAGCGCAGTACTACTTGTTCATCCGACTGGCTCTGCAGTTCGATTTTGACCATCACGCTGCCAGAGTCAGTGAATTTAATCGCGTTACCAACCAAGTTATTGATGATTTGGCATACGCGCATGGCATCGCCATTGACATTGTCGGGCACGTTGGGGGCGATATCGACGACGAGTTCTAGGCCTTTGGCCTGGGCGCTGCCCGAGATTAAGGTAATAGTATCGCTTATGGTTTCCCTAAGGCCGAAGGGCATGTTTTCTAACACCATTTTACCGGCTTCGAGTTTAGAAAAATCGAGAATGTCGTTGATGATACCCAGCAGGTTAGTGGCGCTGCGTTCTATGGTCTTGATGTAATCGACTTGGCTCGAATGCAATGGTGTTTTGACTAATTGCCGCGCAAAACCGATAACACCATTGAGTGGCGTACGTAACTCGTGGGACATATTCGCTAAGAATTCAGATTTAATTCGGCTGGCTTCTAGGGCGCGTTTTTTAGCTAAATCCAGCTCGACGTTTTGGATTTCAATCTGCTCTAAGGTTTCCCGCAGATCCGACGTCGCTTGGTCGATATTTTGCTGCATCTCATCATGGTATTCCGATAGCGACCCCGCCATGGCATTGATGCCGCGTTTGAGTAAGTCCAGCTCACCAATCAAGTTGCCATCTAAGCGGGCGTCTAATTTACCTTCACGGATTTTAGCGACGACGCGCACCATTTCAGTAATGGGCTGAGTGACGTTTTTCACCAGCCGGAAAGTAAATAGCAGGTTTAACTGCACGCCGATCAACACGATAATAAAGGCGGCGACTGCGGCTCTATGTTGCTCTAACAAGGCGCGTTCTTTATTGATTATTATCGAGATATAACCTAAAAGATGACCATCATCTGTCTGGATATCGTAATTAGCGGGAGCAGCAATGGGGCCTGTGGCAAAAATGGGCGTCCGTAAAATAAGGCTGTCGTCCACATGTTCAATTTCGGTTTTATGCAGCGTGTTGAGGGCTTCTTTGTAGCGCATAATCTCAAAGTCTTTGTGATAGTGGGAGGTCACAAAGAGTTGATTATTGGCATCGAAAATCGCGATGGATTTTACTAAGGTGGATTTGTTGAGCTGCGCCGCCGCGAGTAAGCGTTTGGTCGCCTCGCGATCATTGGCCACTAAACCGATTTCACTGGCAATCGACAGCGGCTCGATAATATTGCTGCCCTGTTCGACGAGCGTATCTTCGAGCTCATAAAAACGGTTTATGGTAAAGTAGCTGCCCAGAAGGATACCGACCAAGATTGTTGGCGCGAGCGCCAGTACAAGAACCCAAGAACGTAGGCTGTATTTGGTCATGTTGTTGACTGGGTTCATAGCAGCGGCGGTGTTTCCTGTGACAGAGACTAAGATAATTTTATAAGACTGCCAGAAAGAGGGCGGTCTTTGCCAGTATTTTATTGATTTAGAGGCCGAAATGGCGCAATTTTTTAAAGCAAAACCAAATAGTTCCAAACAGTTGTCGGCTAAGTTATCGCTGAGCGTGGATCAGCTCGATCACTTAGGGGCAGGTATAGCACAACATCAAGGTAAAGTCGTGTTTATCCCCGGCGCACTGCCCGATGAAACCGTGACGGTACAGCTCACCGATCAAAAGAAAAATTATGCCCGCGCCAAGTTAATTAAAGTCGATACACCTAGCTCTGAGCGCGTCGAGCCCGAGTGTCCACACTACCATACCTGCGGCGGCTGCGACTTACAGCATATGTCATTATCGGGTCAGCGTGAGCATAAAGAAGCCGCGTTGCTGGATATTATGGCTAAGTTTGCTGGTACTGAAGGCGGTGCTTTATCCCCTGCACTCACGGGGGAAGGTTGGCATTATCGTCGCCGCGCCCGTCTTGCTACTTTATTTGATAAAAATACCAAGCACTTAAGTTTAGGCTTTCGCGCCGCTAGTAGCAGTAATGTGGTACCAATCAGTCAATGTCTGGTGTTAGCTAAGCCGTTATCGGACTTGATCGTCCCCTTTGCTAAGTTGCTGAACCAATTGTCAGCTAAAGCCAGCTTAGGCCATCTTGAGTTGATTGCCGCCGATAATGGTCACTTCGCTGTGCTGCGTATCACTAAGGCGCTAAACGATAAAGATCTCGCTAAGCTGTCAGCCTTTGCTGAGCAGCATCAGATCCATATTTGTCTGCAGGATAATGAAGGCCAATTCCAAGGCGTTGGCGCTGAGTTAGTGTTACCGGTTTATCAGCTGTTAGATGACAAAGCTGAGTCGGATGCGGTGAGTTTAAGTTTCACCCCAGGTAACTTTGTGCAAGTGAATGGACAAATTAACAAGGCCATGGTCGCTCAAGCGATGGATTGGTTAGCGCCAGCGCCAGATGAGCGCATTTTGGATTTGTTCTGCGGCATGGGCAATTTCAGTTTGCCCTTAGCGAAAATGGGCGCTGATGTGATTGGCGTCGAAGGGGTTGCCGAGATGGTGACTCAGGCACGGGTGAACGCGAAAGCTAACAATCTGGATAAACTGACCTTTTACCACGGCGATTTAAGTGCGGATTTATCCCTTGAGCCTTGGATGGGCAAGATTGATAAATTACTGCTCGATCCCGCCCGTGCGGGGGCATTTGAAAGCTTGCAATGGCTTAAGAAGATGAAGCCACGCAAAGTCGTGTATGTATCTTGTAATCCTGCGAGCTTGGCCCGCGATAGCGCAGTACTGTTAGAGCGCGGTTACCGATTACAGCAATTGGGACTTATCGACATGTTCCCACAAACACACCATATAGAAGCCATGGCACTGTTTGAATTAACCAAGTAATTTGCGCTGGCAAAGTAAGCAAAGCGTTTGAATAACGTAAAAAATGTGATTATTACGTCGGTTGGGTTTGACAAGTTCGCGCCAATGCTGAAGATAGGAGAGCTGAAGTGGTGCCCACTTTCTCTCTGAGCACGGATAAGGAAATAAATTAGATGGTCTCTGTTCGCGAAGCGCACTTTAATGATCCCGATTTTCACTTAGAAGATTGGGTAGCTCGCTATGTTGGTCATGCCGATGAAGCGCAGATGCTGCTCTCTTTGATAGGGCAGATTGACGCCTTACCAGCCAAGAGTCCTGCGGCGAAGAGAGAACTGCTCGAACGTGCTCGAGAGATGATTGAAATCCTCGCACCACTAAACATGGACATTGAAACCCTGCAGGCGGCAATTTTGTTTGTGGTGCTCGATGCTGGGTTACTGACTGAAGAAGCCATCCAAGAGAAATTTGGTGAGCCGCTGGCGCGTTTAGTGGCGAGTGTCGTGACCATGAACGCCATCGGCGCCTTGAAAATCAATCCTAATAGTCGTTCAACCGAGCCGCAAATCGATAACATTCGCCGCATGTTATTGGCTATGGTTGAAGATGTGCGCGCCGTGGTGATCAAGCTTGCCGAGCGTGTGTGTTTGCTACGGGCGGTGAAAAATGCCGACGAAGAAACTCGCGTGCTGCTGGCCCGCGAAATTGCCGATATTTATGCGCCGCTGGCTAACCGTTTAGGGATTGGACAATTGAAGTGGGAGCTGGAAGATATTTCTTTTCGCTATCTGCATCCTGATACCTATAAAGACATTGCTAAGCAATTAGATGGCAAACGACTGGATCGTGAAGTCTTTATCGACAAGTTTGTCAGTCAGTTGCAACAAAGATTAGATGAAGATCAAATTCGCGCTAAGGTCTACGGCCGGCCGAAACATATCTACAGTATTTGGCGCAAGATGAAGGGCAAGCACCTCAAATTTGATGAGTTGTTTGACGTGCGCGCCGTGCGTATCGTGACTGAGCGCCTGCAGGATTGTTATGGCGCGTTAGGTGTTGTGCATACGCTTTGGCACCACATTCCGCGGGAATTTGACGACTATGTCGCTAACCCTAAGCCTAACGGTTATCAATCGATTCATACCGTAGTGGTGGGGCCTGAGGGCAAAACCGTTGAAATTCAAATTCGTACCCAAGACATGCATGAAGATGCAGAGCTGGGTGTGGCTGCGCACTGGAAATACAAAGAAGGCAATCATTCCGGTAAGCAAAGCGGTTACGAAGAAAAAATTAACTGGCTGCGTAAAATTCTGCAATGGCAGGAAGACGTGGTCGAAAGTGGCAACTTGGTCGAAGAAGTGCGCAGCCAAGTGTTTGAAGACAGAGTCTATGTGTTCACCCCAAGCGGTGAAGTCGTCGACTTGCCGCTGGGCTCAACCGTGCTCGACTTTGCCTATTACATTCACTCCCAAGTGGGACATAAATGTATTGGTGCTAAGGTCGATGGCCGTATTGTGCCGTTCACCTATCAGGTTGAAACGGGCGAGCGTATCGAGATCATCACCTCGAAACAGCCCAACCCCAAGCGCGACTGGCTTAACCCAAATTTAGGTTATATCCGTACCTCGCGGGCGCGTTCGAAAATCCAGCATTGGTTTAAGCAGCAGGACAGAGACAAAAATATTGTCGCCGGCAAAGAAATGCTTGAATCCGAATTGGCGCGGGTGAGCCTTAAAATTAAAGACGCCGCCATCGCGGTCGAGCGCTTTAATATGGCGAGCATGGATGACTTACTGGCGGCGATTGGCGGCGGTGATGTGCGTCTGCATCAAGTGGTTAACCATATTCAAAGCCGTCTGCGACTCGACGAAGTGTCAGAAGAAGATGCGGTCGAAGAATTAGTTAAGAAAGGCCAACATAAGCCGACCTCCAGTGGCCGTGGTCAGGTTGAAGTCAATGGTGTGGGTAACTTGCTTAACCATATTGCCCGTTGTTGCCAACCCGTTCCCGGTGATGAGATCTTAGGTTTTATCACGAAAGGCCGTGGCATTTCTGTACATCGTGCTGATTGTGAACAAGTTAAAGAGTTAATGCGGGTTCACCCAGAGCGTGGCGTCGATGTGGTCTGGGGCGAAAATTACTCCGGCGGTTATCGCATGCGTCTGCGGGTATTAGCCCATGATCGCAGTGGCTTATTGCGTGACTTAACTTCAGTGCTGGCTGCTGAAAAATCCAATGTACTGGCCATGAGTTCGTCATCGGACACTAAAAATCAGACAGCCGCGATTGAGTTGGAACTGGAGCTTTATAACCTCGATGGTTTATCGCGAGTGTTATCTAAACTGACCCAAGTCGATAGCGTGATCGAGGCAAGACGACTTTAAGACTAGCAACGCCTTTCGAAGCGAATAGCCTCGAAATCTCTAGCAATATAAAAGATACATAGAAGGCATCTAGAAGCTAGAAAGAAAGTAATCAAGGATTGGGGCGGCAAGG
This sequence comes from Shewanella sp. SM23, assembly GCF_025654295.1. Taxonomy (NCBI): domain Bacteria; kingdom Pseudomonadati; phylum Pseudomonadota; class Gammaproteobacteria; order Alteromonadales; family Shewanellaceae; genus Shewanella; species Shewanella sp. SM23. Next base: position 267,824 of record NZ_JAKKRM010000005.1, read on the forward strand.
CGAATTTCGCTGGCCGTCTTTTTTATTTGGTTTTTATGGAAATTGAGCGGGATTACCAGTCAATTTAGTCTTTGTATGCTTAGCTGTTGCTGCAAGCCATTCATAATGGCTTGCCATGGCATTTGCTCCCCGACTCGCAGCCAGTCCGTCCGTGGATGCTCGACCGCCCCGTCCATGGGGGGACGGTCGTCTCGCTAATCACCATGGCACGCCTTTCGAGTGCTTGCGTAACCTTTTGGTTTTAAAGACTAGATCTCATCTTAACGATTATAGACACCACTCTATTGGGCAGAAATGAGCTATGTTTTGCACGGAATTCTCTGCATTCCGGATAAGCATAAATAATACCGAGAGTTGAATCGTGGGCAGCGATGAACTTAAGGATGTAACGCTTGGCTTGAGGCTTTACTTTTACACCATTTGCCGCTGTTGTGCTGCTTTTTAAACTCGCACATGCTATCCCATCGACCACTTATGCCACTATATTGACGGCGAAACTCTTTAGCTGAAGTGAGCCACGCATCGGGCGAAATGCCTAATTCATTGAGCAGTTTTGGCCGCTGATTATCAATATAGCCTTTTTTATCAAGGCGAATGGCTCGTCCCGTCCAATCTATTAACTCAAGATAATCTGCAAAATGAAACGGAATACCCGTTTGCTGACTCAGAAGTGTTGAACCATCAAATTTTGCGAGGGCTTTATGTCGTATTGGCCGTAGGTTATCTGCGGTAGTTTTGGCCAGTTGGGGCGCGTTGCTATGAGGATTAAGCGCATTCACGCGCTCATGAATCGATGTAAAATCAGAGGATTGCAAAGAGTCGGCAATCCCTGCTCGAATAGGATTTAAATCGACATACATCATGCACGCCAGCAGTGCTTGCTCATCTAACAAGGCTTGTGACTTAAAACGGCCTTCCCAAAAAGCACCTTTACACTCATCTTCACGATTGGCCTTACGGGCAATTTCTTCATTTAAACAGCGCATAAACCAAGAGATACTGCTCAGTCGCTCATGCCACTCGGCGAGAAATGCATCAAGTAACATCGCTTCACCGTCGATTAAAGCATCACCATTCATATACTTAGTGGCGACAGCATGGCCTTTAGTGATTTGACACCAGCGGCGAATAATATCTTTTTGCGTTAGCGATTTGGCCTTGTCGACATCAATTTTAAGCACTAAATGATAGTGATTACTCATTACCGCATAGGCGCAAATATCAATGCAGAAAATCGCAGATAATACCTTGATTTTATCAACAATCCAGCCGCGACGATGCTCATAACTACGACCTGAGAGTTTATCTTCACCACACAAAAAAGCCCTTCTAACACAGCGATTTATCACATGATAGAAAGGCGTTGTATTGGCATCAATTAACTGTCTTCTGGCCGAGGTCATCACAGGCTCCATACAGAGAAAATCAAGGTAATGTAAAGCCTAGTAGAGGAGTGCGCAGAACACAAAAGATGTGGCTGTCCTTACTTTTCTTCTCCTTACTTTTTGGTCTTACTTTTTGGATCTCATTAGGGCGCAACAGACGCCGGATATATGTCGCAAGACCGCCAACCATTAACGATCGATACCCCGTTGTGAAAGGTGAATTATCGAGTGACCATATATGTCCTCTCTATCCCGTGACCCACCCGATTAGCTCACTTTAAGCTATCTAGTTCGTCCATATTCATGGAAGACCAAAAGTTGCTTTCGTAGTGGAAATTATGCCATCGATCAGTGCCTATGCGAATATGACCTTCTTTTACTTTCGCCCGTAACATATCGGCGTCGCTAATTCCCGTTATTGTAGCTAGTTTGCTGAAACTTTTATGCTGAGCAGCCCTCACAAAAAAGGGATAATTATTCCCATAAGATGAGTAGTGTAAGGTTGCAGGATACCAACGCGTCTCTGGTGTAATAAAGGATATAAGAAGAATTAAAAGTTCCGCTTGTCTGATTTCTGAAAATGGTATGTCCTCACGATCAGCTTGCCTTTTGATGAGTTCGGCAGCTGGTGCGTAAAGTCTTTGATTTTCAGGTGCTAATGCAGACTGAAGAGCTTCTGAATATCCATAGAAACAATCAAACCGCTCAAAGTTTGAATGACCGTTGTTGTCAGACTTTGGGATAAGGTAGTGAGATGTAAATACTTCATTTAAAGTACTATATGAACCAGATTTTAATAATGCTGCGACAATGTATAAAAACGTTTCATATACAAATACTGAGTGAGCATCAAACCAAGAGTCACTCCACTGATTAATTTCTGATGGTCTAGATTTAAGCTCACGTAATTTTTCTAATACGTCGATCAGTGATTCTGAAAAGTCAGCCTCTTCACTAATTTCACTTTCCAATAGAATCCAATCGCAAAGATGATCCCGTACAGCCTTGAGTTTCCCACAGTCCTCGACAATTTTTTCACCCATAGATGTAACTTCAGGTCGCTCACGAACTCGCAAGTCATCGGCATACGAAATACAAGCTTCAATAAAGTCACGTCTATAGTATTTAATACCTTTTTTGTCTTGTAAAACTGCTTGCTTTAGTGAGTTAAATTTTGCGTATGCTTCACTTGTAGGTATTGGCACATCACTTGTTATAAAGGTAGGAGCCTTTCCTTTTTTGGGCTTAACATGTTGAGGTTTTCCATAAAGGAGGCGAACTAATTGTTCCCAATTGTCATTTTCAGCTTCAGAACTAGAAAAATTTATCCACATTCTAGATTTCATAAACGTTGGTAAGATTGGCTCACCATCTTCACCAAACTCACATACGATTGGTATAAATTTTGACTGCTTTACTCGTGCATATACCTCACCAGAAATAATCTGCGATTCAGTTCCTACTCCAGCTTTTCTAGCATTCGCTTTTTCAGCATATGCACGATCACATATAACTAATACGTGAGTAACTGAAGGATCAGTGACCATTGTCTCCATAAATGCAAATTTATCATCACCTTCTTTTAGATCATAAATATCTAAAATAACATCAACACCATCTGCAACAAGTCTATCAGCCCAATGCTTTACCAATTCTTGGTGTGCAAAGTCCGTCCAACTATATGAAAGAAAAACTTTTGGTTCATCCATAACTTCAATTCTCATTTAGAGTAACACTGTTAGCTAACGTCTTAGTATTTATGCGCAGCGCTGTTTGCAGGGCATAAATCGCTTATTTGACTTGATCGCTGCCACATCCGTGTAAATGGGTATGAAAGATGCTATAGGAATTTGCTTTTCTGCGGTAGCAGTTTTTTTATACATTTTGGTAGGTAATCACTTGATATCATTTTAGCTTTCTCATTTTTTTACGCTCACTTTCGACTGATGATTGACAGTATTTGGGGCCCGCATTCAGGCCGACACTCGTACCATATCCCCTCATCGTCTTACGTAATTGCAGCTGGATAACTGATAAGGCCAGAACTCTCTAGCATTACTAAAATTAGGTCAATGTTCTAATGCTTGAGTTAGCTAGATGCAACTTTGCTAACGAGAAAAGGGGCAAAAGCTTTTTAGCTAAACGAACTGCGAAAGGGTTAGTGACGATTGGCATTGTTGCACCGGTGACCGTTGGCGACATCGATGTCGCCGTCAAGCCCTCGGGGGGGCTTCTTTTAAAAGAAAGAGACGGCTAGTCATTGGGGAAACTAACTCGAAAACATATTGCTGCTCCTGCTTTTCTGCTTTCCCTATCCCAAGTTCAGGTTAATCCACAACGGCATGCTAATTGATCATGAATATGGCTCATGTTCTATGTGAAATAAAACCGTTTTTGTTCATGTGCCGAACCACGTATAAATGACTCCAAGCGAAATATTAGACAAGCTTGAAGTTGCACCCTAGCTAAGCCATCAGGACTTAAGTCATCGGCACTTAAGTTAAATAGAACCTCAGACAGAACTCGAATAATGTCTATCAGAGTAGGGTCGAGAAGCTAGAAGAGCAGGGCATAAACTCAGGTTTGAAATCAGGCAATGGGATACTGGATCACTATGAATAAGCATTTTACATTTACGATTAACAGCATTTGTCTTGATGAAAATTATCATCCCTCAGACAAGACGCGTATCACGACCAACTTTGCTAATTTGGCCAGAGGTAGTCATCGCCAAGCGAACTTACGCAACGCGTTAAAGATGATTGACAACAGTTTTAATGCCTTAGCGCATTGGGATAACCCCAAAGGTGATCGTTATACTGTCGAACTCGAAATTATCTCCGTTAATCTGGATATTGACGGCAGCGGTCAAACCTTCCCATCGATTGAAGTTTTGAAAACCAATATTGTTGATCATAAAACTAATAAGCGTATTGAAGGTATTGTCGGCAATAACTTTTCATCTTACGTACGCGATTATGACTTTAGCGTATTACTGGCAGAGCATAATAAGGGCCAAGCCAAATTTAGTATTCCAGATGATTTTGGTGGTCTGCATGGCAAGCTATTTCAGTCTTTTGTTAATTCTGATGCTTACAAACAGAATTTTAATAAGCCACCGGTTATCTGCCTCAGTGTGTCGGATAATAAAACCTACCATAGAATTGAGAATCAGCATCCCGTATTAGGGGTTGAATATCAGCCAAATGAATCGTCTTTAACTGAGCAATATTTCAAAAAAATGGGCTTACAGGTGCGCTATTTTATGCCGCCAAATAGTGTGGCGCCTTTAGCTTTTTATTTCTTTGGTGATTTACTCAATGATTACACCCATCTTGAGTTGATAAGCACCATCAGCACTATGGGAACTTTTCAAAAAATCTATCGCCCTGAGATTTATAATGCCAATGCTGTTGCAGGAAAATGCTATCAACCTAATTTGAAAAATCTGGATCATTCACTGACTCAAATTGTTTATGACCGAGCAGAACGTAGCCAATTGGCGAATGAGCAAGGCAAATTTGCAGCGGAGCACTTTATCAAACCCTATCAAACGTTTTTTGAACAATGGTCTGCTAATTACCTTTAGTCGCTCTGCGCCTAATTGTCACGCTCATTAATTAATCCAATACGGCATCATTATTATGACAACACGACTTAAAAAAACATCGCTTAACCAGACACTGTTACCGACTTCAACTGCGGGCAGTTTGCCTAAACCTTTATGGCTTGCAGAGCCTCAAACACTTTGGTCTCCATGGAAGTTGCAAGGAGAGGAATTAATTACCGGTAAACACGATGCACTGCGTTTGTCATTACAGGATCAACAGCTAGCAGGGATTGATATTGTCAGTGATGGCGAGCAAACGCGGCAACATTTTGTCACTACCTTTATTGAGCACCTCAATGGCGTTGATTTTTCAAAACGTAAAATCGTTAAAATTCGTGATCGCTATGATGCGAGCGTGCCTACGGTTGTCGGCCCAGTGAGCCGCCAAAAGTCGGTGTTTGTTGAAGATGCTAAATTTTTACGCAAGCAAACCACGCAACCGATTAAATGGGCGCTGCCTGGCCCAATGACCATGATAGATACGCTTTATGATGACCATTATAAAAGTCGCGAAAAGCTTGCTTGGGAATTTGCCAAAATTCTTAATGAGGAAGCCAAAGAATTAGAAGCGGCGGGTGTTGATATTATCCAATTTGATGAGCCTGCCTTTAATGTGTTTTTTGATGAGGTAAACGATTGGGGCATTGCCTGTTTAGAAAGAGCCATTGAAGGGCTAAAATGCGAAACGGCGGTGCATATTTGTTATGGTTACGGCATTAAAGCCAATACAGATTGGAAAAAAACCTTGGGCTCAGAGTGGCGCCAATATGAAGAAGTGTTTCCTAAGCTGCAAAAGTCTAATATCGATATTATCTCGCTAGAATGTCACAACTCCCATGTGCCAATGGAGCTACTTGAACTCATTCGCGGTAAGAAAGTCATGGTTGGCGCTATTGATGTCGCCACCGACGCGATTGAAACCGCTGAGGAAGTGGCTGACACCCTACGAAAAGCCCTTAAATTTGTCGATGCCGACAAGCTCTATCCTTGTACCAATTGCGGCATGACGCCTTTATCCCATCAAGTCGCAAGAGGCAAACTCAACGCCTTAAGTGCAGGCGCAGAGATCGTCAGAAAAGAGCTTTTGGCACTGAAATAAGACGCGTTAAGCGGTGCTATATGTTGTACAGCAGTCTATTTACAGCAGCATGAATTCAGTTTTATTGAAGGGATATCGACGTCGGTATTAAAAAAACGGGATTGGCAAATTGATGCCAATCCCGTTTTCATTTCTAAGCTCATGCATTTAGTGCTTAGGCTTATGCATTGTCTTAGCGCTTATTCACCAAGCTTTGGTGTACGTGGCGGGATCATGCGCCTGTCACCTGTTGACTCAAATGCACCTGCAAATTTAAGCAGGTTATTATCGTCATACGCACGGCCCGCGAAGGTCAAACCGACTGGCATGCCAATATCGGCCATCACGCCCATAGGCACTGTCACAGTTGGTACACCTAAGTGACGAATCGCAAGGTTTCCGTTAGCGACCCAAACTCCGTTGCTCCAAGCGATATCGGCAGAAGCCGGATTCACATGGGCATCGGCAGGGCCGACATCGGCCACGGTTGGGAACAGCACGGCATCAAGCTTTAGCCCGTCCATCCAGTCTTCGAGATCTAGCTTACGGGTCTTCTCTAAGCCACGCAGACCATCGGGAATACTGTCGATCTGGTCATAGGATTTAAGACCACGCTTAGCCATTTTGACGTACTCTTCCATGCCTGCCGCTAAGTCACCTTCACGGTTTGGCAAGGTGCCTAAGTCGTGGGGGAAAATCAAATGCCCAACAACATCTTCAAGCTTGTTGAGTTTAGGGTCATTGTTCGCCCGCAGGAATTCATCGAACGCCCAACCCGAGAGTTCCCATAATTCATCATGGAGGAACTGAGGCGTGACTATGCCACGGTTAAACACGGTCGGCGCGCCTGGGCGGTCGCCTTCGCAATTTGATACCAACGGGAAATCGACTTCAATCACTTCGGCGCCAGCGGCTTCTAAGGCTTTACGAGCCGCTTCCCATAGATCGATAACCGATTGGCGGGTATGAATACGTTGACCCGTTGGCCCCCCGATACCTGGGTTTTCGCTGGTTCCCGCCAATTCATCCTTATTGATGTACATGCGCGGCACACCAAAACGCTTACCTTTAAGCGTGTCGGCTTGAGCGGCAAGCTCCAGATAAGATGCTGGACGGACACTTGATGCTTTAGGGATTTGTACCCAAGGTTGCAGACGCCAGAGATCGCCACGGGTGATAGGATCGTCGGCCACAATCACATCCAGCACTTCAAGCATATCGGCCATAGTGCGGGTATAAGGCACGACGACATCCATGGTCGGGGTTAACGGCCAGTTACCGCGCACCGAAATCACGCCCCGTGACGGAGTGTAAGCACACAAACCGTTATTAGATGCCGGACCTCGGCCGCTCGACCAAGTTTCTTCAGCAAGACCAAAAGCAGAGTAACTTGCTGCCGTGCCCGTGCCCGCCCCATTGGAAGAACCCGAGGCGAATGGTGCAGTAAGATACTCAGCATTGTATGGGCTTTCAGCGCGGCCATAGTGACCACGCTGCATACCGCCATTGGCCATGGGTGGCATATTGGTTTTGCCTAAACAAATGGCCCCCGCAGCGCGTAGGCGCTCAACGGCGAAGGCATCGTACTGGGCCACTAAATCCTTAAAGGCTGGGCTGCCAGACGCCGCCGTCAGTCCCTTCACCAAATAGCTGTCTTTGGCGGTATACGGAATACCCTCAAGTGGGCTTAAGGTTTCACCACGGGCGCGGCGCGCATCTGACGCCTCAGCTTCTTTGAGCGCATCGGGATTGTGCACCACTAACGCATTGAGCTTAGTCTTTGTCGCAGGGCCGTCATATGCCTCAACCCGCGCGCGATACGACTTAACCAACTCCACTGCGGTGGTGCGGCCAGATTCGAGCGCTGCACGCAGCTCGGCAATAGAAACTTCAGTGACTTCAAACATCTTGCGCCCTCCCGCTGAAAGCCAATTGTGGTGCAATAACAGTGACATCAATCGTCATGCTGTTCTCCTTGGGTTACTTTCCAGCAGGGATTTGCTGAGTAATACAATGGATATTACCGCCACCTAATAAAATCTCACGGGCTGGCACACCCACAATCTCATGCTCTGGGAAGATTTCCTGCAGTTTTTGGGCTGCGATATCATCGGTTGCAGGGTCAAGCAGTGGGAACACGATGCGATTATTGGTGATTAAAAAGTTTACATAAGAACCGGCTAAACGCTCACCCGCCGTGCGTGGCACGCCAGTGCCTTCGGTCACACCTTTTGATTCTTCTTCGGTGCAATACAGCGGCCCCGGTTGTGGCAATAGATGGATTTTTAACTTACGGCCTTTGGCATCCACGGTATTTTGCAAGACCTCTAGCGCCGCTTTTGAGCGTGGATATTGTGGATCAGTCTCATCATCGGTCCAGTGCAGAATGACTTCACCAGGACGGGCAAAACAGCACATATTGTCGATATGACCATCGGTCTCATCCATATACACGCCATCTTGCAACCAGATAAACTGCTTAACATTCAAATAGTCACGCAGTAAGTCTTCAATCTGTTCTTTTGTCAGTTCAGGGTTACGGTTGGCATTGAGTAAACATTCTGCACTCGTCATACAGGTGCCTTCACCATCGACATGGATGGAGCCACCTTCGAGGATCAGCGGCGCGCTGTAACGGGCAAAACCATGCTGCGCAAGCATTTGCTGTGCGACTTGCTCGTCCTTATCCCATGGGAAGTACAAACCACCGTTATGGCCGCCCCAAGCATTAAAACCCCAGTCAACACCACGGCATTCGCCATTATCATTCACAACTACGGTTGGCCCTGTATCGCGAGCCCAGCAATCGTTACTGTCCATTTCAACCAAGGTGACGTGCGATGGCATCACTTTTTGAGCTTCAGCTAAAAAGGCTTTAGGTACACCCATATACACGGGCGTTGCACCACCAATGGCATCGGCCACTTTAGCAAAGGTTGCTTGAGCATAAGCCCCAGCAGAGCGCCAATTATCGGGACGATATGGCCAAATCATCCATACGGCTTGCTGCGCCGCCCATTCGGCGGGCATATAAAAACCATCTTGTGATGGCTTAGTCGTTAACGGCGTGGCATCCACATTCGCGTTTGTCATGAATTTTGTCTCCAGTAATGCTTAAAAACGATAAGGGTGTGCGTCCTAACATCGGACGACAGAATCGAAATATACCTAACATCAATCAAATGAATAAATTGAAGGACCGCATTTATCATGTGCATAGTTTGGCCGAAATTGTCAGGTCTTCACTCGGTGAGTTTTAGCTTCATTGAAATATTGCTGCGTATCTTATCATTTAAGATGGCTTGCGCTAAATACTTGTATGCAGGACATAGATGAGAATTTGTTGGGGAGGAAGGTTGTCAATTTATTGCTCACGAGATGAGTGAATTACGAAATGGAGCGAACGCTCTTTAGTTAAAATAAGTCTTAGTTGAAATACGCCACTAAAATCTGCTTTCAGCATCAAAATAGCGCTTTTATCTTAGCTAGCTTATCATCATCGTTTTATTGTAGCCTTTCGTTAAAAAGCACTGCGGAGGCGTATTTTTTGTTCTTTCTCAATATTCGCCCGTTGCAGTATTTATCTTTAAAGGATATCAGCATGACTTCCCACACGGCGCCATTAACCTCATTTTCTACTACTGAACCTTCTCTCACTGAAACTTCTACAACGGAACCTTCTACAACGGAACTGTCTATAACAGATGTAGAGCCGCTACTTAAGATAATGGAAAAACTGCGTGATCCGCACACGGGTTGCCCTTGGGACAAAGCGCAAACGTTTCAAACTATAGTGCCTTTTACTTTAGAGGAAGCCTATGAAGTTGCCGATACCATAGAGCGTTTAGCCTGGGATGAGTTACCCGATGAACTCGGAGATTTGTTATTTCAAATCGTATTCTATTGTCAGCTTGGTAAAGAGCAGGGGCTGTTTGATTTTGCCACTGTGATTGAGAAAATTAGCGACAAGTTAACCCGTCGGCATCCTCATGTGTTTGGTGAGCAAAATCCGCAAATAGGCGATAGCGCCCAAGCGATGAAAGCCAATTGGGAGGCGATTAAAGCGATTGAGCGTGAACAAAAGGCCCTGCAAGTCGCGGGTGAAACCCAAGCAGATACTGTGGTTTCTGCGTTAGATAATATTCCGCGTACCCAACCTGCGCTGTCGCGCTCAATCAAAATTCAGCAAAGGGTGGCGCGAGTCGGTTTCGATTGGGCCGAACTTGAACCTGTGGTCGCTAAAATCCATGAAGAAATCGATGAAGTCTTGCATGAAGTGAATCAAGACGAGCAAGACCAAGCTAAAGTGCAGTCCGAAATGGGCGATTTGCTGTTTGCCGTGGTGAATTTAGCTCGCCATCTTAAGGTCGATCCAGAACAAGCGTTGCGCCAAGCCAATCTTAAATTTGAACGCCGTTTTCGCGGTGTAGAACAGTTGGCGAGTGAGAGCGGTAAAAGCATGGAAGAGCACACATTAATGGAGCTTGATGCCTATTGGGACCAAGTAAAAGCGACGGAGACGAGATAAACGGCAAATTATCCCGATTGGTGTTTGTCGAATCGCGCCGCCTTTGGTATACTACTGCCCCGTCCTAGTGCTTTCTTACAAGCACGTATTTTCAAACTCATTTTCTCAGGTTCAGCATGACTACAAGGTATATCTTCGTTACTGGTGGCGTTGTTTCATCACTAGGTAAAGGCATTGCAGCAGCATCATTAGCTGCAATTTTAGAGGCCCGCGGTCTCAATGTAACCATCATGAAACTGGACCCTTACATTAACGTTGATCCGGGTACCATGAGCCCAACCCAACATGGCGAAGTATTTGTTACTGAAGACGGTGCAGAAACAGATCTCGACTTGGGTCACTACGAGCGTTTCATTCGTACTAAGATGAATCGTCGTAACAACTTCACTACCGGTCGTATTTACGAAGAAGTATTACGTAAAGAACGTCGTGGCGATTATTTGGGCGCAACCATTCAGGTTATCCCACACATTACTAATGCGATTAAAGAAAAAGTATTAGCAGGTGGCGAAGGCCATGATGTGGCTATCGTCGAAATCGGCGGTACTGTGGGTGATATCGAATCCTTGCCGTTCCTAGAGTCTATCCGTCAGCTCGGTGTTGAGCTGGGTCGTGATCGTACTCTGTTCATGCATTTAACCTTAGTGCCTTTCTTAGGTGCTGCAGGCGAAGTGAAAACTAAGCCAACTCAACACTCAGTGAAAGAGCTGCGTTCTATCGGTATTGCACCAGATGTGCTGGTTTGCCGTGGTGATCGTGCTATTCCTGCGAATGAAAAAGCCAAAATTTCGCTGTTCTGTAACGTCGAAGAGCGTGCGGTTATTTCATTAAAAGATGTTGATAGTATTTATAAAATCCCAGCTTTGTTACGTTCACAAGGTTTGGATGACTTAGTGGTTAAGCGTTTCGGTTTAGAATGCCGTGAAGCGGATCTGTCTGAGTGGGAAAATGTTATTTATCAAGAAGCTAATCCAAACGGCGAAGTCGTTATTGGTATGGTGGGTAAATACATTGAACTGCCAGATGCCTATAAGTCAGTTAACGAAGCATTAAAACACGCTGGCCTTAAAAACCGCGTATCTGTGACTATCAAGTATATTGATTCACAAACCGTAGAAGCTAAAGGCGAAGAAGTCTTACAGGGCTTAGACGGTATCTTAGTACCAGGCGGCTTCGGCGAGCGTGGTGTTGAAGGTAAGATACTGGCGGCAAAATTTGCCCGTGAAAATAATCTACCATATTTCGGTATTTGTTTAGGTATGCAAGTTGCTCTGATTGAATTTGCGCGTAATGTTGCAGGCATGGCTGATGCACATTCAACTGAATTCAATAAAGAAACACCATTCCCAGTGGTGGGTTTGATCACTGAATGGATTGACGAAGAAGGTAATGTTGAGCAGCGCCATGAAGCGTCTGACTTAGGTGGCACTATGCGTTTAGGCGCTCAATTGTGTCATTTACTCGAGGGTTCAAAAGCGGCTCAAGCCTACAAAGGCAACAGCTGTGTAGAACGTCACCGTCACCGTTACGAAGTGAACAACAAATACAGAGAGCGTTTAGAGCAGGCTGGCATGATCTTCAGCGGTTTGTCTTCTGATCGTAAACTGGTGGAAATGATCGAATTAAAAGATCACCCATGGTTTGTTGCAGGTCAATTCCATCCTGAATTCACCTCAACTCCGCGCGATGGTCACCCATTGTTCGAAGGGTTTATTGCTGCGGCAAGTGCGCATCAAAAACGTGATCTGAAGTAAGAATATTTGAGGCCGGACCCGCGACAGTGGGGCCGGCCTTTTGCTACACTCGTCGCAACTTGAAACATAAGAATTTAATACTTCTGGGTATAAACAGCATGCGTATCCGTTGCATCTGTATGGACGCAAACCGTAAATGGAATTTGGTTATTTTCTGCGGTATGTGACTTCCATTTATTCCCATAGGTATTGGTTTTTTCTTTTATCTTTAAACTTAAATCGAGGGTGTTATGGCTAAGATTATTAACGTGATTGGTCGCGAGATTATGGATTCTCGTGGTAACCCAACTGTTGAAGCCGAAGTGCATTTAGAAGGTGGTTTTGTGGGTATGGCTGCGGCGCCTTCTGGTGCATCAACCGGTAGCCGCGAAGCATTAGAATTACGTGATGGCGATAAGAGCCGTTATTTAGGCAAAGGCGTATTAACAGCTGTTGCTAACGTAAACGGTGTCATCCGCGCTGCATTATTAGGCAAAGATGCGACGGCACAAGCTGAGCTTGATCAAATCATGATCGACTTAGATGGCACAGAAAACAAAGACAAGTTAGGCGCAAACGCGATTCTGGCTGTGTCTTTAGCGGCGGCTAAAGCAGCAGCAGCATCTAAAGGTATTCCTTTATACGCGCATATCGCTGAATTAAACGGTACACCAGGCCAATATTCTATGCCTGTGCCTATGATGAACATCTTAAACGGTGGCGAGCACGCGGATAACAACGTTGATATCCAAGAATTCATGGTGCAACCTGTTGGCGCGAAAACTTTCCGTGAAGCACTGCGCATGGGCGCTGAAATTTTCCATACGCTGAAAAAAGTATTGCACGACAAAGGCCTAAGCACTTCTGTGGGTGACGAAGGTGGTTTTGCACCTAACTTAGCGTCAAACGCTGATGCGTTAGCCATTATCAAAGAAGCGGTTGAACTGGCTGGTTACAAGTTAGGTACTGATGTGACGTTAGCGCTGGATTGCGCTGCATCTGAATTCTACAAAGACGGCAAATACGATTTAGCGGGCGAAGGCAAAGTCTTCGACTCGAATGGTTTCTCTGATTTCTTAAAATCATTGGCTGACCAATACCCAATCGTGTCTATCGAAGATGGCTTAGACGAATCAGATTGGGATGGTTGGGCTTACCAAACTCAAATCATGGGCGACAAGATCCAATTAGTGGGCGACGATTTATTCGTTACTAACACTAAAATCTTAACCCGTGGTATTGAAAACGGTATTGCTAACTCAATCCTTATCAAGTTTAACCAAATTGGTTCATTGACTGAGACTTTAGCGGCTATTCGTATGGCGAAAGAAGCGGGTTATACCGCCGTGATTTCACACCGTAGTGGTGAGACTGAAGATTCAACCATTGCTGACTTAGCCGTGGGTACTGCTGCTGGTCAAATCAAAACCGGTTCACTGTGTCGTTCTGACCGTGTCGCTAAATACAACCAATTGCTGCGCATCGAAGAGCAATTAGGTGAAAAAGCCCCATACCGTGGTTTGAAAGAGATCAAAGGTCAGGCGTAATTTAATATTTGATGTAAAAAGGCCACCACTTGGTGGCCTTTTTTGTTGTACTATCTGCTGTATATTTTTTTAATCCAAGATACTGACGCTAATTCCTCCATGAAATTTTTTGTCATTGCACTCATAGTGCTACTCGGTGTACTGCAATTCCGTCTTTGGTCGGGAGGTAATAGTCTTCCTGAATATTTCGTTCTGCAAAAACAAATTGCCGCCCAGCAAGAAGGTAACGCCAAACTCAATGAGCGTAACCAAGTGCTGAAGGAAGAAATCATCGATCTGAAAAGTGGTACAGAAGCCATCGAAGAGCGCGCACGTAACGAACTTGGCATGGTTAAAGAAGGCGAGACTTTCTATCGCGTCGTGGGTGGTGAGCGCTCGGTATCGAGTCCATCTCAGTAATATGGAGTTAGGATGACAGAGCTAGGACATTTAGATCTTGGATTAAATGAACAATCCAATCCCGATAGTCAATCTGATCTGGTAACACAAATTGAATTGCAGCGCCAAGCTGAGCATGTCACTCAAGCTGTGGTTGCCATCGTTCCCGCCGCAGGCATAGGTAGCCGTATGGGCGCCGACAGACCTAAGCAATATCTTGAGGTGTGCGGCCAGAGTATTCTCGCTCATACCTTAGATAAGCTCTTGTCCCATCCGCACATTTCCCACGTCATCGTTGCCTTACATCCGAATGATACTATCTTCAATACCCTGCCACAGGCCGCACATCCTAAATTGACCACAGTATTAGGTGGCGGTGAGCGCGCAGATTCTGTGTTGGCGGCGCTGCAAATTGCGCCCGAGCACAGTTGGGCCTTAGTGCATGATGCGGCAAGACCTTGTTTAACCGCGACGGATATCGACAAGTTACTCGCATCCAGAGTGCAATTTCCCCAAGGCGCTATTTTGGCTATGCCTGTGCGCGATACCATGAAGCGCGCGAATAAACAGGGTGAAATCAGTGCCACTGTGTGCCGCGATAATTTATGGCATGCATTGACGCCGCAGTTATTTCCAGCGCAGCAATTAAAAAATTACCTCAATGCGGCTCTGGCTGCAGGTGCGGTAGTCACAGATGAGGCTTCGGCGATGGAATGGGCGGGGATATCACCCGGACTCGTTTCGGGCCGTGCTGATAATATAAAAGTAACGCATCCCGACGATTTAGGGCTAGCCGAACTGTTTTTGATGCGTGCCGTTAAATAGTCATAATCAAAGTAAAATAATACGTTAGGAATATTAAATGAAAATCCGTATCGGCCATGGTTTCGATGTGCATAAATTTGGTGCGGCGCGGCCATTGATCCTTTGTGGCGTGGAAGTACCCTATGAAACAGGCCTAGTCGCACATTCAGATGGTGATGTGGTACTGCATGCGATTTCCGATGCCATCCTCGGTGCTTTAGCGCTCGGTGACATAGGAAAACATTTCCCCGATACCGATGCCGCCTATAAGGGGGCCGATAGCCGCGTATTGCTGCGTCATTGCTATGCTTTAGCGAGAGCGAAAGGCTTTGTGCTAGGCAATCTTGACGTCACTATCATAGCCCAAGCTCCTAAAATGGCACCGCACATAGAGGCAATGCGCCAGATATTAGCCGCCGATTTAACCGCGGAACTTGACGATATTAATGTCAAAGCGACCACGACTGAACAGCTTGGATTTACCGGGCGTAAAGAAGGTATTGCGGTAGAAGCCGTGGTACTTATGGCCCGCAAACACGATTAACTTAAGAGTAAAAAAGTCCCATGAGCGAATTACATTATCTGTATGGTAAGCCTTTAGGTACAGCAGATCTAAGAACCCAAAATAGCGATTTTATCGTGAAAGAGATTTTGCCTTTTAGCCCGACGGGTGAAGGTGAACATCATATGCTGCATGTACGCAAAGAAGGGCTAAATACAGTACAAGTCGCTGAAATGATCGCTAAGTTTGCTAAGGTGCATCCAAAGGAAGTGACCTACGCTGGGCAAAAAGATAAAAATGCCATCACAGAACAATGGTTCGGTGTGCGTATTCCTGGTAAAGAAACGCCTGCTTGGAAGGAGCTCAATAGCGAGCGTTTGACTATATTGTCGAGCAGCCGCCACAGCAAGAAACTGCGAATCGGTGCCTTAGTCGGTAACCGCTTTATTCTTACCCTGAGAAATGTCACCCAAGTGGAAGACATTATCAGTCGTATCGAAAAGGTCGCTCAAGTGGGCGTGCCCAATTACTTTGGTGAGCAGCGCTTTGGTCACGATGGCAAAAACTTAGTGTTTGGTCGCCAAATGATGGCGGGTAAAAAAGTGAAAGACAGAAATAAGCGCAGCATGTATTTGTCTGCCGTGCGCTCAAATCTGTTTAACACTGTAGTGTCGTACCGATTAGCCAACCATGGCACTAAACCTTTAGCGGGTGATTGTGTGATGTTAGCGGGCAGCAAAAGTTTCTTCGTGACGCCTGAATGGGATCTCATCGTATTGAAGCGTCTGATTGAAAAAGACATTCAACTTTCTGCACCATTGTGGGGGCGCGGCATGATGTTACCCCAAGGTGAAGCTGCTGCGGTGGAAACCTTAGCTATGAGTGAGTTAGCTGACGATTGCTATGGTTTAGAGCACGCTGGATTAGAGCAAGAACGCCGTCCATTACTGCTTGAGCCCCAAGGCCTTAAATACGAACAAACCGCCGATGGCTTAGTGCTGGAGTTTGTGTTGCCTGCGGGCAGTTTTGCAACATCGTTATTGAGAGAGTTAGTTAATTATCAAGATGTTAAAGAGCAGCAATGGCAAGCTACATTGGTGCAGGAGCCTGCGCCTGAGGTAATTAACGCTAACGTAGTGGCTAACACTGATACTGTTAAGACTGAAGCAGAGTCATGATCCGTATCCTTGTTAGCAATGACGATGGGATTAATGCTCCAGGTATCAAAGCCTTATCTGAGGCTTTGGCTGAAATTGCGTCTGTGCTGACTGTGGGGCCGGATCGAAATTGCTCTGGTGCGAGCAACTCATTAACCTTGACTAATCCATTAAGAATTAATAGGTTAGATAATGGCTATATTTCCGTTCATGGTACACCGACAGATTGCGTCCATTTGGCTATCCGAGAATTATGTGATGGTGAACCTGATATGGTTGTGTCTGGCATCAATGCGGGGGCAAATATGGGTGATGACACCTTATATTCGGGGACGGTTGCCGCCGCGATGGAAGGACGCTTTTTAGGTTTTCCTGCAATAGCGATTTCGCTTAATGGCCGTAAATTCGAACATTATCAATCGGCTGCTGTTTATGCTCGGCGGATAGTTCAAGGTTTGTTGGCCCAGCCTTTGGCAAAAGATCAGATCTTAAATGTGAATGTGCCTGACTTGCCACTTGATCAAATTAAAGGCATCAAAGTGACTCGCCTCGGTGCTCGTCATAAGGCCGAAGGCATAGTGCGAACGCAAGATCCTGCCGGACGTGAAATCTTCTGGCTTGGTCCACCGGGACAAGAGCAGGATGCCACAGAGGGCACTGATTTTCATGCTATCGCCAATGGCTATGTTTCAATTACGCCCTTAACGGTTGACTTAACCGCCTACGGACAACTAACGGCATTGCAAAATTGGGTAGATAAAATATGACTCGAGTTGCCTTAACATCGGCGGTGAATTTAGCTAAAAAGCTTCAAGATGCGGGGATCCGTAATCAAGCCGTGTTAAAGGCGATATCGCATACGCCGCGAGAAATGTTTCTCGATAATGCGCTAGCCCATAAAGCCTATGAAAATACGGCTTTGCCAATTGGACAAGGGCAAACCATTTCGCAGCCTTATATCGTTGCCCGTATGAGCGAACTCTTACTGCACAAGATGCCACAGCGAGTGTTAGAAGTGGGGACTGGATCGGGCTATCAGGCAGCCATTTTGGCTCAATTGGTGCCTCAGCTTTGTACTATCGAACGGATCAAAGGTCTACAAATTCAAGCAAGACAGCGTTTAAAACGATTAGATTTGCATAATGTGTCGTTTAAATATGGCGATGGTTGGTTGGGATGGGCTAATCGTAGTCCGTTCGATGCCATTATGGTAACTGCGGCGGCGGCGACTATACCAGAAGCTTTACTGTCTCAGTTGGCTGATGGAGGGGTGTTAGTCTTACCTGTGGGAGAGGATACTCAGCAATTGATGCGTATTACGCGCACTGCTGACCGCTTTAGTTCTGAAACCATTGAAACGGTTAAATTTGTACCTTTAATTAATGGAGAGTTAGCTTAACCTTGTGTTGTGCTACTGTGTTAAGCGAAGTGCTTGTTTTGCACAGAAGGCGTCATTTTTTCATCATAAACAGTAATACAACCTTACCAAGGAGTTTTTATTGTTGAATGCGGGTTTACTCTTAAACCTTTGCTTTATATTTCTGCTTGTAGGCTGTAGCTTTCAGGCCAGCAGACCCGCACCCGTCGAAAATATTTCCCATAGCTACTCTAAAAATAGCAAAGGCCACATTAAATCGAATTCATATAAAGTTAAAAAAGGTGACACTCTCTACTCTATTTCTTGGGGGGCAGGGAAAGACTTTTCTGAAATAGCTAAACTTAATCAATTAGATAACCCTTATACAATTTACCCTGGACAGATTTTATATTTAACTAATGCTAAATCTAGTAACCAATCAAAATCTACGACTTTAGATGGAAATATAACGGGTAATTCAGATGCTAACTCAAGTAAAAGTGATAAAAAACAATTAGATGATAAGGTTTATCAGTCTAATGCTAAGTCAAGTAACGATCTGAAAAAAACACTTGATCAGAAAGCTAAGCCCGCGTACCTTGTAACAAGTTCCCAACAAAACGTTAACCAGCTAATGGTTCCACCCACCTCAACACTGCCAGCCAGTGTGAGTCAGTGGCAGTGGCCAGTAAGAGGGAAGTTAATCGGAACTTATTCTGCCAATGAGCAGGGAAATAAAGGTATTAAGATCGCGGGAAATCGGGGAGATATCATCAAAGCTGCTGCAGATGGGCGGGTGGTATACGCAGGAAGTGCTCTTAGGGGTTACGGTAATTTAGTGATTATTAAACATAGTGACGATTACCTTAGTGCTTATGCTCATACGGACAAGATCTTAGTCAAAGAAAAGCAACATGTCCTCGCAGGGCAGACTGTTGCAAAAATGGGCAATACAGGTGCCAATCGGGTAATGTTACATTTTGAAATTCGTTACCATGGACAGTCTGTAAACCCACTTACTTATTTACCTAAACAATGATTGTTTGGGGCCTTGTTGGCAAATGGAGGATAGGAAATTGCACTAATTCAGCAGTTTAATTAGGTTTGGGAGATTTGATCATGAGCCGCATAAATAGCACTGCCGCAGAAGCACTAGTAGATTTTTCCGTAGAAACCGTAGACTTTGATCTTGAAAAAGAAGAAGTTGCCACCGATCTAGTCCAAGAGCTAGGAATAGAACAACAGGTCCAAGATGACCTGCAAAAAAATCTTGATGCCACTCAACTTTATCTAGGTGAGATTGGTTTTTCCCCACTGCTTAGCGCAGAAGAAGAAGTTTACTTTTCCCGTAAGGCCTTAAAAGGTTGTGCAAAATCCCGTAATCGCATGATCGAAAGTAATTTACGTCTCGTCGTAAAAATTGCACGTCGTTACAATAACCGCGGCTTAGCACTGCTCGATCTTATCGAAGAGGGTAACTTAGGTTTAATTCGTGCCGTAGAAAAGTTCGACCCAGAAAGAGGTTTTCGTTTTTCAACCTATGCGACTTGGTGGATCAGACAGACGATTGAACGCGCTATCATGAATCAAACTCGTACTATTCGTTTGCCGATTCATGTTGTTAAAGAACTCAACGTATACTTGCGTACTGCCCGCGAGTTAGCACAAAAACTGGATCATGAACCTACAGCGGAAGAAATAGCTGAAAAACTGCAAGTTTCTAGCTCTGATGTGAGCCGCATGCTTAAGCTGAATGAAAAAATTACCTCTGTTGATACGCCTTTGGGGGGCGATAACGAGAAAGCATTATTAGATGTATTGGCCGATGATGATAGTGTTGGCCCTGACTATAAAGTGCAAGATGAAGACATCTCTAACTCGGTGGTGAAATGGCTTAACGAGTTGAACACAAAACAAAGAGAAGTATTAGCCCGTCGTTTTGGTTTGTTAGGTTATGAACCTTCTACGCTTGAAGATGTGGGGGCTGAAATTGGTTTAACCCGTGAACGTGTTCGTCAAATCCAAGTGGAAGCATTAAAACGCTTACGTGATTTATTGGGTTCTCAAGGTTTATCTGTTGAAGCTTTATTTAGAAACTAATATCTGTCTTCTGGTGCCTTTCAGAGAAGCTATCCAGAAAATGCACTTAGTGTGAGATCACGCCATAAAGTAAAACGCCCACTATAGAGTGGGCGTTGTTATTTTTAGGCTTTTATTTAGATCACCTGATGTCTAGCTCAAGCGTTTCAGTTCATAGAGCAAATCAAGCGCCTGTTTTGGCGTTAAGTTATCGGGATTAATGCTACTTAATTTAGTCAAAGCTGGATTTTCAACCGGTTCAGGTAAAGCGAGTAAGCTTTGAATGGGCGTCCTCGTTCCTTCTGGTTGGTGATCGCGACTCTCCAATTGCTGCAATTTATGTTTCGCTGCTTTAATCACTTTGTTTGGCACGCCGGCAAGCGCCGCAACTTGTAAGCCGTAGCTTTTACTGGCGGCGCCTTCTTGTACTGCATGCATAAAGGCGATGGTATCATCGTGCTCTATGGCATCAAGGTGCACATTGTAAACACCTGCCATTAAGTCAGGTAATTGAGTTAGCTCAAAATAATGGGTGGCGAATAGGGTCATAGCCCCGACTTGCTGGGCTAAATACTCTGCTGCCGACCAAGCTAGCGATAAACCATCATAGGTGGATGTTCCACGGCCGATTTCATCCATTAACACTAAACTACTGGCAGTGGCATTGTGCAGAATGTTGGCAGTTTCAGTCATTTCTACCATAAAGGTTGAGCGGCCAGAGGCCAGATCGTCTGATGCGCCAATACGGGTAAATATACGATCAATCGGGCCAATCAGGGCGCGATCTGCTGGAACAAAACAACCAATATGGGCCATCAGCGTGATCAAGGCGACTTGGCGCATATAGGTCGATTTACCGCCCATGTTAGGTCCAGTCACAATCAACATATGTCTTTGATTGTGCAAGGTCACGGGGTTAGCGATAAACGGTGTTTGACTGACACGCTCCACCACTGGGTGACGACCAGCCTCTATCTGTACGCCGATATCTTGGCTCAGCTCTGGGCAAGTGTAGCCTAAGGTTTCGGCGCGCTCAGCAAAGTTACTCAACACATCAAGCTCAGCCGCCGCTCGAGCAAAAGCTTGTAATTCATGCAATTTTGGCAGAATAAGATCGAACAACTGTTCCCATAACTGCTTTTCGAGTGCCAGCGCTTTACCTTGGCTCGAGAGCACTTTTTCTTCGTACTCCTTAAGTTCGGGCGTGATATAACGCTCCATATTCTTAAGGGTTTGACGTCGTTGATAATTGAGCGGTACTTGTGAGGATTGCAGGCGGCTTACTTCGATGTAATAGCCGTGTACGCGGTTATAGCCGACTTTAAGTGTGTTAATACCAGTACGTTCTTTTTCCCTAGCTTCGAGTTGTACTAAGTAATCACTCGCTCCTTCGCTCAGACCGCGCCATTCATCTAGTTCGCTGTTGTAGCCTTCACGGATCACCCCGCCATCGCGGATAAGCATAGGTGGATTATCGACTATCGCGCGCTCAAGTAGGGCTTGCTCAGCGGGGAACTCACCTAAGTGTTGACGCAACTGGGTCGTGTGCGGTGCGCTCAGTGTACTTAAACTCAGTTGTAATTCAGGCAATAAGCCCAGTGCTTGACGTAAACGTGCAAAGTCCCTTGGACGGGCAGTGCGCAGGGCTAACCTTGCCATGATACGTTCGATATCGCCAAGTGCCTTTAACTGCTCATGCAAACCTTCGTGGGCTGCGGTATCGAGGAGTTCAGTCACCGCCTGTTGGCGCGCCTTGATTTGCTTAGGATCTCGCAGAGGCTGATGGATCCAGCGTTGTAACATACGGCTACCCATAGGCGTTGCCGTATTATCCAATACTGCCGCTAAGGTATTATCGCGGCCACCGGCTAGGTTTTGAGTTAATTCTAAATTTCGGCGAGTTGCCGCATCGAGTACTATGCTATCGGTTTGATTGAAGCGGATAATGGCATTGATATGGGGCAGTGCCGTGCGCTGTGTGTCTTTGACATATTGCATCAAGCAACCCGCAGCCTGCAGTGATAAACGTGCATCTGCGATGCCAAAACCATGTAAGTCTTTAGTGCCGAACTGGGCCAGTAGTAACTTGATACTCGTATCGTAATCAAATTCCCACTCGGGGCGACGGCGTTTGCCTTTAAAACCGTTAAGTAGACCTAGTTCGCCAAAGTCTTCACTGTAGAGAATTTCAACGGGATTAGTGCGTTGCAATTCTGCTTCTAATGACTCTCGGGTGTCTAGCTCAGCAATCACAAAACGTCCGGATGAAACATCTAATGTGGCATAACCAAAACCGACTTTACCTTGATAAACCGCGGCTAACAGATTGTCTTGGCGTTCTTGTAGCAACGCTTCGTCGGTTAAGGTGCCTGGTGTGACAATCCGCACCACTTTACGTTCTACGGGCCCTTTAGATGTCGCGGGATCGCCAATCTGTTCGCAAATCGCAACTGATTGACCAATTTGAACTAATTTTGCAAGATAGCCTTCCACAGCATGGTAAGGAAGTCCCGCCATCGGAATAGGATCGCCACCACTTTTACCGCGCGCAGTGAGTGAAATGCCTAACAGCTCAGAAGCGCGTTTAGCATCGTCATAAAACAACTCGTAGAAGTCACCCATGCGATAAAACAGCAACATATCGTGATGTTCTGCTTTCATCGTCAAGTACTGACGCATCATAGGAGTATGTTTTTCTAAATCATCGGTATCAATTACATTCATTAAATCGTTATCGTCCGTTGTGACTGCCTAAAGGCGATACAGTTTGTGTGGTTAAAGGTGATTAAGCGCTATGGAAGCGGAAGACTGCTGTACAATTTTCAGCTAAAAAGACCACGCAAAATTTGTTGCGCCAATCTTAGCAATAATTTAGTGAAAATTGAGCCCTTAACGATGGATATTGATCAAAGGGAGCTATTATCTGATTTGATATTCGCTAAAACCTTGGCCATATTAAAAATCCTATCAGCTAAAAATAATTCAGTCACAGGTCTTGATACTGTATGATTGTACAGTATACTAGTCAGCAGAATTAAGACAAAAAGCGCGGCTTTTTGAATTACCCGTTTGTAAATTGAATATCACTTTTGACAGCTTAATGCTTGTCTTGATGAGGGAACAGGAATGAAGGTCGATCCAAATAAAGAGAAAGCACTTGCTGCGGTATTGATCCAAATTGAGAAACAATTTGGTAAAGGCTCCATCATGAAGCTGGGCGAAGATCGCTCTATGGATGTTGAGACCATTTCTACCGGTTCTCTGTCTCTGGACGTTGCTTTAGGTGCTGGCGGTTTGCCAATGGGGCGTATCGTTGAGATCTATGGTCCTGAATCATCAGGTAAAACAACACTGACTTTAGAAGTGATTGCCGCAGCGCAACGTGAAGGCAAAACCTGTGCCTTTATCGATGCAGAGCATGCGTTAGACCCTATTTATGCTAAAAAATTGGGCGTAGATATTGATAACCTGCTGTGTTCACAACCGGATACTGGCGAGCAAGCGCTTGAGATTTGTGATGCTTTAACTCGCTCAGGCGCTGTTGACGTTATCGTAGTCGACTCAGTGGCGGCATTAACGCCTAAAGCTGAAATCGAAGGCGAAATTGGTGATTCTCACATGGGCCTAGCGGCGCGTATGATGAGCCAAGCCATGCGTAAACTTGCGGGTAACTTAAAGCAATCTAACACCTTACTTATCTTCATCAACCAAATTCGGATGAAGATTGGTGTGATGTTCGGTAACCCAGAAACTACAACCGGTGGTAACGCGCTGAAGTTTTATGCTTCTGTTCGTTTAGACATTCGCCGCACTGGTGCCATTAAAGACGGCGATGAAGTGGTCGGTAACGAAACTCGCGTTAAAGTGGTGAAAAACAAGGTTGCAGCGCCGTTTAAGCAGGCCGAATTCCAAATCCTTTATGGCCAAGGTATTAACCGTACTGGTGAGTTAGTTGACTTAGGCGTAGCCCATAAGTTGATTGAAAAAGCGGGCGCTTGGTACAGCTATAAAGGTGATAAAATCGGCCAAGGTCGTGCTAATGCTGGCAAATATCTGACTGAAAACCCAGCTATTGCTGCTGAAATTGACAAGATGCTACGTGAGTTGCTTTTGAGTAATCCGAGTGCCTTGGCTGCCAAAGCTGATGATAGTACTGAGGACAATATTGATTTAGAGACAGGCGAAGTATTCTGAGTCAGTCAGCCCATCAAATTGCGGTCGCGCTGTTAGCGCGCCGCGATTATTCCCGTTTACAAATCCGCGATAAATTGCTCGAAAAAGGTTTCGAACTTAACGATATCGAACCTGTACTCGATGCTTGCGAATCCTCCGGTTTTATTAATGATGCTCGTTATGCCGAACTGTTAGTGCGTAGCCACATCAGTCGAGGTCACGGTGCAATACGCATCCGCCAAGCAATCGCACAGAAAGGCTTATCTAAAGATTGTATTGAAGCCGCTTTGGTTAATTGTGATTGTGACTGGTTTGAGCTAGCAAAAGATAAAGCCACCAAAAAGTATGGCGTTCCCCGTGTGACAGAAGTGAAGGGCTCTAAAGCTCGGGATCTCATCGCAAAGGAAAAGGCCAAACGAGTGCGTTTTTTAATGGGCCAAGGCTTTAGCTACGATCAAATCACTTACGCACTAGATTCAGATCCCAATGATCTCGATGAAGATTATTAAATTTGAAGCTAATACTGTAAAAGCTCATCTAAATATCATCAATGAGTCTTGTCCATTTCGTACTCCACATTAGACTCACTTGCTTAAATATTGTCCGTGCCGCGATAAACTTACACCGTCTTTATTTGTGCTTTATCCTGTCGTTTTGCTTCTAGTGACTCTGGTGTGGGCGATTCACGCTAAAATATTAAATTCCTGATGTGTATATCACCAATCAAGACTGGTCGTCCTTCCTTAGTCTGCTTATAATGCTGGGCAAATAGAAATACGGCTAGCCTAAGGCGTAGCTGGTAATGCTTACCCAATTCAGGATGATTTCATGTATCAAACTACAGCAGAGCTCAGAAGCGCTTTCCTCGAATTTTTCCGCAGCAATGGTCATCAAGTTGTGGACAGTAGTTCATTAGTGCCAGGCAACGATCCCACACTTTTATTTACCAATGCAGGCATGAACCAGTTCAAGGACGTGTTTCTTGGCATGGACAAACGCAATTATACGCGTGCGACCACTGCTCAACGTTGTGTACGCGCCGGTGGTAAACATAACGATTTGGATAACGTTGGCTACACAGCACGTCATCACACCTTTTTCGAAATGCTAGGTAACTTCAGTTTTGGAGATTATTTCAAAGAAGAAGCGATTCGTTTGGGCTGGACTTTTTTAACTGAAACGTTAAAGCTGCCGAAGGAACGTCTGTGCGTCACTATTTATCAGACAGATGATGAAGCCTTTGAAATCTGGAATAAAAAAATTGGTGTCGCTGCCGAGAACATCATACGTATCGGTGACAATAAAGGTGCTGCCTTTGCGTCAGATAACTTCTGGCAAATGGGTGATACCGGTCCTTGTGGTCCATGTACTGAGATTTTTTATGACCATGGTGATCATATTTGGGGCGGACGTCCTGGCAGTCCTGAAGAGGATGGTGATCGTTTCATCGAAATCTGGAACATCGTTTTCATGCAGTACAACCGTCAAGCATCGGGTGAAATGTTACCTTTGCCTAAGCCCTCGGTTGATACAGGCATGGGGATTGAGCGTATTGCTGCGATTATGCAGGGCGTACATTCTAACTACGAAATCGATATTTTCCGTACTTTGATTGCTAAAGCCGCAGAGGTCATTGGTGTTAGTGACTTATCTGAAAAGTCGCTGCGAGTCATTGCCGATCATATCCGTTCATGTGCATTTTTAATTGCCGATGGCGTTATGCCGTCGAACGAAGGCCGTGGTTATGTGCTGCGCCGTATTATTCGCCGCGCAGTTCGCCATGGTAACAAGTTAGGTGCGACCGAAGCTTTCTTCTACAAGCTGGTTTCGTCTTTGATTGCGGTGATGGGCGATGCAGCAAAAGGGTTAGCTGAGACTCAAGCGATTGTTGAAAAGGCACTGAAAGCGGAAGAAGAGCAATTTGCCCGAACGCTTGAACGTGGTTTAGGTATTTTAGATACGGCCTTAAACGAGTTGAAAGGTGACACCTTAGACGGCGAAACTGTATTTAAGCTGTATGACACCTATGGCTTCCCAATGGATTTGACCGCTGACGTCTGCCGTGAGCGCAATATCATTGTCGATGAAGCAGGTTTTGAAGTCGCCATGGCTGAACAACGTAGCCGCGCACAAGCTGCCGGTAACTTTGGTGCAGATTATAACGCTGCGCTGAAAATTGATACTGAAACTGCATTCAGTGGTTACACCGAATTAGCGGGTCAAGCTAAGGTCACCGCGATTTATCAAAATGGTGAGTCAGTGACGGCGATCAAAGCGGGTGATGAAGCCGTTGTCGTGCTCGATGTAACACCTTTCTACGCGGAATCTGGCGGTCAAGTAGGCGATAAAGGCCAATTGGTTGCAAACGGTATTGAGTTTACGGTAAACGATACGCAAAAGTATGGTCAAGCAACGGGCCATCAAGGTGTTTTGGCTACAGGTAGCTTGAGCGTTGGCCAAGTTATTGAAGCGAAAGTTGACAAAAAACTGCGTCACCGTACTCAGTTAAACCATTCTGTTACGCATTTACTGCATGCCGCACTGCGTCAAGTGCTCGGTACTCATGTCTCGCAAAAAGGTTCTTTGGTTGATCCTGAGCGTTTACGTTTTGACTTCTCCCATTTCGAAGGTGTAAAAGCTGCTGAATTAAAAGAAGTTGAAGAATTAGTTAACACTCAAATTCGTCGTAACCATGAGCTGAAAACCGCTGAAATGGGCATAGATGAAGCTAAAGAGAAAGGCGCTATGGCACTCTTTGGTGAGAAATATGATTCACAAGTGCGTGTTGTGACTATGGGCGATTTTTCTATCGAATTGTGTGGCGGTACACATGTCGGTCGCACTGGCGATATCGGCTTGTTCAAAATCACCTCTGAAGCGGGTATTGCTGCGGGTGTACGTCGCATCGAAGCCGTGACTGGCGCTGCTGCTATGGCTTATGTGGCGCAGCAACAAGCTGAACTGGAAGAAGCCGCTGCCTTATTGAAAGGCGATGCCAACTCAGTGGTGGCTAAGTTAAAAGCGCAGCTCGATAAGATGAAGCAACTCGAAAAAGAAATGGCGCAGCTGAAAGATAAGCTAGCGGCCGCAGCGAGTGCAGACTTAGTGGGCGATGCCGTTGTAGTTAATGGCGTTAACGTACTGATCAAAAAATTAGACGGCGTTGAGGCAAGTTCATTACGTGGCTTGCAAGATGAATTAAAACAGAAATTGAAATCGGCCATTATCGTTCTTGGTACCGCGCAGGAAGGGAAAGTTAACCTGATCGCGGGTGTGAGTAACGATCTGATCGGTAAAGTCAAAGCGGGTGAGCTAGTCGCTATGGTCGCTGCACAAGTTGGCGGTAAAGGCGGTGGTCGTCCTGATATGGCTCAAGCGGGCGGTAGCCAGCCAGAAAATCTGGATGCGGCATTGGCTCAAGTATTACCTTGGATTACTGAGCGTCTAGCTTAAGAGGTTGCTGTGCCCCAAAAACGAAAGCTTAGTGGTAGCAAGCTTTTTGTGAAAAAGTTCGGCGGCACTTCGGTGGGTTCTATTGAACGTATCGAAGCGGTCGCTGAGCAGATTACAAAGTCAGCTCACAATGGTGAGCAGCAAGTTTTAGTCTTATCCGCGATGGCGGGTGAGACGAATCGCCTGTTTGCACTTGCAGCACAAATTAATCCGCGCGCCTCGGCGCGCGAGTTAGACATGCTAGTCTCGACGGGTGAGCAAGTGAGTATTGCTTTGATGTCGATGGCGCTACAACGTCGCGGCATAAAAGCGAAATCCCTTACGGGCGATCAAGTGCAAATTCATACAAATAGTCAATTTGGCCGCGCCAGTATCGAGCGCGTCGATACTGAGTATTTGCAATCCCTGTTAGCCGACGGTGTTGTGCCGATCGTTGCAGGGTTTCAGGGCATCGATCCTCAAGGTGAAGTGACCACCTTAGGACGCGGTGGTTCAGATACCACAGCAGTAGCTTTAGCTGCAGCGTTAGAAGCCGATGAATGCCAGATTTTTACCGATGTGGCAGGGGTATTTACCACAGATCCGAATATTGATAGCAGTGCACGTCGCCTCGATGTGATTGGGTTTGATGTGATGCTCGAAATGGCAAAGCTCGGCGCTAAAGTGCTGCATCCCGATTCTGTTGAATACGCCGAGCGTTTTCGCGTACCGCTGCGAGTATTGTCGAGCTTTGAAGCTGGGCAGGGGACGTTAATTCAATTTGGCGACGAGTCGGAATTAACGATTGCCTCGTTAGTGCAAGGTATCGCGATTAATAAGGCGCTGGCAACGCTGACGATTGAAGGGCTGTTTACCACCAGTGAACGCTATCAAGCGTTGTTAGGCTGTTTAACTCGATTGGAAATCGATGTGGAATTTATTTCTCCATTGAGGATCCATGAGGATGATCCTTCGGGTCGCGTCAGTTTTATGCTCGCAGAAGCTAAGGTTGATACTCTGCTTAATGAGCTCGAAGGCTTAAGTGAAAGCCTTGCTCTCGGGCCATTGATTATCGAACGTCAACGTGCAAAAGTATCTTTAGTTGGCAAAGGTTTACAGGCAAAAATGGGATTATTGACTAAGATGTTAGAAGTCTTGGGTAATGAAACTATTCATGCTAAGTTACTCACGATGTCAGAGAGTAAATTATCAACCGTTATCGATGAAAGGGACTTACACAAGGCGGTTCGGGCGTTACATCACGCTTTCGAGCTAAATAAGGTGTAATTAAATAACCGTTTGAGTATTGAATACTATTAATTTGTACTAAGCTGACCTTATAATAAGCCCATCTACCGGATGAGTGCCGTGTGTAAGCTGAATTAAGAAATAAAGGAGCTATCGAATGCTGATTTTGACTCGTCGTGTTGGCGAAACACTGATGATTGGTGATGAAGTCACAGTTACAGTGCTAGGGGTAAAAGGCAATCAAGTGCGTATTGGTGTGAATGCACCAAAAGAGGTTTCTGTTCATCGCGAAGAAATCTACCAACGCATTCAATCTGAAAAATCAGGTACACCATCGGAAGGTGGTAACTTTTAGTACCTTGTTTTGGCAAGCGTACTACGGCAACAGAAGAGTCAGTTTTTTAACTGGCTTTTTTATTTTTTAGACCGAAAGATTGGCGTAAATCAATACATTGGCTTGATATAACAGCAATGTGATTAAAAACAGTTCAAATGGAATCTGTTTCGGAAAAAGGGTTTGACTTATTTTCGTCAAACAGTAATATGTGCGCCAAGAAAACGGAGAGGTGGCCGAGTGGCCGAAGGCGCTCCCCTGCTAAGGGAGTATGGGCTTTAACTCCCATCGAGGGTTCGAATCCCTCCTTCTCCGCCATTTCTTACTGATAGAAAACAGTGCGCGTGTAGCTCAGCTGGATAGAGTACCTGGCTACGAACCAGGCGGTCGGAGGTTCGACTCCTTCCACGCGCACCATTTTTATTGGTGTTTGATGTAAAAGTAAATTTAGATACAAGTCGCGCGTGTAGCTCAGCTGGATAGAGTACCTGGCTACGAACCAGGCGGTCGGAGGTTCGACTCCTTCCACGCGCACCATCTCTGCATTAGTTAATCTTTAACTCATCAGTTTTGAATTTCATAAGAAATTTTGTAGATAATTGCTTATAGCAAAGAGTTAAAATGCGCGTGTAGCTCAGCTGGATAGAGTACCTGGCTACGAACCAGGCGGTCGGAGGTTCGACTCCTTCCACGCGCACCAATTTAGATTAATATGATTTAAATCGTATTAATGTTTTACCTTTTAACATGCGCGTGTAGCTCAGCTGGATAGAGTACCTGGCTACGAACCAGGCGGTCGGAGGTTCGACTCCTTCCACGCGCACCAATTTAAATTAATATGATTTAGGTCGTATTAGTGTTTTACCGTTTAACATGCGCGTGTAGCTCAGCTGGATAGAGTACCTGGCTACGAACCAGGCGGTCGGAGGTTCGACTCCTTCCACGCGCACCAATATAGTTAACGAGATACGTCTTGTTGATTTAAAGCGTTAAACGCGGAGAGGTGGCCGAGTGGCCGAAGGCGCTCCCCTGCTAAGGGAGTATGGGCTTTAACTCCCATCGAGGGTTCGAATCCCTCCTTCTCCGCCATTCTATTCTTTTAGTCGAGAAGAATAGAATAAATTTGCTAGATAAAAGTGCTTATCCTAGACTCAATCTTGATTGGATCTTAGAAGTACAAAAACGAGTTTGCGCGTGTAGCTCAGCTGGATAGAGTACCTGGCTACGAACCAGGCGGTCGGAGGTTCGACTCCTTCCACGCGCACCATATAGATAAGCCCTGCAAGCAATTGCAGGGCTTTTTTATTTTTTAATTTGTATGGTTTAACTCATTATATTTTTACCCGCTTAGGTTTAACCTTAACTTTGCATCATCATCTTTTGCCTTACCTTAGTATCTTCGGTGTCGCTATCTTTAGCCATTTCGCTTTAAACACTTCTCTTTCTTAGGTTCAACTCACTGAAGAATCTGCTTTTGCCTGTGTTGAGAGTCTAAGACGACATTGGATACCCATATCAGTCTCTCAGCGCTGTCTCTAGAGGTATTAGCTGTTCTTTAGCCTACATGTGTGCAGTTTACTCATGTAGGCAGCGATGGGCTACGTGTGAGCTCATGAGCGATAGATCACGGGGAATGATGAGGATGAATGGTGAGGTGGTTTCAATACTGTGCCGTAGGTTAAATGGCAGTGTTTAGAATTGACTCGGGTTCAATGCGGCATCTGGCCCAAGAGCGTAGATTAAGGCTCATAATTGCTCATAGATTGCAGTGATATAGATACAAGAAGGGCAGCCAAGTGGCTGCCCTTCATTCAGTTAGAACTAATCATAACAAGTGAATCAGAGTAAATGAGAAGCTTAAGCTTCTAACTTAGCAAACTCAGATTTTTGTTCATTGAGTTTGTCCATATCTCGCTTGAGATCGGCCATCTTGGCGCGCTCTTTGTCGATAACCTCGGCAGGGGCTTTTGCCACGAAGCCTTGGTTCGACAATTTGCCTTCGATGCGAGCGATCTCTTGGCCGAGCTTTTCAAGCTGTTTGTCGATACGGGCCATTTCGGCGGCGACATCAATTAAGCCTGCCATAGGGATCAGTAGCTCCATTTCGCCAATCAAACCTGTGGTCGACATAGGCGCAGTTTCGCCATCGGCTAAAATGGTCATGCTTTCTAAGCGGGCAAGCGTAGTGAAGAAGGTTTGGTTTGCTTCTACACGGGCTTTATCCTGCGCGCTAACACCACGAAGTAGGGCATTTAGCGGTTTAGATGGGGCAATGTTCAGTTCGGCACGAATGTTACGCACCGCGACGATTACTTGCTTAACCCATTCTAAATCGGCCATTGCTGCGCTATCGACTTTAGCGGCATCAAATGTTGGGAACGGTGCCAGCATAATGGTATCACCAGCGACACCGGCTAACGGTTTAACGCGCTGCCAAATGGTTTCAGTGATATACGGCATCATAGGGTGCATCAGGCGTTGCATCGCTTCGAGCACTGTCACTAAGGTGTGACGGGTGCCGCGCATTTGCGTTTCACTGCCGTTTTGCAATACCGGTTTGGTTAACTCTAAGTACCAGTCACAGAACTGGTTCCAAGTGAACTCATACAGGGTATTGGCCGCTAAGTCGAAACGGTAGGCTGTCATGTGATCGTCAAAGGTCTTAACGGTTTGATTGAACAAGCCAATAATCCAGCGATCGGCCAACGACAATTCCATCTCGCCGCCATTCTCTAAACCACAGTACTCTGGAGAACCAGGGCCGCAATCTTGATCTTCTGTGTTCATCAGCACGTAGCGTGAGGCGTTCCATAACTTGTTACAGAAGCTACGGTAACCGTCTAAGCGCTTCATGTCCCAGTTGATGTCACGACCCGTTGATGCCATTGCCGCAAGCGTAAAGCGCAGTGCATCTGTGCCGTGGGCTTCGATACCGTCGGCAAACTCTTTGCGAGTGCTCTTTTCAATCTTGGCGGCCAGTTGTGGCTGCATCATGTTGCCGGTACGTTTTTCAACTAAATCTTCAAGTCCGATACCGTCGATCATGTCTAATGGATCGAGTACGTTGCCCTTAGATTTTGACATCTTGTTACCCGCTTCATCGCGGATAAGACCGGTTACGTACACGGTTTTGAACGGAACTTGTGGTTTACCGTCTTCATCTTTGATGAAGTGCATGGTCATCATGATCATACGGGCAACCCAGAAGAAGATGATGTCAAAACCTGTCACCAACACGTCGGTTGGGTGGAAGGTTTTTAAATCTTCTAAATTGTCAGGCCAACCTAAGGTCGAGAAAGTCCACAGGGCTGAGCTGAACCAAGTGTCCAGTACGTCTTCGTCTTGGCGTAATGTCATCGAGTCGGCGATATTGTGCTTAGCACGTACATCGGCTTCGTTGCGGCCGACATAGACTTTGCCATTTTCGTCGTACCATGCAGGGATGCGGTGACCCCACCACAATTGACGTGAAATACACCAGTCTTGAATGTCACGCATCCACGAGAAGTACATGTTCTCATATTGCTGTGGTACAAATTTAATGCTGCCATTTTCAACGGCTTCGATAGCGGTTTTCGCCATTGGCGCAACAGCTACATACCATTGGTCGGTCAGCATAGGCTCGATAACCACACCAGAGCGATCGCCGTAAGGCACTTTCAAGGCATGAGGCGCGATTTTTTCGAGCAACCCTAACGTGTCAAATTCGGCGACGATAGCATCACGGGCTTTAAAACGGTCAAGTCCGGCAAAGCGTTCAGGCAGTCTGCCATCGAGCGTTTTGTTAAAGGTACCGTCAGAGTTCACCACTTCGGCGCTCACGCGAATAGCGGCATCTAAGGTCAGCACGTTGAACATGGGCAGGTTGTGACGTTTACCGACTTCATAGTCGTTAAAGTCATGGGCTGGGGTGATCTTCACGCAGCCAGTACCAAAGGCCATGTCGACGTAATCGTCGGCCACGATAGGAATGCGGCGGTTAACAATCGGCAACAGAATAAACTTACCGACTAGCGCTTGATAGCGTTCATCATCGGGATGCACTGCAACCGCACTGTCGCCGAGCATGGTTTCTGGACGCGTGGTAGCGACTTCTAAATAGTCTTTACCATCGGCAGTCAGTTCACCGTCGGCCAGTGGATAACGCAGATGCCACATGTGGCCCTGTTTTTCTTTGCTTTCCACTTCTAAATCAGAGATAGCCGTGTGCAGCTTTGGATCCCAGTTGACCAAACGCTTACCGCGATAAATCAACTCGTCTTCGTACAGACGTACAAACACTTCTTGTACGGCCTTAGATAAGCCTTCGTCCATAGTGAAACGCTCGCGGTCCCAATCAACAGAAGCGCCCATACGACGTAGCTGCTTAGTGATAGTGCCGCCCGATTGCGCTTTCCATTCCCACACTTTATCCATAAAGGCATCGCGACCTAGGTCATGGCGATTTTTGCCTTCTTCGGCTTCAAGCTTACGCTCAACCAACATTTGGGTGGCGATACCCGCATGGTCAGTACCGACTTGCCATAGGGTATTTTTGCCTTTCATCCGTTGGTAACGGGTCAAAGTATCCATAATGGTGTCTTGGAAGGCGTGGCCCATGTGCAAGCTGCCCGTCACGTTTGGTGGCGGGATCATGATGCAATAATTGCCTTGGGATTCATCACCGTGTGGCTTGAAGTAACCTTGCTCTTCCCAGTTTTGGTAAAGCGTTTGCTCGATGGACTGCGGATCGTATGTTTTTTCCATGGGAACGTGTCTGTCTCAAACTAATTAAGTGGATGTGTTGCTAAGTCTTGGGTCTGTAAATTGACCCCTAAGCCGCGATACTGTCGATAACGTTCGCGAGCGACCGCTTTATGCTGATCGTCATTGGCAACAAAATCGATAATGTGGCCAAAGTTTACCGCAAATGGGGGCGCTTGGTCTGCAAGATTAATCAGAACTTGGCGACTTTTGTTGGCGCCGAGGCGATCAAAACCGATTTCAACCGGCGATCCCGTCATCGGGCCTTCACCTTTGAGGTTATGGGGTACAAAGGCACTTGGCTCAAACTGCCATAAAAGTTCATCAATTGCATGGGCTTGCTGTTTATCTTGGCAATGGATATAGACCCATTGTTGCTTCACAAAAGCCTGCTGCGCCAGTTGGCATGCCAGAAGATGCATCTCGCAAAGTGCAGGGTTCGCATTCGCGGTTGCAACAGGTGAATCAGCCTTGGTTTTGGCAGGCGATGCCACTGGCGGCATAAGATAAAACAGCACTTGAGTCATGATTTCAATGCCTTGCTTCACTTGTTTTAGTGGCGAACGAGAGCAGCAGTTTACACTAAAAGTCAGTATGGGTTAATGCTTAGGGCAAACCTTACGGTGAGGTTTTATCTATCACTGTCTGGCGGGACTTAATGGGATGCTTTCAAACCGTTGGAGATGAAGAGGGTAGAACTATAACTCTTTGAAAAATGATTCTAAAACCATTAGTTGTTCAGTTTTTTTATTTTCTTAATTTATTCAGGAAATCGATTTTCTGATTAAATTAAGAAAATAAAAAAGGCGAAGATTTTCATCTTCGCCTTTCATTTATCGAGCCTTTAACACACTAAGGCCGGATAGTTGGTTATTCGCCGAGTTCGACGCCAGCACGATTGATCAGGAACTGAGTCAATAGTGGCACTGGACGGCCCGTAGAACCTTTGTTAGCACCGCTATTCCAAGCTGTGCCTGCAACGTCTAAGTGAGCCCAGTTGTACTTTTTAGCAAAGCGCGAAAGGAAACATGCTGCAGTGATAGCTCCAGCAGGACGGCCACCTAAGTTGGTCATGTCAGCAAATGGGCTGTCGAGCATATCTTGATACTCATCCCACAATGGCATGCGCCATGCGCGGTCACCACTTTGCTCACCGGCACTTAATAGCTCGTGTGCCAGAGGGTTATGCGATGAGAACAGACCCGATGCGTGTTTACCAAGGGCAATCACACACGCGCCAGTCAGGGTTGCAGTATCGATAACTAATTCAGGATCGAAACGCTCAACATAGGTTAATACGTCACATAGGACTAGACGGCCTTCCGCATCGGTATTTAACACTTCAACGGTTTGACCTGACATAGTGGTCAGAATGTCACCTGGACGGTAAGCATTACCCGATGGCATGTTTTCACAGCCAGCCAGAATACCCACAACGTTGATAGGTAACTTCATATCACAGATGGCTTTCATGGTGCCGATAACACCTGCTGCGCCGCCCATGTCGTACTTCATTTCGTCCATGGCTTCGCCAGGCTTCAATGAAATACCACCCGAGTCGAAGGTTAACCCTTTACCGACTAATACGATGGGTTTTTCTGTGCTATCGACAGCGCCCTTGTATTCCATCACAGTCATGATGGATTCATTGGCACTGGCGCGACCGACTGCAAGGTATGAGTTCATGCCCAGTTTGGCCATTTGCTCTTCACCGATAGTGGTGACATGCAGAGTGTCGTGTATTTCAGCCATTTGGCGAGCTTGAGAAGCTAAATAGGCTGGATTACAGATGTTCGGTGGCATGTTTGCTACATCGCGACATAAATGCATGCCAGCAGATACTGCCATACCATGCTCGATGGCGCGCTCACCTAAGGTTAATTCACGGCGAGTCGGGACATTGAATACTAATTTACGCAGTGGACGGCGAGTTTCACCTTTGCGGGTCTTCAGGGCATCAAAGCTATAAAGACTGCTATTAGTGGTTTCAACCGCTTGACGTACTTTCCAATACGTATCGCGTCCTTTCACGTGCAGTTCAGTTAAGAAGCAAACGGCTTCCATTGAACCCGTTTCGTTAAGGGTGTTGATTGTCTTAGTGATGATTTGTTTGTATTGGCGTTCGTCTAATTCTCGTTCTTTGCCACAACCTACTAATAATACACGTTCACTCAATACGTTAGGAACATGGTGCAGCAATAACATCTGGCCAGGTTTACCTTCCAGATCGCCGCGACGCAGTAGGTTACTGATATAACCTTCGCTAATTTTATCTAATTGCTCCGCGATACCCGACAGACGACGGGGTTCATAAACACCGACCACGATACAGGCTGAGCGTTGTTTTTCGGGGCTACCGCTCTTTACGCTAAACTCCATGAGCACTCCTAGATTCTTAAAGACAAATTTTTATATTTATTGGATAATGTCTGCTTGTCCCGAAAAGGGCCTAAGTTATTACTCCAAAGGTGATTTATTCTCGGCGCTTGAGTCACGCATTTCGTGACGTTAAGTTTACCAAGAACCCCTGAAGCTGGTCAGAAAACTATCAAAAGTAAACAGTTTACATGAAAGTTAGTCTGTTACCAGCAAAAAGATAAGTTTAGAGACCGGATCCTGCCTGTGATTGTATTTAAATACCTTATTCGAGAAGTTTTAAAGGCACAAATTGCGGTACTTTTAGTGCTGTTAACTATTTTTATTAGCCAGCATTTCGTGCGTATACTGGCCGATGCCTCCGACGGCGATTTTCCCGCCTCTTTAATCATGACTCTGATTGGGCTTAACTTGCCTTATCTGGTGATCTTAGTGCTGCCGCTAAGTTTGTTCTTGGGTATTTTACTGGCCCACGGCCGTATGTATTCCGAAAATGAAATGGTCATTCTCCACGGTGTTGGGGTTAGTGAGTGGTATGTCACCCGCGTGACGCTGATCCTCGCCGTGATCAATATGCTGTTCACTGGCTATTTATCCCTTTATGTTGCTCCTTGGGCAGAAGAACAGCAAAACCAAGTGCTCGAAAAAGCCCAGTCCGAAGCGGGTCTTGCCGCCTTAATCCAAGGGCGTTTTCAGGCGAGTCCCAATGGTCGCGCGGTATTATTTGTTGAGCGTATTGGCAAAGATAACGAGTTAGATAAAGTGTTTGTAGCCCAACTACCTGATCCTGATGATGAAACTGGCGTGACCAATGTCGTGGTGGCTAAAGGTGGACGAGTACAGGAAGATAGTTCAGGTGCTCAACAATTGAACTTGAATGACGGCGTGCGTTATCAAGGCAGCCCGAAGGCAAAGGACTACCAAATGATCGAATTTGGTGGTTATAAAATGCAAATTAAAGAGCAGCAAGTTGATGAGCGTCGCCGTAAGTTATCTGCACTGCCCGTTGATGAACTCGTTAAAATTGAAGGTGCTGAAGCTGCGGCTGAATTCCACTGGCGTCTTGCTATCCCGCTCGCGATTCCAATTATGACCCTGATTGCTGTGCCGTTAGCGCGGGTGAATGTGCGCCAAGGTAAGTTTGCTAAGATGTTCCCAGCAGTACTTTTGTACCTTGGCTATTTTGGACTGATGGTCGCGGGACGTAAGGCATTGCAAGATGGGATTATTCCACTGTATTTAGGTATGTGGTGGATCCATGTTTCTGCGCTCCTGATGGGGTTATTTTTGCTTGGCAAAGATAGGCCTATTTTCAGTCGTATATCGTCCTTGTTTGCCAATAAGAAGGTGGCAGCATGAAGATATTAGACCTTTATATCGCCAGAATATTGTTAAGCACTTCAGCGCTTTGTTTGCTGGTGTTGACTGGTTTGTCGGGCATCATCAAATGGGTTGATCAGCTGCGTTTAGTTGGCCGTGGCACCTACAGCATGATGGATGCTGGCATCTATGTTTTATTTTTAGTGCCACGGGATATTGAAATGTTTTTCCCTATGGCCGTCTTGCTTGGCGCTTTGATTGGTATGGGAATGTTGGCATCGAATTCCGAACTTGTGGTGATGCAAGCTTCTGGCATGTCACGTTTGCAGATCACTATGTCAGCGATGAAAACTGCTGTGCCTTTGATGTTATTGGTGATGGTTTTAGGGGAGTGGGGCGCACCGATTGCTGAGCAAAAAGCCAATGAGTTGCAAGCTGTTAAACTCTCTGGTGGGAGTTTAATTAAGTCCCATCGTGGAATTTGGGCAAAGGATGGTGATTTGTTCGTTAATATTGGTGAAGTTGAAAACATCAATAAACTCAGTAATATCACTCTTTATAAATTCAATAGCGAACTTAAGCTCACCAATGTAGTTCACGCAGACCGAGCGGTATTTTCCCAAGATCGCTGGCGTTTATTTGACGTTAAACGTACTGATTTAAGCTATGAAAAAGTCGTGCTTGAGTATCTTGAAGAAGACCAATGGCAATCAAGTTTAACGCCAGATAAGCTCAGCGTAGTGTCGATTAAACCCGAGGCGTTATCTATACGTGGTCTGGTCGGTTATCTTGATTACCTTAAAACTAACAGTCAAGATCCCAGCCGTTATGAGCTTGCTTTATGGCGCAAGGTGATGCAGCCCGTGACGGTAGCAGTGATGATGTTAGTGGCACTGTCGTTTGTATTTGGTCCGCTGCGGACTGTGACTATGGGTGCGCGCGTATTACTTGGGGTCGTAGCAGGTTTTAGCTTTTATATCAGTAATGAGATTTTTGGTCCCATGAGTATAGTGTATGAGCTACCTGCTTATGTGGGGGCTGTTGCGCCAAGCTTGTTGTTTACTGGCGTTGCCTTCTACTTTATCCGGCGATGATACGCAGCTTATTACTCCTTACTCCGGATTTCGTCAATTAAGAATAGTCCATAAAAATAGCCATAAAAAACGACGCTTTTGCGTCGTTTTTTGTATTTCGGATTTACTTAAGAATAAACTTATGCCCCATGCCAGTTACGCATTTGGTTGGCTTCTTTAGACAGCACGACCACTTCTGAGCGAGTCATCATATCCTGCAGTGCGCGCTTATCATCATTGATTAAAATCCATAAATTGCCAATGCCGAGCAGTGACCAAATGATGCGAGCGTAGGCAGTGATTAGACTTAAGTTTTGGCCATTAGGATGTTGAATTTTAAGCCGCCAAGCGCGCATCCCTAAGGTTTGACCGCCCTTACTCCAGAATAATGCGTAGAAAGTGCCGACACACAAGACGAGCCAGAGTTGATAAATACCATGGTAAATCGGCGTGCCATTGAGCGCGTCAGAGACATGCTCAAAGCCATTCATGCCAGCCAATCCTGAAGCTGTGAGGCCGTAGAAAATCCCAAAGCCCATTGCGCCCGCAACCATATAGACGGCAACGGCTAACAGCGAATCGTAAACGGCAGCACCTAAGCGGCGAAAGAATCCTGCACGGGGAAAGTTAGCATGTTCGGTATTGAGCATCACAGTGTCCTGTTTTTAAAGTGCTTAAAGCGAATACAAAAATGAATAACCTGCCTAGGCTTCGGGTTCTTCGTCTCTAACAAAGTGGATATTGCTAAAGCCAAAGCGGGCAAATTCTACTTTTCTGAATTCTTTTTCAGCCTTAGCACCCTTGCGCGACGTCATGGCGACTTGTTGCTCCATGGCCAAAAAATTGGTCAGATCGATGCCTTCGGCTTCGGCCACGGCTTCATATAAATCATGGTGTTTATCGTAGCTAAAGGCGATGGTTTTAGTCTTACCTTTGAAGGTATAAGTGACTTGACGGGCCATGGGTGAGCTCTCCTGAAATAAGTCTGAAATTAATTAAATTCACTTCTAAAAATAAAATACACAGCACCTAATATGCACAATCCTGCCCACAAATAATCGAGCTTCAATGGCTCTTTCATATAGAAATAGGCAAAGGGGACGAACAGACTTAAGGTGATGACTTCTTGTAAAATTTTTAACTGGCCGACATTCATAACCGTGTAACCTATACGGTTAGCGGGCACTTGCAGCAAGTATTCAAATAGGGCGATGCCCCAACTCACTAAGGCGGCGATAATCCAAGGCTTTGAGCCTAAGGTTTTCAAATGCCCATACCAAGCAAAGGTCATAAAGATATTGCTCAAGCAGAGTAAACCAATAGTGGTCAGGGTTGGATTCATCTTTCATCTCTATGATTAAATTTATAAATCATATACATGGCATCGTCGGTATAGCTGCCAAGGCACTTGTCTATGGTCTGAGGCTTAAAGCCCATTTTTAGCCAATAACTGTCGGCGCCTTGAACGGCAACGAGGGACAAGGAATTGAGATTATATCGATCTGCCAGCAGTGTTAAGCGGGTTAGTGCTTTAGCACCGGCGCCTAAACCTTGGGCTTTGGCTGAAAGCGCAATATCGTGCAGATATAAAGTATCAGCCTTAGGTAAATGGGTAATGGGCTGATAGAGCGCTGGCGGCATATTGGTGGTCCAAGGGTGAGCCAAGCAATAACCGACAACTGAGCCATTTACTTCGAACACAAAACAGGACTGTGGCGATACCTGCCATTTACTTTGCAGCACGTGCAATGGCTCAGGGTCCAGTTGTGAGTAACACTCATCTTGGATTGCTAAAATGGCATCCCAATCCTGTGGGGTGATTGCTCGCAGTAACATGGCCGACAATTATCCTGTTTCAAAAGTCCTGTTGAAGGAACTCCGTTGAAAGAGTCCTGATTCAAATAAGCTCGGCATTATAACCTCAAGCGGCTTCAAAATGCAGGCTCCAACGGCAATATAAAGCGCTTTAAAACCCGTATAAACTGAGCTTTCAGCGCTTGTATACCCAAATAACCTGAAGATGCAGGATTCAGCGGGAGTTTAACGCACTTTAGGCAAGGCCATTTATTGCTCCTGCATAAATGGCATTCACGCCATCCATGGCGATTGCGGTTATTTGCAGACCTAGCGGGCTAAGTTAAAAATAACCAACGCAGCATAAAGTGCGTTACCCCGTGGTTAACATCAGCCGCCGGGACGGAGCACCTAGGGCACTTCACTTCCGTGTTGCATCAATTCAAAAGGTGGCCGACATTCTGTCATTGATGCGCCTTGAATTGATGCACCCTAGGCGCTCTGAAACTCGACTCTTCAGGTAGCTTGGGTATAAGCGTTCGCAGCGGTTAAATGCCCAGATATCGTTGGCGCAGGTGACGCTCAAGATATTGACCATTCAAGGTTTCGCCCGTTGCTTGGCGGATCAGTTCATCGGTCGTGAGCAAGGATCCCTTAGACCAAATGTGCTCGCGCAGCCACTGGAATACCGAGTCCAACTTGCCTGCATCGATTAGGGCTTCAATCGGCCCTAAGGCTTTTTCCATCGCAAAACGACATTGGGCGGCATACATGGCGCCTAAGGTGTAACTTGGGAAATACCCTAGCTCACCGACAGCCCAATGGATGTCCTGCATGCAACCGTCGCGGTAATTGCCATCAGTATTGATCCCCAGTAATTGTTGCATCTGCGTCGACCAAAAATCAGGTAAATCATCGACGGTTAAGCTGCCATCGACAAAGGCTTTTTCCGCCTCAAACCGCAGTAAAATGTGGCAGGGATAAGTGACTTCATCGGCGTCGACGCGAATAAGTCCGGGATTTACGCGAGTGTAATGCTGGGCTAATTCTTGGGCGCTGAAATGACAGTTAAGATGCTGCGCGATTTTAGGCTGCAACTGACGTAGAAATGCCGGATTTGCCCCAAGCTGCATTTCGCAAAATAGACTTTGGCTTTCGTGGACGCCCATAGAACGTGCAAGCCCAGCGGGTTGACCGCGCCACGCTTGAGGTAAACCTTGCTCGTATCTGGCATGGCCTGTTTCATGAACTATGCCCATGATTGCGCTACTGAAATCGGCCTCATTGTAGCGGGTCGTTATCCGCACATCGCTTGGCACGCCGCCACAAAATGGATGGCTACTCATATCCAGCCTGCCGTGATTAAAGTCAAACCCTAAAAACGCCATGACGTCACGGCCAAGGGCTTGCTGCGCGCTGATATCGAAGGGGCCATTGAGCACAAGCTTAGGCTCGTTTGCCTGCTTAGCCAGCACTTCTTGGATGAGTGTCGGTAGCCAATCTTTCAGACCGCCAAAGGTTTGTTCCAGCTTTGCCGTGGTCATTCCCGGTTCAAATTTATTGAGCAGGGCGTCATAGGGCGTGATATTTTGCGCTTCGCCGCGGATCTGCGCTTCTTCCTTGGCAAGGTCGATGACCGCTTTTAGATTGGGCTTAAAGCCCAGCCAATCATTATTTTTACGTTGCTCGCGCCACGCATTCTCACATTGATAGGCCATCTTGGTTTTGGCTTGTACTAGGTCGCCGGGCACTAAGTTGGCCTGTTGATACTGGTACAGTATTTCCCGCAGATTGGCTTCTTGCTCTGTTGAGAGTGATTCATCCGCCGCGCCGTGTAAGTGCTCGGCTAAGGCGGCTGAGGTTTTGAGACCGTGGATATGCAGCGCCAGTTCTGCCATTGCATCGCCGCGATCTTGACCACCGCCCATTGGCATCATGGCCGCTTGGTCCCAGTCACCCAAAGCGCTGAAATGTTCAAAGTGAGAAATTTTCTGGAAATGTGCCGTCAGTTTGTCGTAACTTGGCGTTGGTACTTTAGTCTTAGGTGTGCCCATGGGATTTCCCTTCTGGCGCATAAAACCTGCGCGAATAAATAACAATAACAGGATGATAATACAATGACGTCAACAGTATACTCAAACAACCTAAAGATGCAGGACTCAGTGGGCTGACCTTAACGCTATAGTAACGCACTTGAGGCAAGGCCATTTATTGCTCCTGAATAAATGGCATCCACGCTATGTATGTCGATTGCGGCTATTTGCAGCGCTAGCGCGCTAAGTTAAAAAGAGAGTTGCAGTGTTAAAGTGGTTTTCGATAGGGTACTCGTAGCGAAGATGGCCACGCGATTTTGGCGCAGCAGAGTGATAGTCAAAATCTATTTTAGGGACAATTTTTAGTTTGGAAATTGTGCTTGCCTTGCTATTCTGTTGTGGTTAAGTCGATAATTACAGTGAAATAAATGGAATGCTGTATTGTTCAAGGAGATGACTATGTGGGCGTTTTTAGTTGAACAGCCTAATTTACCTTACACCATAGCTTTTGCCTGCGTACTGGCCCTTGGTGTGT
Source organism: Shewanella sp. SM23 (assembly GCF_025654295.1). Taxonomy (NCBI): domain Bacteria; kingdom Pseudomonadati; phylum Pseudomonadota; class Gammaproteobacteria; order Alteromonadales; family Shewanellaceae; genus Shewanella; species Shewanella sp. SM23. The sequence continues at coordinate 311,043 of NZ_JAKKRM010000005.1, forward strand.
TTGAAGTCTTCGCATTATTCATAGGTTTAAGCATGTTAAGTGCGTTAGACCAATGGGTGCCTGCTGATGTGGAATATGATGCTGATGTGGGCGCGGGTGGACTCACGGGCATTGCCGGTTGGCTGTGTCTAAATAGACTCCCATTACTTATTTGGTTTGTGCTTGCGCTGACCAGTTTTGCGATTGCGGGTTATATCGTCAATTTTATCAGTGTTAGTCTTGCCGGTTTTTTACTGCCGCAACTGTTCACTTTACCCATTGCTATTGTCGCTAGTGCATTTTCTTGCCGTTATTTTGGCCGAGTACTTGCTGATCATTTGCCTAAAAATGAATCGAGTGCGATCTCGCTAGATGATCTTAGCGGCTATGTCGGCACTATCACCTTAGGTTGCGCAATTAAAGGCATGCCCTCTGAAGCTGTCGTTCGCGATAAACATCAACAAAAACATTACGTTTTAGTCGAGCCCGAAACTTCGGATATCGAGTTTGCCTCAGGCACTCAAGTCGTGCTGCTTAAGCGAGAAGGCCGCGTCTGGTCTGCTACGCGTTTTGATAATTAATCTTCCCAAGCCATAAATCAATTGAAAGGAAATCAAATGGATGTGTTAACAAACGTAGGTTCATCCGGTAGTTTTATTTTGCTCGTTGCGGGTATGGTGCTACTCGGCCTGATTGTGATCGGGTTAATTTTCGCCAAGTTATATAAACGTGCAACTAAAGAAATGGCCTTTGTGCGTACCGGCTTTGGTGGTGAGAAAATCATTAAAGATGGCGGCGCTATTGTGTTGCCTGTATTACATGAAACCATCTCGGTAAACATGAACACTCTGCGTATCGAAGTGGAGAAAACCCAGAAAGATGCGCTGATCACTAAGGACAGAATGCGTGTCGATGTGAAGGCCGATTTCTACTTGCGTGTAGCCCCACATTCCGATGGTATTTCAATGGCAGCGCAAACCTTAGGCACGCGTACAAACCGCGTTGAAGAGCTTAAAAAGCTGATGGAGTCTAAGTTTGTCGACGTGCTGCGTGCCGTGGCCGCCGAAATGACCATGACAGAAATGCATGAGCAGCGTGCCGATTTTGTGCAACGGGTGCAAAATAACGTCGCCAACGATCTGGAGAAAAACGGTCTCGAACTCGAATCGGTTTCATTAACGGGTTTCGATCAAACTGATTTGCAGTTTTTTAATGAAAACAACGCATTTGACGCCGAAGGTCGTGCGCGTCTGGCGAAGATTATCGAAGAGAAACGCAAAGAAACCAACGATATTCAGCAGGAAAACCGCATTAAGATCGAGCAGCGTAACCTCGAAGCTGAAAAGGAATCCCTAGAGATTGAAAAGTCGGAAGAAGAAGCGCGCTTGATCCAGCAACAGTCACTCGAATTTAAACGCGCCGATCAAAAAGCAGAGATTATTAAGCAGAAAGAAAACAAGGCCCGTGAAGAACGCGAAGCCGAGATTGCTAAAGAGCGCGCCATTGAAACCGCTGAAATCGAAAAGACCAAAGATATCGAAACCCGTGAGATTGAAAAGTATAAGTCGATTGAGCAATCGCGCATTCAACAGCAAAGGGATATCGAAGTTTCTGAGCAGGAAAAACGCATTGCGGTTGCGGCCAAATCTGAAGAAGAATCAGCAGCTCGTGCCCGTGCAGCTGAAGCCGAAAAACTGAAAGTTGAAAAAGAAGAAGCGGTAATCACAGCGCGCCAAGTGGCAGAAGCTAATCGTCGCAAAGAGATTGAAGTGATTGATGCTCGTAAGGAAGCTGAGCGTGATGCAGTCGGCGTAACAGTGCAGGCCGAAGCTGAGAAACGTGCAGCTGAAGACAGATCGAGTGCGATTCTGATTGAAGCGCGCGCCAGTGCCGATGCGAAAAAACTGCAGGCCGAAGCGGATGAAAAAGTGTATGCCGTTGAAGCTGCGGGTAAACAAGCGCTTTACGAAGCTGAAAACGTCTTGAGTGATGAGCAGATTGCCCTGCAAAAATCCCTCGCCATTTTGAAGGCCTTGCCTGAAATCGTGGCTCAAGCGGTTAAGCCGTTAGAAAATATCGAAGGTATTAAGATTCTTCAAGGTTATAGTGCAGGTCATCAATTTGCTGCGGGTGGCGAAGGTGCTCACCATCAAGGTGGTATCGCAGAGCAAGTGACCAGTGCAGCGTTAAACTATCGCGCCAATGCGCCTGTTATCGATGCCATGCTCAGGGAGTTAGGGTTAGTGAATGGCGACTCTGGAACTTTGAATGATTTATTGAACGGCAATAACACCTTAACCGCCGAAGCCTTAAGTGGTGTGACCTTGTCGAACTCTAGACCTAAGGACTATAGCCAAACGCAGGTAGTAGAGAGCCAAAGTGTGCTCAAGCCTTAATCTCAACGACATTAAACTAAGTCAAATCAAGTAAAGCGCTCGCCGTTGCTCTTTTGAGCCTTGTGCGGACAAAAGATTGATAAATAGGACGAATGAAATAAAACCGCTCACCATTATGGTGAGCGGTTTTTTTTTTGCATTAAATCAAATCTAACGGCTTATTTGTGTACCTTGTCGACCCCCGATGAGCGACCTTCGGCATGACAGGTTGCGCATGACTCCTGTCCTGATTGGTAAATTCGACCACCGCTGGCATCGCTTTGGTAAACTCCGCCAAAGCTGCGTGCATGGACGACTAAACTATCGATAAGCGTGTGACATGCCGTGCAGGTTGCTAAGGTTGGTGAGTACTCGGCAATTTGCCCTATGTTGGCTGCATCGGGTGTCGCAACTAACAGGGATTGCTGTGCACTTAGCCCCTCGAGACTGAGCTGTCCTGCGCTATGGCAAACACTACAGTTATTTTTTGCATTAGGGTAAGTGAGTTCGGGACGTGGGTTATCAAAACCCACTACAGTGCGGGTTCCCGCATGCAGTGAATGCACCATTTCCCTGTAGCTCAAAGTATTGTTGATGGTGCGATAGGGCTTGATTTGGCTGGCCCCAGGAGTATGCATCACATTGGCATTGAGATACATAATCGCATCATTACTGTGGCAACTTTGACATTGCCCATCGGTCAGTGCGGTTGCTGTTTGCGGTGCATGACAGGTGCCACAGCTGCTATTGGGTTCAAAAATTCCTTTCATTTGATGCGCCGACAGAACTCTATCTTCTAATCCTTGATCATGACATTGGCGACAGGCCTGTTCATCGACCTTAGCTTTTGCTGTAACAGCTTGACCTTGCAGGCTTAGCGAATTAATGGCACTGAGACTCACCTCTTGATTTGCGATATTACAGTTAACGGCAAAGCCGGTATTTTTATCGGCACAGAGCACCAGTTTACTGTAGAGTTTTGACTGACTCAGATCGCCAAAATCGGCAGCCGACAGGTTAGATATAGTGACTGTTAGCTGATTGGGCGCGGTAATTTTTAAGGCGACGTCGCTCGTGTTTGCTAATAAATCCCACACTTTACGCTGGCCGTTATTGATTGGCATGTTCGCGCTATTTGTTTCACCTGTGGCAATCAACCAGAAGGATTTTATCATAGGTTGACTGGCGGGCAGTTGCTCCATTTGCTGCACTTGCAATGTCACTGCAAGGGTCTTAGCTTCAACGCTTAGCTGCGAACTCAGTAACTTAACTTGGTAATCGCTCACCAGCTTAGTGGCTGTTTTAACGGCGGCATTGTGGAAAAGCCCGACACCTTCAGGATTAGTGCTATCAGGGTGGCAGCCGCTACAACCCAGTGCCCATGGGTTGGCAAAAATTTCCCTGTTGTGGAATAAACCCGCTACAGTGCCATTCCAATCTGCGGGAATTTGCGCTTTGTGACAGTCAAGGCAAGCGGTTTTACTGGGGATATTATTACTGCCACTTTGCGCCGTTGCGCCGGGAATATGGCATTGCTGACATTGGGTCATATCACCGGGAAAGGTCACATTGGCGTAGTCATATAGCTGTCCCTTGTAACCGATAATTTGATATTTGGCTTGGTGGATCTGGTGTGTCAATGTCGCCATATCAAGGCTATTACCCGTTTCAGGATCGCCAGAGTAAGTCGTGTGACAGACAACGCAGCCCTCAAAGGCAAAACGTTTATTGCCGTGCATCAAAAGGCGAGTATCGGTATTGGCTAAGTCTGGGTTATGGCATCGAAAACAGGCTTGTTCCGGCGCGATCACTTTACGGCCCATATCCGCCGCGACGGTCTGTCCTGTGGCGGGCACAAAATCGTACACGCTGTTGATCAACTGAGTGTCGATTGGGCTGTTTGCTAACGGTTTTAACTCTAGGTAAATCCTGTGGGTGAGCTCAGGCGAGTACTGGGTATCTATCCCCGTAAATTGGGAGTAACCCGTGAGTGGTTTACTTAAAGTGTAACGGTATTGGCCCGCGCCTAAGGAGGTTAGACAAGCCGTTTTACAGCTGCTTTCAATGCCTGCTTGCCACTGAGTTTGTGCATTCGCTTGGGCATTTGTGGCGGGTTCTATTTGATTATTGATGTAACTGGTCCATTGCAACGCAGCATCTGTCGCGCTTGCTGCAGAGTTAGTGACTTCAGCGCCAGTTGTTGCCATAGCATTAGCCGCGGTTTGGGTGATTTGATAGTGCTCCTGCGGCGGTGCTAATTTGGCAATACCGACAGCTAAGGTATCTAGCTCCTTCAGGTTTTCTAGTCCTGTGACCGCAATACCATTGGCATTGCTGAGGAAGAAATCGACCTGAACATGAGTTTGTGCATCGATAACCACATTTTCTATTGTCGCTTTGAGTGTATCCGCTTGTTCAATGCTGATACTCACAATCCCTGGTGGTCCTTCTTTCCCATCGTCACCATCGGAACAGGCTGTCATCAGACAGACTGCGACTGCCATTGGCGTAAAGATTTTCCATTGAGAACGGGTATTCGTTTTCATCATTTTCCATTCCTTTTTAATTAGATTCTGTCGGGACTCTAATCGGAATGTATGCGGTATAGATATTAGCTTAGTTATGAGTCGAGTTGCACTTAATTAACCAAGTTTAAAAGTTATTTGTTAATTATATTAAGGTAATTTGAAGTGAGGCATTATTTAAATTTGCTAGATGTTTAATTGTTAATTCTTGAAAGCGTTACTCTGATGCATGTCGTGTAACTTGATCTAATAATGCCCCAATATGGGTAATTGTGACGCAGGTTAAAAATCAAAGACATAATTACTTTAGCATAAATTGTCGGGAATCAAAGTGTATGCATATTTTAATTATATTGCTTTGACTAATAAAGGATCAAATATGATTACCAGAAGAGGAATGCTTAAAGGCGGTATGGGCGTTGCTGTCGGTACAGTTTATAGCGGAACATTAATAAGTTTTCTGACCGGTTGTGGCAGTGACAGTAATAGCCAAGAGATAGTAGAAGTCATGCCTGGTGGACTCATGGTGGTGAACCCTACGGTTTGTGTTAGCTGCAGACGCTGTGAAATTGCCTGTGGTTGGAACCATGAAGGGGATAGCAGTCCGACACTTGCCCGCGTCAAAGTAGAAAGAAATATGAACTATGGCCCACATGGTGTGCAATTTGACTATGAAATACAACGAGGAGAATGCGGCGATAAAACCGTTGTTCCTTCCACTTGTCGCCACTGCGAAGTTTGCACTGAAGTTTGTCCACAGCAAGCTATTTCAACGAACGAACAAACTGGCGCCAAAGTGATTGATGAAGAACGTTGTGTCGGATGTGGTTATTGTGCAGATAAGTGTCCTCAGCAAGTCATTAAAGTTGTTCGCAGTAAAATGAAAGCCGTCAAATGTGATTTATGTAACGGTAAACCTGCCTGCGCGCAAGTTTGTCCTACAGGTGCAATTAAATTTTATAACTGGGAAGAGGCTGAAGCTGCATTAGAACAATATGAAAAATATACCGGCTTAGTTTCTTAAATTCAGGAGAAATAATATGAGTGATAAAATAGGTGGTTGGGCGGGTAAAGTCCTCAGAGTTAATTTAACAACTAATCATATATGGTATGAGCCAATCAATAAATATTATGACTACATCGGTGGTATGGGGATTGGTTATAAAATATTGTGGGATGATCATAAGGATAATATTACAGCAATCGACCCAGATAATATTATTGTCTTTTCTGCCGGACCATTAACGGGTTCAGGCGTTATTTGTACTGGACGAACAACCATTACTTCCCGTAGTCCCGTCATTGAAAAACATCTGATTGCCGATGGTCACTTTGGTGGGCATTTTTCACCCGCAATGAAATTTGCGGGTTTCGATGCGATTGCAATAGAAGGCAAAGCGAGCAGTCCTGTGTGGCTTAAAATTGTGGATGATAAGGTCACGATTGAACCTGCTGACGCCCTATGGGGTAAAGGTATATTTGATACCCACGCCATGATTGCGCAAATGATGGGACCTAATGCACAAGTCGCTGCGATTGGCCAAGCGGGTGAAAACCAAGTGCCTCTTTCTGTCATTATGACTCAGGGCGGGCACTCAGCAGGTGGTCATGGCTCGGTAATGGGGTCAAAAAATTGTAAAGGGATCGGCATTATCGGCACTGGCGCCGTTAAAATCGCCGCCAATAATGAAAAGATGCGTGCCTTAGATGACCATATTTTAGGTATTATCGGTGCCAACAATAATGGTGTCGTTCCTTCAACGCCGCAATCTTGGGCTGAGTACTCAGCACCCATCAGCCGCTGGAAATCTCGGCCCGGTTTGAAGTGGGGCGCTGCCGATCAAGAAATCGATTTAGGCGAAGTGCCATGGAATGAACGCAATCGTATTGGGTTTCGAACTTCGATGGCAGAAAGTTACATAGGTGTGGAATACGCCAATAAGTGGATGAAGCGTACGGGAGGCTGTCATTCATGCCCAATACGTTGCTTCTGCGAGCTAAAAGTCCCTGAATTGAAAAGCAAATACGGTCGTAAAACCGAACATATATCTAACGTCTGTATGGGATTCCTCGTACCACAGTATTTAATGGGCACCAAAAATGGTACAGAAGCACATGCGATGGCGGGCGCTTTAGGGGCTCATATTCTCGATGACTATGGTATTTGGTGTAACTATGGCTCCATTTCTCATCTATTTAAATTCCTAAAAACAAAGGATATGTTTAAGCATTTATTACCTGAAGATGAATTTAACAGTATTCCTTGGGCGCTTTGGGATAACCAAGATCCCGCTTTCTTACTTGATTTTTATCGCCGAGTGGCGTTTAAAGAAGGTGAAATCTCCCATATGGCCGACGGCTTATATGATTTGATCAAGCGTTGGGGGTTAGATGGAACCAATCCCAAGTTAGGTAATTGGGATATTCATAAAGAAAGTGCCACTAAGGTATTCAACAAGAAAACCAATGCTGCCGTGCACCATGCTAGTGAAACCGCGGGTCAGGTGGGTACGTTAATCAACGTCGTCTTTAACCGTGATGCTCAGTGCCATTCCCACATCAACATAGTTAACAGTGGTTTGCCACACGATATGACAGTGGCGATTGCCGAGAAAAAATGGGGTGAAGGTGCATTCGATAAGGTGAATTGGTATACCCCAATCAATGCGGCTAAGATCCGTTTTGCAAAATGGTCGCTGGTGAAAAACGTATTACATGACTCTCTGACACTGTGTAATTGGATGTTCCCACTGCTGGCATCACCGGATAAAAATCGCAACTATGAAGGCGATAGCACCATTGAATCGCAGATGTTCAGTTTAGTGACTGGGATTGAAACTACAGAAACGGAATTGGACTTTAAGGCAGAAAGAGTGCTGCATTTACACCGTGCCTTAACCGTATTGCAAATGAATGAAAGCAATATGCGCGAAGAGCATGATGTCCTCAGTGACTGGGTTTATGATTTGAATCCAGATAAAAACTTCGGTCAAGAGGGCACCATCAAGATGGACCGCGCTGACATGCAAACGGCGCTGGATATGTTCTATGAAGCCTTTGGTTGGGATATTCAAACCGGTGCGCCAACTCGGGCCACGCTCGACAAGTTTAGCCTAGGTTTTGTTGCCGATAGATTGGCGGCGCGAGGCCTGTTACCCAGTTGAACACTATAGTTGGACACTATGATTGAACTTGTCGGTTATATCAGGGTATTTAGCCAACACGGACGCTTAGTCACGGCGGAGCAAATCGCCGCCGTGGCAGGGCTCGAGTGGGATAGTGAGCAAACGGTTAACAGTTATATTCGCCTGATCCTCAATGAGGCTTACAAGGATGTGCAGATGCGTTTGTCGGATAAGCGGTATTTCTTCTATTCCGACAGAAGCATAGTTGAACGTTACGCTGAGCAATGGTTAGCATTGGAGCGGGGTGAAGCGTTTGAGGCGATTATTGCCCAGATCCGTCGCAATAGTTGCCGCCATACTGAGGTCTATCTGGAGAGTGTACTGACGTTTGCCCCCTATCTTTATGATGAGCCTACATTAGCCAATGTGCGTGAGCAATTGCCGCAACAGCTTGGGGCCGAGGATATCCATTATGCAGTGGACAATCAGGGGAAAGGTTATTACTACTCTACTCTGGGATTGAGTCACAGCTATGCGGCCGTCCTCGCTAATTATGATCCTTGTGAATGGTCAAACTGAGATTCTGCGACCTTATTGATATTGATTAAGCGCCTTCGGGCGCTTTTTTATCGCAAATATTTCATATAGCTAGCGTAAGATTAGCTTGCCAGCGTTTGAGTGTACTTTTTGATGATTTCGTCAATTTTACCATTGGCCTTCAGTGTCGCTATGGCTTGATTGATGGCAGGAAGCAAATCGGCATGTTCCTTACGTAACCTAAACACTAAGTCCCCATCGGAATGCACCGCCGCAAGGGCGACAGGGATCCGCAACTGAGTCGACCAATACAAGGCTGGATAATTACCGGAAATAATCGCATCGACTCTGTGTTTATCTAAGGCTTTGACTAACTCTTGCTCAGAGGTAAAGTCGGCACGGATAAAGTCCTTATCGTCGTGGTATAAATAACCGCGCACTGTCCCGATTTCTTGCCCTTTTATCTGGCTGATATCCTTATATTTACTGACATTCTCTGGCAATGTGACCACATATTCAGTGATTTGCATTATGGGGGCCGATTTGACAAACAGCGGCCCTAAATCCTGCTTTTCAAACCAACTAGGGCTGACGATATCAAAGTCGAGTTGACCGGTTTCTAGCGCATTATTGGTGCGCTTTGGCGGCAGGGCGAGGATTTCACCTTTGATTTCAGCCATAGATAAAATCATCGGAATAAGCTCAGTGATCATCCCCGGCGCCTCGGCTTGATCACCGATAAAATACGGATACCAAGAATAGGAGCCAGTGATATTGTATTTGAGCTGTTCCGCAAAGGCATGCTGTTGAGTCAAGCAAAGGGTGAACAAGGCAAATCGAACTAAGTGTTTATACTGCAAACATCGCTTAACCATATTGCTTTTATCCTTGTTATCTCTGCTTTAGCCAAGACCTATCCGATGGTCATTCTATCTAAACTGTGTGAATGAATTGTTTATTGGATCACAATCAGTCACATCCGTCATATTCAAGCTATTTTCTGCTTTTCGCTATTACACCTTAAGCCAATAGCTGACACAAAGCTGGCTGCTGATTATTAGGGAAAATTTGATAGGTTTTATGGTGCTTAATCAAACTGGTTTTCTTGTTGCCTTGGCTCAGTAATAACCCATGGGACAGGGCGATACGCGTTAGTGTCTGTTCATCGGCGCGGACATATAAGTTGATTGGTTTGACCAATTGATTGTCTTTAATATGTTGGTTAAATTCTTTTGCATCAATGACTAAGCTAGATTGACCATCAGCATCGAGTTTGGGCTTGGCGCTGATTTCAGTGTCAGTAAAGACCAACCATTCGGCTTGCTTTAAAGTTTCTATCATAGCATTTAATGCCGTACCCAACGCTTGCTCTGATGTCTCAACTGATTGATATTGATACACTATCTTTTCTAGTAAACGCTTGAGTTCGGCGCCCGCACCTTGGCTGCGAGCCAAACGTATCCAAGCCGTGAGATCGTCGGCTACCAGTTTAGAAAAGCGTTTTTCCTTTAAGGACTCGACCATCCAATTACACAAAAAATGACTTTCCTGCGCGGAGGTGCGCTGGGCTTTCTTGGTCTGTGCTGAAGCGGTTAAATCGGCAAGACCCGCAAGGGCGAGTTCGAGCACAGCTTGGTTATAGGTTTGAGAATTCATTATGACTCCGCCGCGGGCTGAAGTGATGTTATCTATTTGAACTTGGACGATATTGATTGCGGCGGAGCTAGTTTAGCAAAGCGGTCGTTAAACCGATATTTATTCTTGCGATCCCACCAAACTCGCGGCGGTTAAAATCAGCTTTGGCGCGGGCCTCACTTTGTAGTTAGGGTTGATATATTGAAAATGAATCAATCCTTTGTCGTCGCTGATATAAATGGCGGGTACAGGTAAGACTAAACGTTTGGCACCTTCAGGGGTGATCCATAAAGGATTCTCGAGCTTAAGGCGTGCGGTATAGGTTTCAGTCACTTTTTCGCTAGTGTAAAAAGCTAAACCAAAGGCTTGGGATGCCAGCATTTTTTCATCGGAAAGCAGCAGATATTTAAGCTCATTTTTTGCCGCCGAAGCCTTAAGTTGAGCTGGCGTATCGGGTGAAATTCCCACTAACTGAAAGCCCATTTTTAATAACTCAGGCTCAATCGCTTTTAGTTGCCCCATTTGATTGTTACAAAATGGGCACCAGCCACCACGGTAAAAGAAGAAAATGGTTGGTTTTTTCTGGGTTAATTCTGCTAAATCAACGCTTTGGCCATTCATATCTTGTAAGGTAATTGCGGGAATTTGTTCGCCATTGAGCAGTGGGCTAACCGAATATTCATCCTTAGCGATAGGTTGAGCTAGCGTGGTAAAACTGCCAAGCAGTAGGCTGGTGGTCAATAAAAAGCGCTGTAGTAGGGACGGCATAAGTAATCTCTCTTAGTTATGGGTTATTCTATCAATTCAAGCGATTGGCTCTGGTTTGTACGCTTGTTGGGTCGTGAATGGGGATGACAGCTATAAGAACGGCGAATGCTGCAATTTATTGCAGTGTGTATCCAGATATCGTGGTGTTTTTAAAGCAATGATTGCTCAATCACCCAAAAGCTCGTTTTAGTCTCATATGAGTCAATGGTGTGAGCCGATAACATGGGCTAATTGAGTAAGCTAATCGAGTCTGCTAATTAACTGAGATAAGGTGGGGCGCTGAACGCGAAAGTGATAGTATTGCCACAGCCTTGAAAGGCTGAAGTGATGTTTGGTAATTTTTTCAATAGGAAAGTGGTAAATGGATAAGGGATTATTTAAGGCGTTAAAGAAAGTCTATTATAAAAAGTCGTACCGCAAAGACGAGCATGGTTATCAACAAAGAATCGATAATGGCGATGTGTTTGATGTCGATACGGGAACTTATATCTACTCCTATCAAGGCCTATCTGATGCTGAAATCGCATTGATTGAACAGAGTGGCTATCCGGTCAACGACCGAGTTAAGCTGAGTCATGATGATGTGGTGCTCGGCTATAAAGCGATACTAAAGCAGCCGAATCTTGCGCTGGAGAATTTACTGGCGGCCTATTTATGTGGTTTTTCAAGCTTCCCTCGCGGTCGTCAACCCATTCTCAGTTATTTGTTTGCTAAGGCGCTACCAGAACATTCGATGGCAACCGATAGTGACATTTGTCCTGTGTGTTCCATCAAGCGCGTTAACTGGATTGAGCAGGGACAAGAAATCTTTTCCTGTTACGCTGGCAGTGTGTGGAACGAGCGCTGGGCGCACAATCTCATAGAATTACAAGAGTTTTGTACGCTATCGCCTTGTAAACCCAGTATAGAGGATGTGGCCATCTTCAGTGCGTTAATTGAAGCTATCCGTCAGGCTCCTTTAGATGAAACACCCGGAAAACTCGAGCAAAGGGTGAAGAAAGCCAAGATTATTCCTCAATTTAAAAAGTACAGTTTCCGTGGCCAACTGACGGTGTTAGCTGAGCTTGGCATCATGCCAAATTCCTATGTTACGCCGCTTTATGAAGCATTTACGCCATTTGAAGCGATCTGCAATATCAAATACCCGGGCAGTATCCGCTCTGACATCATCTTACCGCTAGCGGGTTGGCGCGGCGAAAATCCCATTGATGAGCAAAGGCTTAAACAGTTATTTGGTGGTTTTTTCGAATAAGTGATCGGCCTCAGTTATGTAGGCTAAGTATTGACTTCGTCACAGAGTTCGGACTGAGATAAGCCATCTTTGAGAGCGAGTCACTCTTATAGCCTATGGTTTATAGCTCATTAATTCGGCTCAATAAAAAAGCGTCCCTTGGGACGCTTTTTGCTTTAATAACGAGACTGATAGGCGAGGTGCATTGCCTATGTTAGTTGTTTATTTCAGCTTTTTCGCTTTGCTCGGTGCTTGACCAACCTTCATTTTTACGCGGCGGCCCTGCATGTTTTTCTCAGCAGCAACTTGAGCGCCGACGTTGTCGGTTCTTTGTTGCTTTTTGGCAAAACTGCGGCGGGTTTGTAATTGCTTTAATAGCAATTCGCGGCTGCCAACTTCATAACCTGGCACAGTGACGCGGCGAATCTGTTGGCCAATCAATTTTTCGATATCGGCTAACGTGCGCTCTTCTTCGCGGCTCACAAATGAAATGGCTACGCCTGTTTTTCCTGCACGGCCTGTACGACCGATACGGTGTACATAATCTTCTGCGAGGAAAGGTAAGTCATAGTTGACTACGTATTCAAGGCTTGGGATATCCAGACCTCGGGCGGCGACTTCGGTGGCAACCAGCACCCGAACATCACCCGCCACAAACTCACGCAGTGCGCGGCGACGACTGCCTTGGCCTTTTTCACCGTGGACCACTTCAGATGGGATACCATCTAAGTTTAATTCTTTGACTAGCGTATCGGCGGCTTCACGGGTCGCAGTAAATACCAATACCTGTTGCCAGTTTTTCTTGCCGATAAGCTCAGAAAGCAGTTCGCGTTTACGGCGTTGTTCAACCGGATAAACTACTTGGCTAACGGTGTCGGCTGTAGTGTTTTGTTTATCAACGCTGATCACTTGCGGTTTAACCATCATGTCGTTGGCAAGTTTTTTCACCGCACTTGAGAAAGTGGCCGAGAATAACAAGTTTTGACGTTTCTTATTTACCGCTTGAAGGATTTTTTGGATATCGGCGCTAAAGCCCATGTCGAGCATGCGATCGGCTTCGTCTAGCACTAAAAAGTCGACGTTCGACAGGCTTAAGTTACAGGCGGTAAGGTGCTCAAGTAAGCGACCTGGGGTGGCAACAATCACATCGGCGCCGCGTTTCAGCTTTTGCGCTTGAGTCTCAATCTTTACGCCGCCGTAAATGGTTAAGACGCTGAAGTTTAAGTATTTGCAGTAAGCCGTAACGTTGTCAGCCACTTGAGCTGCAAGCTCACGGGTCGGCGTAAGGATCAATACGCGGGCATTTGACTTTAGCGTTTCGCTTGGCTTTTCAACCATCTTTTGCAGGATCGGCAGCGCGAAAGCGGCGGTTTTACCCGTACCGGTTTGGGCGCTGGCTAAGACATCTTGGCCGCGGCGGATAGCAGGTATCGCTTGCTGCTGAATAGGCGTCATTTGTTGATAACCGCAATCTGAGATAGCGCGCAAAATCTCGGGGGAAAAACTAAAAGATTCAAATCTCATTTTGGATTCCTATCGTTCACTTATTCAAACATTCAAGCGCCACTAGCCTCTTTATCACTCGTCTAAAGGAGAGAGGTGTACCGGCTGGCTCATTCTTCCACACAGATTTTATAAGAAAAATGGCGGGCGCGGATTATAGCAAAAATTTCGGTTAAAACCTGTACTTTTTAGTGTTTTGGCATTTTATCTGCATCATTTCATCAGGAGGGGATAAAAGGCTTGGCACTGGTTCAGGTGGGCTAGGTCTTATTGATCTATACAAGGGTTGAGTAAAATATGGACTCAACAATACGGATTAAAGCTCGCTACATTAGAAAATACCGCAACCTAGGCTGCGGTATTTTGGATCTTGTACTTATGTTTAACCGAAGGTGCGCCTCAGGCCAAGGGCTTTTTCGGCATTGTGTTTAAGAAGATGGGCTGCATCACCAATCAGATGGGTTGCGGCTAAGTTCTCGGCGCTGGCATGGGTGATGGAGTGAATATTACTGGCGATCTCATTGACCACTTGACGCTGTTGATCGGCTGCCACTGCATTTTGTTGGGCAAAGGTGTGGATATCACTCACTTCTTGGTAAATGGTGTTTACATTGTCGGCGGACAGTTGAATATCGCTGGCACAACGCTCCGCATGTTGACGGCTTTGTTCCATTTCTTTGGCCCATGCGTTGAGCATAGTGAACATCTTATCGACACTCTTAGAAATACTGTTGGTCGATAGCTGGGTTCTGCTCGATAGGGCGCGTACTTCATCGGCGACCACGGCAAACCCACGGCCTTGTTCACCCGCACGGGCAGCTTCAATTGCGGCATTGAGGGCGAGGAGATTCGTTTGCTCGGCAATAGAGTCAATTTCGCCCATCGCATTAGCGACTTGCTCGGCTTCTTTATTTAATTGATGGGCATTGTTGGTGGCATCGGCAACAGACTTTGCCAGTTGCTCCATTTTTTGAGTGTTGGCCTTCATGTTGGCACTGCTTTTAAGGCAGAGATCATAGGCGGTATTGATGCTGGTGGACGTGAGATGTGTATTCTGCGCCACTTCTGTGATGGTTGAACTCATTTCTTCCATCGCGCCAGAGAGCTGTTCTAGCTGACTTTTCTCTTGATCTAGGCTGACATAGGTTTGCTCGGTCGCGACCACTAATTGATCGGCAATGGCATGTAATTGATTGGCTTGATCTTGGGTGCGCCCAAGTACGCCATTCATTTTGGCCTGTAGCATGATGAGCTGGAAATCGAGAATAGAAGAGGTATCTGCACCCGAGTAAATGTAACGACTGATAGAGTCATATTTGGTTTGCATTTCAATCAGTTTAGCGGGAATACGAAAAGCCTCATCGTAGAAAATGGCGAGGTTTAAACTCATCAGAATCGCCCCTGCGATAATCACGCCCCAGCCCCAAAAGTAGCCAGCGATCAGTAAACCTGTGGAGGCGACAACCGCAGATACGATACGTTTTTGCATTAAACTTAAGGGTTTAGGAATGGATTTGTCTAATTTGAGTCTTTGGTAAATCTCATTAGCTTTCGTGACGTAGGCGGCTTGAGGCTGAATGCGCACCGATTGGTAACCGACAATAGTGCCGTTTTCAAACAAGGGCGAAACAAAGGCATCGACCCAATAGAAGCCACCATTTTTACAGCGGTTTTTGACTATGCCGCGCCAAGATTGGCCTGACTTAAGTTTTTCCCACATTTCTTTAAAGGCGGCGCTCGGCATATCCGGATGGCGCACCATATTATGGGCACTGCCAATTAATTCTTGATCGCTATAGCCTGATACTTCGGCAAAGCGGGCATTGACGTAAGTGATGATACCGCGAGTATCAGTGGTGGAAATGAGTTCATCTTGTGGTGTTAAGCGGATTTCTTGATCTGATCTCTGTGTATTAACTATTTTATTTGCTGAGGCGTTACTCTGGCTCATTTAGTGTGTCCATTCAGGGCCGATGTGGTTCATTAGGGTTCAGGACGCGGTGTTAGGCGCGAATTTTATTGTGCTGACTCTCATCGGAGTAAGCTTGTTATGTGATAAGAGTATCATTTTTGTGTGGGTATAGGAGAGCGGTTTCTCATGGCTGACTGGTGAAAATCAATCGTTCGTCGTATTTATAAGCTATTGCAATATATAAAGTTTTTAAGTAGCGAGAATGTGGAGTTAAACGAGCGTTTATCCTGTTAAATCGTTAATTCTAGTATTTTGTATAGGGTTATTCTTTTATGTCTTGAGTGGGTATTTGTCATTCATCTTAAATATAAATTATGTTCGATGATATTGGACTAATGTCGTTGATTCGGCTTGATATCGCAGTATTCATGGAGCGCTTTATTGGCCTTAGTCTATTCTTTAATGGGCAACAAAAGATGGTTTATTTTTCCTTGCTTCAGTGGTGTATCTTGATTTTGCTCTTCTAGTTTATTAGCTCACAGCGGGAATGCTACATAAGAGGAACTTCCCATGGCGATATCACTTAGGCGTGGTGTAACTAAATTAGCCACAGCGTCCTTGGGAACAGCGGCGGCACTGCCACATTGGCGACGTTTGATTTTTGAACGTTTATTTGGCTTTCTAGCGATTCTCTGCGTGCCTGTATACATCACTAGTGTGTATTTATGCGTCATCGCCGATCTCTGGTTTATGGTGGTATTTGATACGCTGGCTTATCTGTTTTTACTGCTTTTACTGTATTTTCCTAAGCTTGCTGATAGTACGCGTTTTGGCTGTGGCTGCTTGCTGGGTTATGCAATTGGCATCGGTTTTTTAATTGCGATTGGCCCTTCGGGAGCAGGTTTTTTCTGGTTATTTATTTTCCCGCCGTTAGTCGGTATATTTTTAGGAAATCGAGCCAGCTTATATGCCCAGTGTTTGAATGGGCTAAGTTTGGTATTGATTGGTTTTGCCTATCATTTTAATTGGCTCAATTGGCCTGAAACCCAAGGTTATAGCGTCGGTATTTGGGCCGTTGTGGTGGTCAATTTTATCGTGACCAATGCCATGTTGACGTTAACTATTACTTATTTATTAGGTAAGTTGGCTGACGCACTCGATTCAACCTTAGCATCACGCCAAGCTACCGTATTAGGCTTAGCTAAACTCGCCGAATACAGAGATAACGAAACGGGCGCGCATTTGCTACGTATGCGGCAGTATTCGAAAATGCTCGCGTCGCAGCGACTACTGGCCGCCAATCCTCCTGCAGAATTGAACGAAGATTATATTCAAGACATTAGTTTGTCGGCCATTTTGCACGATATAGGTAAGGTCGGTATTGCCGATGCGATTTTGCTTAAACCGGGTAAACTAACGCCGCAGGAGTTTGAACAAATTAAAGCTCATCCTGTGATCGGGGGACAAGTGCTACGCAGTTTGTTGGAATATGCGCCCCAATGTACTTTTATTCAGATGGGCCGCGATATTGCTTCGGGTCACCATGAAAAGTGGGATGGTAGTGGTTATCCCCTTGGTTTGAAAGGTGAAGATATTCCGCTTTCGGCGAGGATAGTGGCCCTAGTTGATGTTTATGACGCGCTGACTTCTCCCCGATGTTATAAGCGGCCCTTTAGCCACCAAGAGGCTATCGACTTAATTATTGAAGGCAAAGGTCAGCATTTCGACCCTGAATTAGTCGATTGTTTTATTGAAATTCATCAGGACTTTGAAGTGTTGTCTAAAGCATCGCTGGATGATGCTTATCAGCCGATGGCACAACCTACTATGGTTTAGCGACTCATGTTTTTAAATCGTGTTTTGAAATCATGGTTTTGAAATAAGACGTGGGTTTTAAAACACACTGATAGCGCTAAAAAAACGCCCAATGCTAATTGCCTTGGGCGTTCTATTTTATAGCGCGTAAGTGACTAAAATAACGACTTAAATTGCTACTTATCAGCGGAGTGCTAAATTGCTTTAGTCACTTGAGTTAACCAAGCCAATTCATCCCCTGACATCAACGGAGAAAGTGTATTGAATACTTGCTGATGATAAGCATTAAACCAGTCTATTTCCCCTTGCGTTAACAGGCTCTTATCAATAAGGCGCGCATCCATAGGGATCATAGTCAACGCATCGAATTCATACATTTCACGCTCAGCCCCTTTAAGTGCTTCACAGTGTTGCACTACGACGAGGTTTTCTAGGCGAATACCGAAATCGTCGGTGCGGTAGTAACCCGGCTCGTTGGAAAGCACCATGCCGGGCATCAATGCGATACCGTTGACATTTTTACCTATGCGCTGCGGACCTTCGTGCACACTTAAAAAGTGACCCACGCCATGGCCTGTGCCGTGATCGTAATCAAAACCATGTTGCCATAAATATTGGCGGGCGAATGCATCGAGCTGCTGGCCTGAGGTGCCTTTCGGGAAGCGAGCTTGGTCGAGGGCAATATGACCTTTTAGCACCAGCGTAACCATTTTTTTATGCTCATCGGTCACTTCACCTATCGCAATGGTACGGGTCACATCTGTCGTGCCATCAATATACTGAGCGCCAGAATCCACTAAGTAGATGCTGTCCATTGTCATCATGGCTGGTGTGCCATTGTTGTGATTGTAATGGCACATAGCGGCATTAGGACCGGCAGCTGAAATCGTGTCGAAACTTGGCTCGCGGTAACGCTCATCTTCTAGGCGAAAGCTTTCCAATTTATCCGCAAGGGTGCCTTCATCGTGCATACGATTGGCTGCCACTTCGGCATCGAGCCATGCAAGGAATCGACTCACTGCGACGCCATCGCGGATATGACAGGCACGCATGCCGGCCAGTTCTGCGGCGTTTTTCTGCGCTTTAGGTAAAGCGACAGGATCGATTCCAGCAATTAATTTTGCTCCTGCCTCACGGGCAATGTTTTGTGCCCAAGCGTTTGCAGAATTCGGATCGGCAAGTAGTTTTACATCCTGCATGCTGGCGAGTGTATCGGCAAGAGATGCCTCGTCCTTAAAGCTTACGCCAGCACCAACATGCTCCTCAATGCCCTCTGGGAGTTTGCTTAAATCGGTGAAAAGCTGCATATCGCCATTGGCGTGGAGCAGGGCACTGCTGAGTACAACGGGCAGGCGTGGTACATCATTGCCGCGAATATTGAGTAGCCAGCAGAAAGAATCTAAGGCGGCGATTAAGGCGACATCACCACCGGCTTTTTTTACTAATGCACCAATTTCAATGCGTTTTTGCAGGCTGGTTTTACCAGCACTCTCGTTGCTAAACAAAGTGATAGGCGCGTTCGACTGTGCTGGCCGATTCTGCCAATGCAAATCGATAGGGTTTTGTTCAACTGCAACTAATTCGATTTGGGATTTATTTAAGGTTGCTTTGGCATTTTCATACCAAGCTAAGGTGTGTAAGCGCGCATCGAAACCAACGCGAGACCCTGCTGGTAGCGTGTCACATAACCACTCAATTTGTGGTGTATCGGTTAGGCTTTCATAACTGAAAAGTGTGGCATCGACTTGCAAACGAACTTGAACCGTATAGCGGCCATCGGTAAATATTGCGGCTTTATCTTTCAATACGATAGCCATACCCGCCGAACCGGTAAAGTTGGTTGCCCAGTACAAACGTTCGTTATGTGCTGGCACATATTCGCCCAGATATTCGTCGGCACGGGGAATAATAAAAGCATCGAGATTAGCAGATGTTAATTCGTTACGAATAGCACCGAGACGGTTAGCGATTGATTGTGACATAAGGGCTCCAATAGAGACTGGCATGCTATGCGAGTCGGTAGGCGAAGATCGCCTAAGGATGAGTAGGTTTATGTTGATTTGAGTTTTAACCGGCTCGGATTATCGCAAGTCTAGCGCGCTAGATGCAAGGGTAGCGAATAAAGGATTTTGTATACAATCGTGAATTTGTGCAGGTAAGACGCTTGAGGTTATGGGGTTTGTTGTTAATTTATTTATGTGATTTTGAGCATGAAAAGTGAATTAAATAAAAGGTTGGTCATGTTTTAATTAGGACTTGTTCCTTACAAATTAGCAACTTAAGTTTTATTCAATCGCTAACATTTGGACCCTATGCTAACATTTGCCATCTCCACTCGGGGTCAGAGTGGAGCACATGTATCAGTGGAGTAAGCGATGCAAATACTAACAATAGATGTGGGCGGTACCAAAGCCCTGTTCGAACTTCAGCTCGCGGGACATACAGAACAATATAAAATCCCCACAGGTGAAGGTTTTAAAATTGAAGAGTTAAATAATCAAATTGCGGCGTTTGAACGTGATTATGATTTACAGCATTACCAACTAGCGATTGCCGTACCTGGACTGGTACAAAATAATCGTTTGGTTTCTTGTAAATCTTTACCTGGACTCAATGGATTGAGCTTCGATACAGTCAAAACCCAGGGTGAGCTTAAGTTTATCTGCAACGATATCGATGCGGGTATGCAAGCGACTTGTGATGCTAAATATGCCTGTGAGTTATTGGTCATGTGCGGCACTGGGATCGGTATGTCTATTGCCTTTAATGGACAAGTCTTTACGGGAGCGACGGGCGTGGCGGGGGAGTTGGGGCCTTGTCGCGTGATGACAGAATCTGGTGAGTTTAGTTTAGAGCAACTGGCCAGTGGCGATTCAGTGCGCAGCCGCAAAATCTCCACTCAGGATGATTTATATCGCGCGGGCAGTTATCTCGGCATGGGATTAGCGTGGGCGGTTAATTTATTTAATCCTAATCGAATTTGGCTTGCCGGCGGTATGATGAATAGCGCTCCTTACTACAAAGGCTGCCTCGAAAGCTTAAAGCAAATGGCATTGAGCGCGCCCTTAGCTGAGATGAAAATCAATCGTGTCGATGATATGGAAACCTTGGTTTGCCGCGGTTTATCAGTGATGCTCGCAAGGGACTATCCCCGCGCATAAGGATCATAAATACCCCGCGCATAAGGATAATAAATATTGCTCGACTATGGTTTGCGCTATGAATGTTTAGTGATTGAGTTTTAGCTGCATAAGCGACGTAAATTGTGAAATATAAAGCAGGACTTATGATGCCTTTGGCATATCGAGTCCTGTTTTTTTATTCTTAAAGTATTCAGATGATCCTCATTACCCAAAGTAAATATTAGCGATAGTTTAATTTGCATAATTCCTTTCTTATCAGATGACTAGTTCTATTTACGATTTTAGCCAATAACACAGTTGATAATATTTTGTTGCAATTTTATTGCGCTTACGCTTATGCTGATATTTGCAATGACAACGTTGTCATTGTGTGTAAAAGGCAAACCAGTTGAAAAACTGGGACGCAAAGCCTCCGGTCTAAGGGTTCGTCTGTACCTATGATAGCGGGGATACCACAGGTTTTTCTTCATGCAGTTGTCAGTCGTTTTGCATGGTTTTAAGAGAGTGCTGTTTCCTGTCTACGCTTTGTTTGCCTTATTGATTCATATAAAAATTCAATAGGGATATCTCATGTTCAAGACTCAAATTTCAACATCAGCCTTGCTAGTGGCATCAGCGCTGGCATCTACCATCAGTGCCAGCGTTTTTGCAGCGGCGCCCGGTAAACCGACTTTAGGTTGGGGCGAAACTAAGTTCGCTATTATTGAAGTGAATCAAGCGGCTACCGCTTACAATCAATTAGTTACGGTGAAAGATGCCGCCGATGTCTCCGTTAGTTGGAACCTTTGGAGTGGCGATGTGGGCAATAGAGCCCAAGTGTTACTCAACGGCAATGTAGTTTGGGAAGGCCCATCTGGCGCGTCGGGAACCGCTAACTTTAAGGTGAACAAGGGTGGCCGTTATCAGATGCAAGTACAACTGTGTAACAGTGATGGCTGTACGGCGAGCGATGCTAAACAAATCCTCGTGGCTGATACCGACGGCAGCCATTTAGTGCCACTCAATGCTCCCCTAAAAGAAAACAACCGTCCCTATGCTAATAAATCAGGCAAAGTGGTGGGTGGTTACTTTGTCGAATGGGGCGTATACGGCCGTAAATTCCCGGTCGATAAGATACCTGCGCAAAACTTAACCCATATTTTATATGGCTTTACCCCAATTTGTGGTGGTGATGGCATCAATGATAGCTTGAAAGAAATCGAAGGCAGTTTCGAAGCGTTGCAACGTGCCTGTAGTGGTCGTGGTGATTTTAAAGTTGCGATTCACGATCCTTGGGCAGCGATTCAAATACCGCAGGCGGGAGTGAGTGAGCATTCAGATCCTTACAAAGGTAACTTCGGTCAATTGATGGCACTTAAGCAAGCACATCCAGATTTGAAGATTTTACCTTCGGTCGGTGGTTGGACCCTCTCGGATCCCTTCTTTTTCTTCGGTGATAAAACCAAGCGCGATATCTTTGTCGCTTCGGTGAAAGAGTTTCTACAGACCTGGAAATTCTTCGATGGCGTGGATATCGACTGGGAATTTCCAGGGGGAAATGGCGCTAACCCAAATTTAGGTAATGCCAATGACGGTGAAACCTATGTGACTCTGATGCGTGAACTGCGGGCTATGCTTGATGAACTAAGCGCCGAAACGGGTCGTACCTATGAGCTGACCTCAGCGATTAGCGCTGGTGACGATAAAATTCAAAAAGTCGATTATCAGGCTGCTCAGCAGTACATGGATTACATCTTCTTGATGAGTTACGACTTTAATGGTGGTTGGACTAATACTGAACTCGGCCATCAAACCAATCTGTATGAAGCGAGTTGGGATCCCAATACCCGTTACACCACAGCTAATGGCGTTAATGCGCTGTTAGGCCAAGGTGTGACCCCTGGGAAAATTGTGGTCGGTGCCGCTATGTATGGCCGCGGTTGGACAGGTGTCAATGGCTACAGTGGTAATAATCCTTTCACGGGGACGGCAACGGGCAAAGTAAAAGGTACTTGGGAAGCTGGTGTGGTGGATTATCGTCAGATAGCGAACGATTACATGGGAAGTGGTTGGACTTACAGCTATGACGAAACGGCCGAGGCGCCATCTTTGTTCAAGGCATCTACTGGCGATTTAATCACTTTCGATGATGCTCGTTCAGTTAAAGCCAAGGGGCAATATGTGCTTTCTAATCAACTTGGTGGGCTTTTTGCGTGGGAACTTGATGCCGATAATGGTGACATTCTGAATGCCATGCACGAAGGTTTAGGTCATGGTGAAGGCACCACTCCGCCAGTGAATAAAGCGCCCATTGCCAATGCGGGCGCGGATGTGAATGTCACCGGTCCCGCCGATGTTACGCTCAATGGTAGCGGTTCGCGCGATCCTGAAAACGCTGCCTTAAGCTATCTCTGGACTCAAGTCTCTGGGCCAAGTGTTGCCATCGCGAATGCGGATATGGCGAATGCGACTATTCAACTGGGAGCAACCCAAACCGATGTCGCCTATGGTTTTAGCCTTAAAGCCACCGATCCTGAAGGGTTATCTGCCACAGATTCAGTGACAGTAACCAACAAGGCTGATACGCCTAATCAAGCACCTGTAGTGACTCTGGCTCCGACTGCGACAGTTGAAGCGGGTAAAACCGTCAGTATAGTAGCGAGTGCCTCCGATGCAGATGGTGATGCCTTAACCTACGCTTGGACTGTGCCCGCAGGCGTGTCGGCAACCGGGCAAAATAGTGCCACGTTAGTGGTTACTGGCCCCAATGTTACCGAAGCGACCCTCTATGGTTTGAGCGTGCTGGTTTCCGATGGTGCCTTAGATGCAAGCGCATCGACTAATCTGACTGTGACGCCAAAAGTGGTTGGTGGTGGGTGCGATGCAACCGATCCCAATGCCGGTAACTATCCTGCTTGGCAAACCAGTGTGGTGTATAACACGGGCGATACTGTGAGTCATAGTCAGTTGGTATGGAAAGCAAAGTATTGGACGCAGGGTAATACGCCATCTCGCACCGCAGACCAATGGCAGCTACTCAGCCAAGTTGATCTCGGTTGGGATGCGGGTGTGGTGTATAACGGCGGTCAAACTACTAGCTATAACGGTCGTGTGTGGAAGGCGAGTTACTGGACTAAAGGTGATGTACCGGGTGTTGCAGCAGTATGGGTTGATATTGGCGCGGCAACCTGCCAGTAATTATCCCAAATTTTGATATTATTGGTTAAAAAATAAAGCCCTGCGAAGTTTCCTGTCTCTTGATCACATCTTTTGCTCAAGAGACAAGGCTAGCTGGTAACCTTCAAGGATGGTTTGCAGTTTAAACCATCCTTGCCATAACCTTTCCCAGCCTACAATTCCGCTTCGTTTGCTGTCATTCCAGCCCGCGAGTTTTCCTAATCTTAGATAAGCCCAATGCACACTGGGGACTTGTTCGGGCGGTTGGCTTTTTTCCGTCTTTAGCCATAACAACTTCCAGGCCAATGGGCTTAACAGGCT